>JBJKPN010000185.1:0-83485 GCA_046706365.1 Candidatus Kryptoniota bacterium | reverse complement strand
CGCCATGGCCTGGTAAACCAGGGGCTCGGCTTTGCCCGGCTCCATTCTGGCTTTCATAGATATTTCCTTTCTCTTTCCTGTGGTTTGTAATTCGTCAATTCAATGCTGTTCAAGACGCATCAGGGAGGCCCACGAATCCGGATCAGGCGGTACTGGACCTGCTTGACCGACACAAAGCGGACCGTTCCAAACGGAGGAGAGTGGATTTTTACCTCTATTTTCCGACAGTGGAGAAAGCTGAGACTGCTAAACGCGAGCTGGAAGGAAACGGATTCACTGCAGATTACGGTCCGGCGGCTGGCGGCAGGAAGTGGCTTTGTCTGGCGTCAAAGGAATTGGCTCCTCAGATTGGATCATTGACGTCAATACGTGTGCAGCTTGAACGTTTGGCGAACAGGCTCGACGGTGATTATGACGGATGGGAGACTGAGCTGATCTGAGTCAATGATCCGCCCAGGCGGTCGAGATTCCATATTTGCTCTTTGATCTCAAAAGTGTCGAGTTATACATTCTCGTGCAGGTCAGGGCTTGCGTTAGCTCCATTCATTCTCAAACTCTTCTCATTAATCAATAAAGGAGGCGGAGTATGGACAAGTTGGGGCCTACGGCAGCATTTGAGCCGCATAAGTGGGATGGCCTGTTCAGGATTGCAGGCTTTGCCGCACTGATAATGGTTGTTCTTATTCCGATTCAGATCGTAGTCTTCATGTTATGGCCTCCTCCGGCCACCGTCGTAGGCTGGTTTGAATTGTTCCATAAGAGCGACATTGTGGGCCTCCTTGATATGGACTTGCTCCTCATGGTCGACCAGGTCCTCACAGGTATGATCCTGGTTGCTCTTTATGTTGCGCTCAGGAAGGCGAGCTCGTCAGTTACGACGGTCGCCGTCGCGCTCGGGCTCTCCGGGATGATAATCTATTTTTCTTCTACCGTCGCTTTCGAGATGATGTCGCTCAGTCGTCTTTATGCCGCCGCGGGAAGCGAATCAGAGAGAAGCATTCTGCTCGCCGCGGGACAGACAATGCTGGTGACGTGGCAGGGAACTGCCTTCGATGTGAGTTATGTCCTGGAGGGGATCTCAATTCTCCTCATCGCTACGGTAATGTTGAGGAGTGCAGTCTTCGGGAGGATAACCGGATGGGTCGGGGTTGTACTCGGTGTCATGTCTCTTGTCCCGCCTACGGTAGCGGTTGTCGGGATGTATTTTGCGTTCGTCTCACTTCTGCCATTGGTAACATGGGATATCCTGATTTGCAGAAAGTTCTTCAGACTGGCAAACTTGTGAATATTCTGCCTGACTTTGCCAAGAATCTGGAATGAGATGGTGGCGGCGCAAATACGAGTTTGCGCATTATTCGAAGCGAATTAATTGTGAAGAAGAATTCCCCAAATTGGGGCTAAAAGGGTATGACGCTAACTTGAATGGGGTCAAGTAGAAGCTCATTCCGAATATCTTCTGAAATTTGATTCGACAGACTTTTTCCGCTGAATCTCCTGCGGAAAGCGTTGAGGAGGCAGAGGGAAGAGCGGGATTCCACATCCTCGTCGGATTGCATATAACAATTCAAAGTCCTAATTTGTACCGGTCTTAAGGAGGTCATTGATGGTTTCTCTTATTGTAGTGGTGCTGATAAGTTATTTGGTTGGCTCTATACCGACCAGCATCATTGTCACCAGAGTTCTCAAAGGGATTGACATTCGAGACTACGGCAGTGGCAACGCCGGAGGAACGAACGTGATTCGAGTTCTCGGATGGGGACCGGGAGTTTTCGTAATAGCGATAGATGCTCTTAAAGGGTTTCTCGCTGCGGTAGTAGTTTCAAGGTTGTTTTATGGACATTTCCCTCTAGAAAACGCCACGCCGTTTTCGGACTTCACAGTCGTTCAGATTATTGCCGGTATGAGCGCTATTCTGGGTCACACCTGGACCGTCTTCGCAGGGTTCAAGGGCGGGAAAGGAATCGCAACTGCAGCGGGAATGCTGCTTGGGATTGCTCCCGTTGATGTCGGCATCGCCGCGGGCGTTTTTGCCATTGTTGTCGTGAGTTCTCGCTATGTATCGCTCGGTTCGGTCAGCGCTGCGATTGCATTTCCGATCGTCATGTTTGTACGCGCAAATGTTTTTGACGTCGGCATGCGGTATTACCATTCGATGATCATCTTCAGTATTTTCATTTCTGCATTCTTGATTTACAACCACCGCGCGAACATCGTACGACTACTTCAGGGGAGAGAACACCGAATCGAAAAGCTGAGATTCTTCCACAGCTCGAAGATCCGTCCCAACGCGGACAAATGAAGGTTGCCGTTCTAGGAGCAGGGGGGTGGGGCACCGCGCTTTCCATTCTTCTCCACGACAACCAACACAACGTAACTCTCTGGGCATACAAGAAGGAGTATGCCGCCGAGCTGGCGCAGCGCAGGGAGAACCGGACATATCTGCACGGCGTCACGATACCCGAGGAAATCACCGTCACGTCTGACATCGAAAATGCCGTCGGTCAGGCGGATATCGTGGTCGCTTCAATCCCGTCTCAATATCTCCGTGAACAATTGGTAAGAATTGCGGATATCGATTTTCGCAGGAAGATATTCGTGAATACAGCCAAGGGAATCGAAGCCGGGACGCTTTCCACCATGTCGGAGCTCGTCAATTCGACCATGAAGCGGTGTCCGGCGGAAAACTATGTCGTCTTGTCCGGGCCAAGCCATGCCGAAGAGGTGAGCCGCAGGATGCCTACAGCGATAGTGTCCGCTTCCCATCACAGAAAGAGCGCCGAGGCTGTGCAGCGCGTCTTCATGAATCCGTATTTCAGGGTATATCTTAACCGAGACGTCAAAGGAGTCGAACTTTGCGGTGCATTGAAGAACGTTATAGCTCTTGCCGCCGGCATGAGCGACGGCGCCGGCTACGGCGACAATACGAAAGCAGCTCTGATGACTCGCGGCATGGTTGAAATCACGCGACTCGGGGAAGCGCTTGGCGCACATCACAAGACATTTTCGGGGCTGGCAGGAATGGGCGATCTGATAGTCACATGCATGAGCAGGTACAGCAGGAATAGGTTTGTCGGAGAGCAGGTCGCGGCCGGGAGGCGACTGGATGAAGTCCTGGATGAAATCAAGATGGTGGCCGAAGGTGTTCCGACCGCGAAGGCGGCTCACGAGCTCGCCGTCCGCCACGGCGTCGAGATGCCGATAATGGAACAAGTTCACAGAGTTCTGTTCGAAGGCAAGAACCCGCAGGCGGCGGTTGGGGACCTGATGAGAAGGCCCGGAAAAGACGAGTATTGACGGAGACAGCATGTTTGGATTTGACAGCCTGCAAATAGGAAGCCAGGAGGACCTCCAGGGGATTACGGGATGCACTGCAATAATTTTCAAAGGGGGAGCGCGTGCGAGTGCCGATGTTCGTGGCGCTTCGCCGGGAACCCGCGAGCTGTCTCTTCTCTCTCCCGATAAACAAATGGACAGAATCGATGCAATAATGCTGACCGGGGGGAGCGCTTATGGGCTGGCAGCTGCAACTGGTGCAATGAAATTCCTTTCGGATCACGGGCTCGGCTACAAGACTCCATGGAAACCGGTCCCGATCGTTCCTTCCGCGGTCATTTTCGATCTGAACATAGGAAATCCTGATAGTTTTCCCGATGAAGGAATGGGATATAGTGCATGTGCAGCCGCGATGAAAGGTGACTTCAGGAAAGGCTCGCACGGTGCCGGCGCAGGTGCTACGGTTGGTAAATGGGCGGGAATAGAAAAGGCAATGAAATCAGGACAGGGAATGAGTCTGGTCGAAGCCGAAGGAATTCGAGTCCTGGCCGTTGCGGTTGTCAATGCGGTGGGCGATGTCGTCGACGAGTCCGGACATGTCATTGCCGGTGCAAGGGAGGGCGGAAGGTTCGCTGCGGACAGCACGCGAGAATCTGAGCGAATACCGAAGCGAGCGCTGCCCGGCGGCAATACCACGCTCGTTACGGTGGTAACTAACGCTGCGCTTACGAAGACCGAGCTCAACAGGGTCGCACAGCGAAGTCATGATGCTCTCGCCAAGCGGATAACGCCGGTCCATACGAGTTTTGACGGCGACGCTGTCTTTGCCGTATCTGCCGGTGAGTCAAAAGCGCAGCTGGATCTTGTGGCTTCTCTGGCAGTGGATGCTGTATCTGATGCAATTGTTGATGCAATTAAGTCGGCGGAGTCTTTGGGCGGCTTTTCTTCATATTCCGATCTTCAGAAATAATCCTTGCTCGTCTTGTCCTCTCCCGGGTAAACTACAGGATCAACCATCGGCAGGATGAAGTCCTCTCCTACATGCTCTAATCCGGATCGATGGTATTTCACGGCGAGTAAGCGGCGATCATCGGCGGAAAGGGTATCGGGGACCATTTTGTCGTCTGCGATGAGTGTTGAAACCAAGGTAGGCCAAAACTAAATTACTCTCATCAAGGAGTGTGAATGAGAATAGCGTATTTCGATACATTTGCGGGCATAGCGGGAGACATGGTGCTCGGTGCTTTCATAGATTCCGGAGTAGACCCGCGCGATTTGACTAATGAGCTTTCAAAACTAAACCTCGGCAACGTCGAGCTTAAACTCGAGAAGATGGTGCGAAGCGGCATCACGGCCACGAAAGTTGACGTAATTGTTGGGGGGGAATCCGAGAAAGTCGAGGATCTCGGAACTTCGGTCCACCGGCATGAACACAAGGGGCACAGTTCAGGCGAACATGAGCATAGTCATGACCACGATCACGGCAGGAGCTACCTGGAAATAAGACATCTGATAGAGAGCTCCGGCGTGTCAGAGCCCGTGAAGCGTAACTCGCTTGAGATATTCAGAAGAATAGGCGAAGCGGAGGCTAAGATACACGACACTTCGATCGATAAGATACACTTTCATGAAGTGGGAGCGGTAGATTCTATTGTCGACATTGTCGGTACATCGATTTGCCTTGAACTCAGCGGAATTGAATCTGTCTTTACTTCTCCGGTCAGGCTCGGCTCAAACGGATACTTCGAAGCAAAACACGGCGTTTTGCCCGTACCAGGCCCGGCCGCGCTGGAGATACTGAAAGGGTATCCGGTCGTTTTCAACGACCTCCCTTATGAGCTGACTACTCCGACCGGGGCGGCCATCGTGGCATCTCTATCGAAGGGACTTCTGAAGGACAGGCCTGTCGAGATCCAGAAGATCGGTTATGGTGCAGGCTCGAGAGACCTTGGAAGACTGCCGAATCTCCTGAGGCTGGTCGTTGGTGAGATTAAGTCCGACCTGGAAGAGGACCATGTTATACTCGTCGAGACAAACATGGACGATATCAACCCGCAGCTTATCCCTCACATCATCGAAAAACTCCTCGCGGCCGGTGCGACGGATGCATTCGTGATGCCTTTGTTGATGAAGAAAGGGAGGCCGGGGTTCCTCCTTTCGGTTCTGACATCCGAGACGCTCTTGAATTCGATTGCGCTCGAAATATTCTCACAGACAACGACACTCGGACTGAGAATGCAGCACATCAGAAGAATGAAAGTCCACCGGGAAATCAGAAAAGTGGAAACCAGCTTCGGTGAAGTGACGGTCAAGGAAAGCCAGGTAAATGGCACAACGAGAATCATGGCGGAATTCGAGGAATGCAAAAGGATAGCCGAATCGAAATCGATTCCTCTTATAGAAGTAATGCATCGTCTCAATTCGGAGTTGAACAGGGAGTGAGCAGGAAATTCTGTGAAGTCGCGTTTCCGATACCTGTGCATAGGCAGTTCACGTATGAAATCCCCAAGGAGCTCGCGGATTCCGTAAGTGCAGGGGTAAGGGTGGTCGCTCCCTTCAGGAAGCGATTCATGACCGGAGTCGTGGTATCCGTTGCATCCCAGACGACACTAACTGAGGTAAAGGCAATTCGGGATGTGGTAGATAATGTTCCTATCTTTTCCTCCAGGATGCTCCAGCTAACTCATTGGATATCGGACTATTATCTGAGTTCATGGGGAGAGGCTCTAAGGGTTGCCGGGCCTGCGGGAACATCCGTGGAAAGCACCCAGATTGTCCGCCTTCTGAGCGACGGCGCAGGAGAGAAAAATGCGACTCGCCGGATGATAATTGATACACTGGTTTCAAATGGGAGGATGACGGTCAAGCAGCTCGGCAGGAAATTCGGAACCGGCGGCATCAGGTATCACGTCGGCAAGCTTGCGGAGTCAGGAATCGTGGAGCTGGAAGAGAAGCTATCCGACCCACGGACATCGGTCAAGTACGACAGCTATGTGCAGCTCAAAGAAGAATACAGAGACCCCGGCCGAGTGTCCGTCGTCCTCGATGAACTGGACAAGCGTGCGACAAAGCAGGCGGAGCTGCTTCTCAAATTGAGCCAGTTAGAGAAGGTCCATGAAGGAGGGGTTAGCGTAGTCCAGCTCCTTGCCCAATCGAAGGCGAGCATGAGTTCGCTCCGGGCACTCGTTGAGAAGGGAGTTGTCGAGCTATTCGGCAGGGAAGCGTATCGTGAATCAGAATTCGGATATCATGAGCCGGACAAAGTCTTCGAGTTAACGACACAACAGAAAGAATCCATCGGGAAAATAGCGGAGTCGCTGTCGTCGAATGCATATGCCACCTTCCTGCTGCACGGAGTGACCGGAAGCGGAAAGACACAGGTTTATATCGAGTCAATAGATATCGCACTGAAGCAGGGTAAGAATGCAATCGTTCTTGTTCCTGAGATCTCGCTTACGCCGCAGATTGTCGACAGGTTCAGGCGTCGTTTCGGACAGTCGGTTGCAGTCATGCATAGCCGCATGTCGCTCGGGGAGAGGTATGATGCCTGGCGCAGGATTTTCAGGGGAGATGCAACCGTAGTCATCGGCGCGCGTAGTGCCGTTTTTGCTCCGGTCCGAAATCTGGGTCTTATAGTCGTCGATGAAGAGCATGAGTCGAGTTACAAGCAGAGCGATTCGGTCCCGCGCTACAATGCCCGAGATGTAGCCGTGATGCGTTGTTCGATTGCGGGGGCCGCGGCCATACTCGGCAGTGCAACGCCTTCCGTCGAGTCGTACTATAATGCCTCAAACGGAAAGTACACTCTCCTGAATCTACCTGATCGGATCGACGATGCGAAGATGCCCAAGATTGAGATCATTGATATGCGAAAGAAGCGCAGGGAAAAGCTGGTGTTTGGAAGTTTCAGTGACGAGCTCAGGTCGAAAATAGACGACAGGCTGGTGAGGAAGGAGGGGATCATTATTCTCCGGAACAGGAGGGGATTCTCGACTTATCTTCAGTGCTCGGAATGCGGCACGACGGAGATGTGCCCGAACTGCGATGTTGCACTTACATTTCACAAACGGCGCAAGCACCTCCGTTGTCACTACTGCGGCTTTGTGAAAGATCCGCCAGTGCGCTGCCCGAAATGCGGGAGTGAGAAGCTGGTCTACGGCGGAACCGGAACGCAGAAGGTCGAAGAGGAGATGGCGGGCCATTTCCCGGAAGCAAGGATATTACGGATGGATCTGGACACGACATCCACGCGCGGCGCACACGACAGGATCCTTACGCAGTTCGGTTCGGGTGAAGCGGACATGCTTGTCGGGACTCAGCTCGTCGCGAAGGGGCTCGACTTCCCGAGGGTAACGCTTGTCGGCGTAATCTCCGCAGACTCAACCCTGTTGATGCCGGACTTCAGGTCCAATGAACGGACCTTCCAGCTTCTCACGCAGGTTTCCGGGAGAGCAGGAAGACGGGAGAAGGAAGGCGAAGTGATTATCCAGGTAACGAACAGCGACGAGGCGGTTTTGAAGTTCGTCGCAAACCATGATTACTCCTCTTTCTATGAAGAGGAGATCAGGGTCCGTCGCGAATTGAATTATCCTCCCTATTCACGGATGGTGGTGCTGGAATTTCGCGGAAGGGATTTAAAACAAACGAGTTCGGCCGCAGAGAAGGCAGCAAAACGCATAAGGAAGAGTCTGCCGGTAATAGCCGTACTCGGGCCGGCACCTGCCGTCATCGGACGTCTACTCGGCAAGTTCCGGTTTCAAATAATCATCAAGATGAGCAAGCAGCTGGACAGGGCCGGCGAACGTCTCGAGGCCTTGCTTGACGAGATAGATCTGGATTTGAAAAGGGACTACGGTATCGCCGTCGGTTTCTTCCCTGACGTGGATCCCGTGTCCACACTATAATCTTCGGGTAACTCTTGCCGGAACTTTGGGAGCATTGAAGATCCGAGAATTCACTCGAGACTCAGTGAAGATATTTCAGCATCAGGTAGATGAGAGGTGCTGAAAAGAAGAGACTGTCGAATCTGTCGAGGATCCCTCCGTGACCAGGTATCATGTTTGAAGAATCTTTAACCCCGGCGTCCCTCTTGAACATCGATTCAACGAAATCACCCGCCTGGCCGAAGAATCCCACAATGATCCCGGTAAGTACCGCAACGTTCAAACTCAGGTCGGGTATCGCAATGTATTTTGCCCCCACCGCAGCGGCGACCGCGAACACGAATCCCGCGATGCCTCCCTCCCACGACTTGTTCGGGCTGACTAACCTGCTCATTTTATGCCTGCCAACTGCACTTCCGACAAAATATGCCGCGGAATCACATATCCATATCGTGGCAAGGATCGCAATGATGAACAGCCCGGCGTCCCTGTCGTTCGGCAAAACATGTTCCAGGCCAAGTCTTTCCCGGATTGCAGTCAACATTGAGCCGAAAAGGCCAATATAGACTATTGCAGTGAGAGTAGCCCCTGCATTTTCGAATGTGCCCGTGACTTTGTCTGTCCTTTTGCGTGACAACTCCCACAAGAGTACGAATGCAACTGCCAGAAGTAGAATATCGAATGTGGCGTCGAGTCCACGTGAGTACGCTATTGCGTTCAACATACCGGCCGACACAACGCCGACAACGGGCGAAGGCGAGAGATTCTTTGTCCTGGCAATCTGATAGAATTCATTTGCGGCAAATACGATGATTGCGGTCGTGAAGATAAAAAAATACGGTCCGCCGAAGTAACACGCGGCGACAATAAGCGGTATTGCCACAATTGCGACGAGGATTCGTGCAGCAAGGTTAGACATCAGAACTCGTCCTCCCCCTCGTCGTCCCACAGGCCAAGCGACTTGAGAGTATCCTTCGCCTCTTCGTACTTGGTATCCCTCACGAGTATTTCGACTATCGTCGGGCGGACAGGCGATTCGGAGGTGTCGGGATTGAGTTTTGTGAATACCTGAGTCTCGATCCCCTGCTGCTCAAGATTGGCGTACAGGATCGCAGCTTCATATTCGAAATCGAAAGTCCTGAGGACTCTCCAACTGTCAAGGTATTGGCGGTGTTCAGGGTCGTCGCAGAGGAGCCTGTTGTCGGAATTTTCAGCGCACTCGGAGCATACCGCTTTTCCGCAGACGACGCAGTAAGCTATCGCGCGGTTCTCCGGGTGCGTATCGCATACTATCCCTTCGTTGGCGGCCTTCTCCTCATTTATGGCACCGCACTTCGGGCAATAAAGGAATGCTTCGGTATCGATTGGCTCGCCGCAGTTACGGCAGTTTCCCTGTGCGATCGGTTCAGACCCGCACTGGGGGCAGCGCGAGAAATTGTTCGCGCTGATGAATCCGCAATTTGAACATATCACTGTTCCAGTACCTCCTGAGTTTCTTGATGATGCTTTCTCGTAAGATATACTGTCCCAAGGAAAATCGAAGCAAGTACTAACGCCAGTAAGATAAGGTTGAAAATATCGGGCTTCTGCGCGCCGGGAGGTGCGAGTAGGCTGTCCTTCCCCCATTCGTAATACACGAATGCGGAGACGAAATTGTTGGTGAAATGGGCGACCATCGGCACAATTATGCTTCCGGTTGTCGATACAAGATATCCGAAGTAGATCCCGAGCGCACACAGCGCTACGAATGTGAAGGGATCTAAGTGGTACGCGCCGAATATAATTCCGGTCCATATGATTGCCTTGTTTCGCGACAGCGGCATTTCAAGGTTGCTCTGCACGAAGCCGCGAAAGAGAGTCTCCTCGCATATTGCGGGCGTGATGCCAACGACGAGAAGAACGAAGAGAAATTCCAGCGGACTATGCGCGGTTATGAGCACCTTGTAGGTATGTTCCACGGCATGCTGGAATTGGTTTATGAATTTGTCCAGTGGGGCGGGGACGGGGATCAATCCCTGAAAGTAGAGATATATTTCGAGGAATTGCTCGAGAGCGATCACTCCGACTACTGCCAGCAGGACGTAGTACCAGTCAGTTTTCCGGACTCTCAGAAAATCTCTCCAATTGTACACCTGTATCCTGGTGAGAAAATACGTGGGTACGAGGATGAACATCAATTCGGCGAACATCGTCGCAAGCCGGAATATAAGTGCCTGGTCCGAAGTCGGTGCGTTCCCGAAGAAATAGAATGTAAGCCCGCCGCCAACTACCTGGTACAAAAAGAAGATCAACACAAGCGAGAGTATGGCAAAGCCTACAGGTTTGAATCTCGGGCCGTTTCCGGCAGGTTCCTGAGTGTATTCCTCTTCTGACAAAACCTCTCCTAATATTTTGAATTCGGTATTCCTGCCAGACCGCTGTAGCCGACCAGCTCTGCTACAACCGACCCGATCAGGACTTCGCTTTGGACTTTCACCGGCAGTTTCAATGAATCGTCACTTATCCATATTATGATGCGGCCAGTGTTCTTGAACAGGCCTCCTTTTACTATTATCGGCTCGATAATTTGACAATGGAACCTGCCAGCTTTCGTCTTTATATCCTGACGTCCGAGGTATTTCACATCGAGAGGGTAATCCTTGTCGTCATAGAAGTTCGAGAAGTGAATCTCCTGGCCGATTCTTAACGTGTCGTAATTCAGGGTTCTGGCATAGAAGAAGGTGCTGACGACGTCCTGTGTGTAAGGGTGTATTTTGTATGGACCGCCGGAGGTGGTCTCAGCAGTGTGATTGGTCTGATTAAACCAAGCGGTGAAATCCTTTTTGTAGCCGCCTTCGCGGACGTGCTGTTCGAACTTCCAGGGGAACAGGCCCTGAACATCGATGTAAGAGAAATAGGAGTCCCTGACCTTAAAGAAAAAGTCGAAGAACTTTGCCGAGCGCATGTCAAACTCGACCTTGTAGCACTTTCTCCCGGCGTAATAAACGTATGAAGGGGTGGATATGGTGGCGGTTCCCGCAACTATAGGTCCGTAGTAAATATCGTAATCCAGTTTCTCGCCAACCGTAAAGGCATGGTTGGGTACCACCCGAAACAGAGCGTCGAATGCCTGCCCGTTTGTGCCGAGCGACCTGGAATTTATTGCAGTGTCCTGGTGAACTGCGGGAACGCCGTTGGACTTCAACGGGGTCTTCTCCGGTGAAGAAGGCGAAATGAGGCAGGCTCCGATTAAGAAGAGTGCTGCAGCGGGCATGAGTATTTTTGGAAATCCTATCACTAGGCCTTTACCGAAATGAGTGCGCTTATGGACTGCACGACATCGCTCACTTCAACTAGTGAAAGATTATCCGATCCGTCAGACGGCGTGAGGATATATTTCCGGTCTGTCAACGGAGCCCACCTGACCGGCGTCATCGGCGGGCTGTTCGGATAGATGCCAATCACCGGTGTTCCTACCGATGCGGCGAGATGAAGGGGGCCTGTAGAGTTTGAAATGAACACCTCGGCTTCCGAGAGGAGGGAGATGAACTCGAGGAGGGTGAATCTTCCGGCAGTGTTTATGCACTGCTCGATTCCTCCTCTTGTTCTTTCGCAGAGCTCGCTTTCGGCAGCCGTCCCGGTGACCAACACCTTCATCCCTAAGTCTCGGACCACGCTGCGAGCGAGATCGCGGAAGTTCTTCTCTCCCCATTCATAAGCGGAGCCCCCGCTTCCGGGATGGACGACGACGAATCTGTTCAGGTCGTTGTTCCGGATAAACTCCTTTACACTTGCCAGGGCGGTAGAGTCCAAGTCGAGGCGGCTGTCGAATATGAACTCGTCACACCCGATCGCCCTGGTCAGGCTGAGATTGTATTCGGCTTCGCTCTTCCGGGAGTCCTTCCTGTGTTCGCGAACTTTCCTATTGTGGAGGAAAGAATACCAGCGGTACGCCGTGCCAACCCGCACCGGTATTCCGGCCAAGAACGCTGCAGTTGATATCTCGAAGCGTGGAAAGAGCATGAGGATCGCGTCGGCATTCTGTTGTTTGAGCTTATTCCGGAGAGACCGCACAGATGCACCCGCATCGGTTGTCAGCACTCGGTCGACTGCGTGAAACGACGAAGCGACATCCGCGGCGTAGCCGCTTACGAGCGCAATCAACTCCGCGGACGGGTAACGCCTCTTAAGGGTTGCGAATACGGGCAGCGATAAGACGAGGTCGCCGATTCTGTCCGTGCGGGCTACAATTATTTTACCCTGCTCGTATAACATTCGCAGCAATATAACCTTAGCGCCGGTTCAAATTCAATTTGCTTGTGCATGCCGTGCCGGAAGTGTGACGTGCCTTTCACTTGAGGAAGTGAATGTTTATAATTGTTAAAAGTGGAGGAGGCCACGCTATTTTTCAGAGTTTCGCTCGTTTGTTGCGACAATCAGAACGGATTTGCCTGAATCGTGACGAGGAATGAATTGCAGGATGAAGAGCTGAATCTCTTCGACCGGCCGCACCGCGCGCCGACGGAAGAGAAAGTGCTGAAAGTGAAAGATCTTGCCCGGATGGCGAAGGAAGTCCTGGAGCAGAATTTCTCCGCCGTCATCGTGGAGGGGGAAATATCGAATTTCAAACGGCATATGCCTTCGGGACATTTGTATTTCACTCTCAAGGACGACGAAGCTCAGGTTCGCGTCGTCATGTGGCGTTCGGATGCCGCTCGGGTAAGATTTAATATATCCGACGGGATGAAAGTATTTGTCAGAGGACGGGTCTCATTGTATGAACCGCGGGGGGACTTCCAGTTGTATGCTGCGAGCATAACTCCGGCCGGACAGGGTGCTCTTCAACTTGCGTTCGAGCAGCTCAAAATGAAACTAGAAGCGGAAGGCTTGTTCTCGGAAGAACACAAGAAGCCGATACCTGCATTCCCGCGGAGGATAGGCGTTGTGACGTCGCTCGAAGGAGCTGCTGTTCGGGATATCATCAGCGTAATCAACAGGAGGTTTCCGGCGGTGGAGCTCGTCATCTATCCTGTCAAAGTGCAGGGTGACGGTGCGGCAAAGGAAATTGCAAGGGCCATCGACGACTTCAATGTGAGACCGAACGTAGACGTGCTCATCGTTGGCCGCGGAGGTGGCAGTCTCGAGGACCTATGGGCATTCAACGAAGAAGTTGTGGCGCGCTCGATCTACAACAGCGAAATTACGGTAATAAGCGCCGTGGGGCACCAGGTAGACTTCACGATCTCGGACTTTGTGGCCGATGTTCGGGCCGCTACCCCGAGTGCCGGCGCAGAGCTTGCGGTTCCTGACGGCGCGGAATTTCTCGACGGCCTGTCGGGTTTAGCGGGAAAAATGACGAGGGCAATTGAACGCAGCGTTGAACAACTCGACCTTGAGCTGGAGAAGTTCACTCACCACTACGCGCTCCGGCAGCCGGCTTCGCTTGTGGAGCAAAAGCTCCAGTTCGTCGATGACCTCTCCAGAAGAATCTTGTTTTCGATCGGTCACTACCTTGAGACCAGGGAGCAGAAAATTGCCTCGGCGCAAACCCACCTGAACGCACTGAGCCCGGACGGAATACTTCGCCGGGGATACGCGTTTGTCGAATCGGGCGGGAATGTGCTAACCTCGGTAAAGAAAATAGAGATAGGGCAGACTGCGTCTATACACTTGCATGATGGAATATTGGATTCACAAATCACCGGAAAGCATGAGCAAAAACACTAAGAAGAATGAAATACCGGCCTTCGAAGAATCCCTGAAGAGGCTAGAAGAAATTGTCGACACACTCGAGGCGGGAAATGCCCCGCTGGCTGAGTCCATCAAGCTTTATGAAGAGGGGATGACCCTTGCCAAGTCTTGCATGATGCAGTTGAACGAGGCTAAATTGAAGCTGAAGAAAATACAGAGAGGTGCAGGAGGCGCCATTGAAGAAAATGATCTTGAACTTTGAACGGAGAGGTGATGGAGTATAAGTACCTGTATTCGATAAACTCTCCCGAGGATCTCAGGAAGCTCGACGTCAACGAGCTCAAGGTGGTTGCCCAGGAGCTGCGTGAGTTCTTGATTGATACAATATCGAAAATCGGGGGGCACCTCGGTGCGAGCCTCGGTTCTGTCGAGCTGACAATTGCCCTGCACTACGTTTTTAATACGCCGGTTGATCAAATCGTCTGGGATGTCGGTCACCAGGGGTACATACACAAGATCATAACAGGACGGCGCGACGTATTCGAGACCGTGAGACAATTCCATGGGATAAGCGGGTTCCTGAAACGCTCGGAGAGTCCTTATGATGTGTTCGGCGCCGGGCATGCAAGCACAAGCGTCTCTGCGGCTATAGGAATTGCGGCTGCGCGCGATTTTATGAACGAGAATTTCAAAGTGGTCGCCGTGATCGGCGACGGCGCCATGACCGGCGGCATGGCATACGAAGCCATGAACAACGCGGGCATGCTGAAGAAAAACCTTATCGTCGTGTTGAACGACAACAGGATGTCGATCGCCCCGAACGTTTGGGCTGTCTCGAACTATTTCAGCAGCTTCACCGCCACGGGCGCTTACAACAAGCTGAAGTCCGACGTCTGGGACCTCACAGGCAAACTCGACTCGGTCGGAGACCGCATACGAAAGGTTGCGGGTCGCATTGAAACCGGCATGAAGGCTGTCTTCACACCCGGGATGCTTTTCGAAGCTTTGGGCTTCAGGTACTTCGGCCCTTTCAACGGACACAATCTCATTCAGCTCGTGAAGACTTTCAATGAAGTGAAGGATCTGAAGGGCCCGCTGCTGGTCCACGTTACTACCGAAAAGGGGAAGGGATATCTTCCCGCGGAAGAGGACCGGCAGAAGCTGCACGGCGTCGTGGCCTTCGACAAGGTCACAGGCACTCAGAGAAAGAAGGACGGTCCGCCTGCTCTGACGAAAGTCTTTGGAGAGGCGCTTGTTGAAATTGCGAAGCAGAATAAGAAGGTCGTCGGAGTAACCGCCGCGATGCCCGACGGTACGGGACTCAATATTCTGCAGAAGGAACTCCCGGAGAGATTCTTCGACGTCGGCATAGCGGAACAACATGCAGTAACCTTCTGTGCAGGAATGGCGACTCAGGGATATATTCCGGTCGCGGCAATATATTCGACCTTTCTCCAGAGAGCATTTGACCAGATCATCCACGACGTAGCCCTGCAGCATCTTCATGTCGTGTTCGTACTCGATCGCGGAGGGCTGGTGGGTGCGGACGGTCCGACTCACCATGGAGCATTCGATCTTACTTATCTGCGGCTGGTGCCGGGAATGGTTGTCATGGCGCCGAAAGACGAGAACGAGCTGCGGAACATGCTGCTGACTGCCGTGAACCATACGGGAGGCCCCATAGCTCTTCGTTATCCGCGCGCGAGTGCAATTGCTGCACCAGAGAAGAATATGCAGGCGGTACCGCTCGGAAAAAGCGAGAACCTGAGAGACGGCGAAGATGTGGCCATACTGGCGATCGGGAGTATGGTGCATCATTCCCTGGAGGCCGCTGAAATACTTGACCGGGAAGGAATCCACGCCCGAGTGGTTAATATGCGTTTTGTGAAGCCGGTCGACAGCGAACTCCTGGATGAAGTGACTGAAAAGTTCGACAATATCGTAACTGTCGAAGACAACTCGGTGATCGGCGGATTCGGAAGCGCCGTGCTGGAAGCCTTGCAGGAAACAGGTAAGACCCGACGGGTTCTCAGACTCGGATTGCCGGATTCCTTCGTGGAACATGGCGCGCCGCAGCAGCTCTATGAACTGGTCGGACTTCATCCCGACGGCATCGCCGACAAGGTTCTCCATTTTCTCAACGTGGAAGGTTCATCAAATAGACAAAGCGTACTGGTGAATAAGTAATCATGGAAGAAATCAGGCTGGGCGTTATAGGGGGAGGTGCTATTGCACAGGTGATTCACCTCCCGCTTCTAAGAAAAATAAGCGGCGTTAAAGTTGTGGCGTTGTCCGAGCTTGATGACCGGAGACTCCAGGTACTGGGGAACCAGCACAACATACCGAGACTCTATTCGACTCCGGAGGAGCTGCTTGCAGATCCGGAGATTGACGCTGTGGACATATGCACCTCAAACGAGAGCCATTATCCGATAGCGTTGAGTGCGCTCAACGCCGGCAAGAATGTGCTCATTGAGAAGCCGCCTACAATCAACGAGAAGGAATGTGAATCCCTTTCGAAGACGGCCGCGGAGAAGAACAAGGTCGTGCTGGCGGCGATGAACAACAGGTTCCGGGCAGACTTCATGATGCTCAAGAGTTACATGATTGACAAGCAGCTCGGAGACGTCTTCTACGTGAATGCGGCATGGCACAAAAAGGAACCGAGCACTAAAGTCCCCTTGAATTCGAGACAAGAATCGCGGAGGGGAGTAATGCTGGACCTCGGTGTGGTTCTGATTGACCTGGCATTGTGGCTTCTTGATTTTCCGAAGATAACAGGCGTCAATGCGGCATTTTTCAGCCGACGCTTCAAGAAAGTCGAAGACACGGCGCTTGTCACGATGAGGACGAGCAACGGCGCGATGATGAGGCTGGACGCCAGCTGGGGACTGCAGCAGCCGGACGAGAGTTTCAAATTCGAAGTGTACGGTACAAACGGGACTGCAACCCTGAGCCCACTGCTTCTCCATCACAAAGTGAAGGAAGAACTTGTGAGCCTGACGCCGGTGCAAAACTCGAAGTTCGAGAATGTTTTCAAGAGAAGCTACGAAACCGAGCTTGCGAACTTTGTCAGATATCTTACCGGGATGAAGACCGACGTCCCGACTATCGATCAGATGTGCCACGTCATGAAGATTGTCGATGCCTCCTATCTTTCGGCAAAGCGAGAAAGTGCCGTGAAGCTCTGATGCCCCTGATCGCACTCCTGACCGACTTCGGCAACAAGGACTATTTTGTCGGGGTCATGAAGGGCGTTATTGCCTCCATAAATCCGATCGTTCATGTCGTGGATCTTTGCCACGACGTTGAAAGGCAAAACGTTCGTCAGGGCGCGTTTGTCCTTTGGGCGTCGAGGAAATCATTTCCGGAGGACACGATTTTCGTAAATGTCATAGATCCCGGCGTCGGGAGCGACAGGCAGATACTTTGCGCGAGACTGGACGGCCAGACCTTTATCGCGCCCGATAACGGCCTCCTGGACTACGTAGTTGCGGAAGCGAGAGAGAAGGAATTCTACACCGTCGTAAATGAAAGATATTTCCTCAAGAAAGTGAGCAGCACTTTTCACGGACGCGACATATTCGCGCCTGTCTCGGCTTTCCTGTCGCGCGGAACGAGGATGAATGAACTCGGTGAAAAGTCTCGATATCCGGAAGTCAAACCTTTCTACAAAAGAATCTCAGCCGGCAAGAATGACGGTGAAGTGGTTTACCATGATAAGTTCGGAAACGTGTTCACTAATTTGCTGTGGGACGACATACTCCCTGACAGCAAGGCAGTCGTGAAAGTCGGGCCGAAGATCATATCGAGATTTTGCCGATCGTATTCGGAGTCTGCCGGGAGAACGGTTTCCGGAATAAAGGGGAGCGTCGGCCTGCTGGAGCTTGCAGTGAACCATGGAGATGCGTCAAGAGCTTTGAGAACGAAGCTCGGCCAGAAAATCACCCTCACAGTCAGATAGCTTCCAATGCACTCAAGGGAAGACCTGATGCTCCGATGCATCGAACTCGCTCGGCAAGGACGGGGAGAGGTCAGCCCGAACCCCATGGTCGGGTGCGTAATCGTCAGGGATGGAATCATCATCGGTGAAGGGTTTCACGAGAGATTCGGCCAGGCTCATGCGGAAGTAAACGCAATTGACTCTGCAAAAGGGAACGTGGCCGGTGCCGACGTTTACGTCAATCTCGAGCCCTGCAGCTTTTTCGGCAAGACGCCGCCTTGCACGGATCTGCTTATAAGCAAAAGGGTGCGGAAGGTCTGCATAGGCATGCTTGATCCGAATCCGTCGGTAAACGGGAACGGTGTCAGGAAGCTGAGGGAAGCCGGGATACAAGTCGAAGTCGGGGTGCTCCGGGAAGAAGCGGAGCGACTAAATGAAGCCTTTACCAAATACATTACCACCAGGTTGCCCTTCGTTGTTTTGAAAATCGCGCAGTCTCTCGACGGAAAGATCGCGTTATGGAACGGCAAGTCGAAGTACATAACCTCGCAGGAATCGTTGGAAGCAGTTCATGAGCTGCGTTCTCGCTATGACGCGGTCCTCGTGGGAGCGGGCACCATACGGGCTGACGACCCGCAATTGAACGTGCGTTACGGGAAGGGCCGCTCTCCTGTTAAGGTTATTCTCGACGGCAGGTTGTCGTCGGATCCCCATTCACGGGTTTTCACAGGCGGGAGGACGATAGTTTTCTACTCGGCGGCCGCGGCGGGTAATTCGAAAGCGATACAAACAAGACTCCGGCGCCTGGAGGAAAAGGGAACCGAGACCTTTGCCGCAAGAGTGAACTCGCAGGGAAGAATCTCTATCAAGGCCGCGCTCAGAAAGTTGGCCGAGCTCGGAATCAGCTCTGTGATGGTCGAAGGCGGTTCGGACGTCTTTTCACAATTTATAAAACAGCATGCGGCCGACAAATTCCACATTTTCATCGCACCGAAAATCATGGGAAAAGGTAAGAGTTTCGCAGACGGAATCGAGTTGACGAACTTACCCGGATCGGCTGAGGCTCGAATCACGGAAGCACCGCAATACGGTGCGGACCTGCTCATCACGGGTTATTTCAAGTTCAAATAATGGAATCCCGTTTAATTCAGAAGCCTTCTCTTGGAGAATCGCAACATGTTTACCGGAATCATTGAAGAAGTCGGCACGATCGACGAAGTGAAAAATGCAGGACATGGAGCAAGAAAATTCCGCATCGGCTGCAGTCTGGTTGCACAAGATTTGAAAATTGGCGACAGTCTGGCAGTGAACGGAGTATGCCTGACGGTTGTTGAAAGAAGCAAAGGAAAGGTATCGGTTGAAGCGGTCGAAGAAACCATCAAGAAAACGACGCTCGGCAGTTACAAGTCGGGTGACCGTTTGAATCTCGAACGTGCGGTCAGACTCTCCGACAGACTCGGCGGCCACATTGTGCAGGGGCACGTCGATGCCAAAGGGAAAGTCGTTTCGATAGAGAAACTTCCTTTGAGCAGGATGTACACATTTCGAATACCGAAAAACCTGATGAAGTACGTGATCCCGGTGGGAAGCATAGCGGCCAACGGAGTGAGTCTGACGGTCGCGGAAAAACTCACAGATGGCTTTCGTGTCGCCATAATTCCTCACACCTTCGAGAATACCGTGTTCAAATTCCTCCGGGTCGGAAGCGAAGTCAACATCGAAATCGACATGCTGGCAAAGTATGTCGAGAGCATTTTGAAAAAGTAAAATGGCAAGAAAAATCTTCTATCGGATACCGGATGACGGCAGCAATTTCATATCGGACGACGAGTGGGAATCGATTCGGTCGCTTCAGAATTGGTATAACTCTGAATTCTTCTGGACCGGCGGCAAGATAGATCTGAGGAGGTTTCTTGTCTTCCCGAATTACGATTCGATCGGGCATGACGTTGCCGGCATAAGAAAGAGGTTCACCCAGCTACGGGAGGCGGGCTATTCCGAAGTGGAAATGGTGAACGAGCTGGAGAGAAGGGGAATGATCATCGTGAAGCGCGGCGGATATGAGGATAATATGGTGGCGAGCGGCTTCACGAGGGTGGCAGACAACGAGCTTAATGCGTTCCTGGTCCTCGATTTTCTGCTCAAGGTCTCCCGTATTGCCCCTACCGCTGTAATCGATGTCTTCGACGAAGGGAGCTTTGTGAAGACGCATTCGATCAGTCTTTCGAACGGGGACGGTCAAATTAGAACGGCGGGTCTGCCGCAGGAGACAGTGGAGGATGTAAGGTCGACGCGGAGAGCCTTCGCCGTCGTAAACCCGGACAAATACGACGGGCACCCCGAATTCAGTAACTTTGTTATTGAATTCAACGAGCTTTTGCCCGACGAACGGGACAAGGTGGTGGAAAACTGGAATTGGCTCGGATACGAGAGCAAAGCCGATTTTGATTTTAACGGTGACGACTTTTTCGGATTCGACCTGAACCGAAAACTGCGTCATTTGTATTTCAAATAAAGAGGAGGAAGAAATGTTGAAAAGATTCTTGTCGCCCTTGTTGATGATCCTGCTGGGCGTGGCAGTAAGCGCCAGCGCGAAGGTCACCCTCAAGGCCGGAGAGATGGCTCCGAATTTCACTTTGAGAGGGAGCGACGGCCATATGCATTCTCTGAATCAGTTCAGAGGTCAGTATGTGGTCCTGTATTTTTATCCGAAAGACGAAACACCGGGATGCACGACGGAGGCCTGTAATTTCAGGGATCACGTCTCCGCGATTACGAAGTTCGGTGCGAAAATAGTCGGCGTAAGTGTTCAGACTGTTAAATCGCATAAGGCTTTCATCAAAAAGTACGCTCTCAATTTTCTTCTGCTCGCGGACCCTCATCACAAGGTGGTAAGCGAGTACGGCGTTTACAACAAGAAGTGGGACATGGCCAACAGAGTTACATTTCTGATAAACCCGGAAGGCAGGATCGTAAAGATTTACCGGGATGTAGATCCCAAGATTCACGCCAAGCAGGTGATCGACGAATTGGCAATGCTCACTTCGAAACATTAAAAACGAGTAATTGAGCCGCAGCCAAACGGAGGCGACAGACACCTCTGCTAATCTGCGGCTTGTTTTTCTGACAGGGGACCTGATATGTATCCAGCCCAGTTTAAGAAACTGAACGATGACGAGATCTTCATAAAATGGGACGACGGAAGCGAATTCAGTCTGACCATGAAATACCTTCGTGACAAATGTCCGTGTGCCTCATGTGCCGGTGAGACGGTGCTTTGGAAAGAGTACAAGCCCTCCCCGCTTCAGATACTGACTCCGGGCAAATACAATCTGAAGGCAGCGGAGATAATCGGCAACTATGCGATCGCGTTGACCTGGCTTGACGGTCACAACACGGGAATGTATGCCTTCGATTATCTCAGAAAATTATGCGGGGAATACGACAGAAAGACCGACACCGATAACAGCGGTGCAGGCAAGCGCGAGAACGTTAGCTGACGGCAACAGTTTCCGATCCGGGGTTCATTAAAACGACAGGGTAAGATCCTTCGTAAAAAAAAGGGAAGGCGGCCGCCGTATGGCTGAGCCGTCTTCCTCTTATTGGGGGAGTGGAGCAAAACTTACTTGCGCGGTATCTCGAGTGCCAGGTATGCGCTTACTTTGGACGACGTGGTTACCCTGAACAGGAGAGCATCGCCCGGCTTGTGAGCTTCGACCATCTTCTCGAGCTCATCCGAGTTCTTTATGGGCTGATTATCCACGCTCGTTATCAAATCGCCTTTCTGTATACCGCGATTCTCGGCTTCGCTGCCGGGCGTCACTCCGGTAACGACGACGCCGTATTTCTTGCCGTATTTTTCGGCCGTCGCCTTATCGGCAGTCTGGACGTTCAGACCGAGTGAGTTGAGGTCGGTCGAGCTTGACGATGATGTTGTCGTCAATGCAAACTGGGCGCCGCTGCGCGCTTCGAGAACGACGGTCTTATCTTCTCTCTTTCCGTCGCGCAATATCTCAATAGTGACCTTGTCACCGGGCTGCTTGGACGCCACCAGCGCCTGCAGCTGATTTCCATGTTCGATCTCTGAACCGTCGAATTTCAGAATGACATCGCCGGACTTGATTCCTGCCTTCTCAGCGGGTGAATTGCTCTCGACCGATTGCACTATGACTCCGTGTGCCGTCTTCATTCCGAGGGCTTTTGCCATTGTTTGGTCGATATCCTGGATTTCGACGCCGATGTAGGGCCGTACTACTTTGCCGTGTTCGATGAGATCAGTTGCGACCTCCTTGGCGATGTTTATCGGAATTGCGAAACCATAGCCCTCGTACGAACCGGTGTTGGTGGCGATTGCAGTGTTGATTCCCACCACCTGCCCATGCATGTTGACGAGCGGGCCGCCGCTGTTTCCGGGGTTGATGACCGCGTCGGTCTGGATGAAATCTTCGATACCGTATTTATTCCGTATAATGTTGATATTCCTTCCGAGCGCACTTACGATTCCCTGGGTTACAGTGTAGTCCAACCCAAACGGATTGCCGATTGCGACAACCCATTCACCTACATGAACGCTGTCCGAATTTCCAAGCGAAACGTATGGTAGGTCATGCCCGTCAATCTTGATTACCGCTATGTCTGTCGTCGGATCCCTGCCGATTAGCTTCGCCCTGTAGGTCCTTCTGTTGAGCAGGGTTACTTTGATCCCGTCATGGTCTGCTCCCTGTACGACGTGATTATTTGTAATGATGTAGCCGTCAGGATTGACTATTATACCTGATCCGAGAGCAACCTCTGGTTCCGGCTTCGGATTCGGCATGTTGAAATTGTGAAACGGGAAATTCGGTCCGAAAAAGAACTTGAACAGATTTCCATTCTGGGAACCTCCGTCATTCGGTACATTGACCGCCTGCGGAGTGGATGTGACTTTTATCTGGACGACTGCCGGTGTGACCGCCCTGGCAACTGAAATGAATGCGTTGCTCAGTTGCTCGACGGCGGGAGACATTTGAGTGATAGGCGGCTTTTCTGCCCCTAGTTTGACGTGCTTGGCTGTGTCCCCGATTTTACCGTATGTCAGGCCCATTGTGAGGATAAAAAGGCCTGCGATTAAACCGAGAGCTCCAATTCCATAAAAAATTTTCCTTTTAATTAACTCAGCCATTATATCGTTCTCCTTTTTTCTGCGATCAATATTGTAACGATCGCATGAACCGGCAATTAAAATTGAATGAAAAGATTTTCACGGACAGAATAGCCGCGAAATCGGGGGATGTACTTCGCCATAGGACAGATTTTATCGATTGAATGTTTTGTGGTCGACTTCTATATTTATTGAACACAAAAATCAGGGCAAAATGAGCGAAGGAAAAATCGTACAGATTATCGGACCTGTGGTAGACATCGCCTTCGAAAAAGGAGGTCTGCCGAAGATTCTCAATGCATTGAACATACCCAGGAAGAACGCAGACGGCACAAGTGATTCTCTTGTCGTTGAAGTCCAGCAGCATTTAGGTGAGGATACCGTCAGAGCAGTTGCGATGGATTCCACAGATGGACTCATGCGTGGGATGACCGTCCAAGACACCGGCGGACCCATCAGTGTACCGGTGGGACCTTCTGTACTCGGCAGGATGGTGAACGTGATAGGGAAGCCGATTGACGGACAGGGTCCGCTCGACACAAAGGAGAGCTATCCCATCCATCGGCCGGCACCGAAGTTCGACGAACTTAGTACGAACAAGGAAATGTTTGAGACTGGCATCAAGGTAGTGGACCTGCTTGAGCCCTATTCGCGGGGTGGAAAGACGGGCTTGTTCGGCGGTGCGGGTGTCGGCAAGACCGTGATAATACAGGAACTGATACACAACATCGCAACGCAGCACGGAGGCTATTCGGTTTTCGGCGGTGTCGGCGAGAGGACACGTGAGGGAAACGATCTCTGGATCGAGATGAATGAGTCTGGAGTAATCAGCAAAACCGCTCTTGTCTTCGGCCAAATGAATGAACCTCCCGGCGCGCGCCAGCGAGTTGGATTAACCGCCCTGACTTTGGCGGAGTACTTCCGCGATTCTGAAGGCAAGGACGTTCTGCTATTCATAGATAATATATTCAGGTTTACGCAGGCAGGTTCGGAAGTATCTGCTTTGCTGGGACGTATGCCTTCGGCCGTGGGCTACCAGCCGACGCTCGCTACTGAAATGGGTACCTTGCAAGAGCGCATCACCTCGACTAAGAGGGGCTCCATCACGTCGGTCCAGGCCATATATGTACCTGCCGACGATTTGACGGATCCCGCGCCTGCAACGACGTTCGGTCATCTGGATGCGACTACGGTGCTCAGCAGACAGATTGTCGACCTGGGTATTTACCCGGCAGTCGATCCGCTGGATTCAACCTCGAGAATCCTCGATCCATTGGTTGTTGGAGACGACCATTACCAGGTTGCGAAGACCGTCAAAGAAATACTTCAGACTTACAAGGACCTTCAGGATATAATCAATATTCTCGGGATTGATGAATTGTCCGACGAGGACAAGCTTACCGTCTCGCGGGCAAGGAAGATTCAGCAGTTCCTATCACAGCCGTTTTCGGTCGCTGAAGCGTTCACGGGACGGCAGGGAAGATATGTTAAGCTCAGCGATACGATAGCCGGTTTCAAGGCGATAATCGAGGGCCGGTGCGACGAATGGCCGGAGAGCGCTCTTTATATGGCCGGCACGATCGACGAGGCCGAGGAGCAGGCGAAGAAGTTGCAGGCCTCCTGATGGCGGAGAATGTCTTCAGTTTGGAAATAGTTACTCCCC
The DNA here is from genome assembly GCA_046706365.1 of Candidatus Kryptoniota bacterium. GTDB lineage: Bacteria > Bacteroidota > Ignavibacteria > Kryptoniales > JAKASW01 > JAKASW01. Next base: position 58,913 of record JBJKPN010000185.1, on the reverse strand, counting down.
GGAAAAGTGTGTTTTCAGGTGCGGTGGAATCCTTCACCGTGCCGGGCACCGTCGGCGCATTCCAGGTGCTGCATAATCACGCTCCTCTTTTGTCGTCCATCACCGTCGGCGAGGTGAGGTTTATCGATCAGGCCGGTGATGAATCTGTCTACGCGACGAGCGGCGGCTTCGTCGAGGTAAATAACAACAATGTGATCTTTCTCGCGGATACCGCCGAGAAAAAGGGCGAGATCGACGTGAAGAGAGCGACGGCCGCCAGGACGCGCGCCGAAGACAGGATTCAGAAGAAGGAACAGGGAACGGATATGGTTAGGGCCCGGGCTGCTCTGGCGCGGGCGATCAACCGACTCAGGATAGCCGGCGGCGCATAACCCGGGCGGAGAATTCTTCTTCGTGCCTTTTTTCCTTTCTTGTTTGGAATCCCCTCCAAACTTAAATTTACCCGAAGAGGAGAAATTGTGTATAAATTTGCTGTCGTTGCACTAGTCGTATCCACATTTGCGCTTGGCGGCTGTTCTGCAACCAAGGAAACGCTCAAACCAAATCCCGAAATCGATACACAACCGGATTTGATCGCAACTAATCCGAATTACCGGGCAGCCATGGATCACTTCATAGACGGCAACGTGAACGATGTGCTCGGCGATTATGCGAACGCAATTCTTGACTACCAGGAAGCGCTTCGCTATTACAAGTCGGCTTCCATTCTCGATGCAATGGCTCAGGATTATGTGAGACTCGGAAAGTCAAATACCGGGATAAGCGAGGCACAGCAGGCCGTCGCTCTCAGTCCGGACAACATCAACTATCGGAGAACTCTCGCCCAGGCTTACCTCTCTGTCTTTAACCTTGACAGCGCCAGGATTCAGTTTGCAAAGATCCTCTCGATAGACAGCACCCAGGTAGGCGACATGTTGATCCTGGCGCAGCTGTATCAGAAGGATAATCCTAACGAAGCGGCGAAGCTCTACGAAAGAGCTCTGGAATTCACCGGGCCGGACCTTCCGACGATGATGCAGCTTGTTCAGTTATACAACTCGGCCGGGCAATACGACAACTCGATCCGTGTCGTGAAGGAAATGATCCGCGTTGACCCCGGGAATTCCAAATTGACTGAAATGCTCGCGAGGCTGTACTTACAGACGGGCGATAATTCGCGCGCCGTGACCATACTGGATGGGTTAATCAAAGCTGCTCCCGGTGATTTCAACCTGAAGGCACTTGCCGCGACTGCGTATCTCCGTATGAAGGATTTTGTTCACGCCGACAGCCTGCTCGATACAATTTTTACTTCGGATTCCAGCAGGGCGGACGCGAAATTCGCAATCGGGCAATTCTATCTCGACGAAATGCGGCAGGATTCGGCGGTGGCGCCGTTCGCCGGCCAGATTTTCCAAAGGCTGTTGAAACTGTATCCCAATGATCCGAGGTCATATTTGATGGCGGGCCTGGGAGCGTCATACGAGAATAAGGATTCCATCGCGGAGAATTACCTGCAGAAGTCGGTGTCGCTCGATTCGACAAACCTGAACGCATGGAACGCAATTGCGGTTTTCTACTATCAGAACAGTGAATTCAAAAAGATGGTGGATGCGATGGCGAGGGCGGTTCAGATTTTCCCGAATGACTTCAACATAAACTTGTTTTACGGTCTTGCTCTTAATCAGGCAGGGGACAATGCCCGCGCGATTAAGCCGCTTGAGGAAGCCGTGTCTCTCAAGCCGACGAATATGGATGCGTTAAGCACTCTCGCGCTGGTATATGAATCCCTGAACAGGTACAACGATGCCGATAGAGTCTACGAGACAGCACTGAAGGTCGACGCAAAGAACGCTCTCATCCTGAACAATTATGCCTACAGCCTTTCCGAAAGAGGGATAGACCTGGAGAAGGCGCTCAAGATGGCAAAGGAGGCGGTTACGCTTGATCCCGGAAACAGTGCTTATCTGGATACGATGGGATGGGTCTATTTCAAACTGGCAGACTACAAGAAAGCCGAGATGTACGTCAAGAAGGCGCTGTCGCTGCGGAAGCCGTCCGACGGATCACCGGCGACACTGGAGGAACATCTCGGAGACATATATGAGAAGCTTGGAAATCAGGAAGAGGCGGTGAGCCATTGGAAGAAAGCCCTTGAGCTGACCCCAAAGGATGAATCTCTTAAAAAGAAGATTGAGAAAGTGAAGATTTGAACCGCCTTCTTCTCCTAGCGGCAGCGGCCGTCATTCTTGCCGGGTGTGCCACGACCTCATACATAAATCTTACGGATGTATCTGCCGAGCAGGTCGCCCGGAATATCGAGAGCCAGTCCCGATCACTGAAGTATTTCCACTCGAGCGGCTACGGGAATTTCGAAACAAAAGACGGGGCATACAGCGCAAGGTTCGATCTTTCTGTTCGCCGGCCGTCTTTCGCGTACGTCAGTCTCTACGGACCGTTCGGCATAAAGGTGATGCAGGTGAAGCTGACCGCGGATTCGCTCCTGGTTTACAACAGCATGCGGAACGAGATCTATGTCGCCCGTCCCACCGAGGACAATCTCCGGAATCTCCTGATGATTGCCTCGAACGGAGCTTCCCTGACGGATCTCCTGTTGGATCTGATGACCCCCGTCAGTCATCTCGACGATCCTCACTACATTTCGCACTCTGCAGGGGACATGGCGAATTACACCTACGTGAATGATGACACAGTTGAGAAGTATACGATTGACGGAAATTATATGCGCACGCGGACCTACGAGAAACTGGTTGACGGTGAAACGATATTGAAGATCGGGTACTCTGACTTCACAAGTGTCGACGATATGTATTTTCCGAGGAGCGTCTCGTTTCAGGATATGAGGCGCGGCATCTCTGCAAAACTCTTTTATCAAGATATCAGTTTGAATCACAAAGAAAGAGCCGATTTCACTGTTCCGCCTGATGCGAAGAAAGTTATTTTATATTAGTGCTTCGGCACTCATGCTTTGCTGTCTGGCTTTGTCGGCTGCACCGGCTTCCTACGGTCAGAATAAACGCAAAATCAACACGAAGAAGCAGGAACTCAACAAACTTCGCGGCAACATCAAGCTTTACGAGCGTAAGCTGGCGGAAAGCGACAAGAAGGAGTCTATCTCTCTTGGAACTCTTGACCGTCTGGAAAGGCAGAACCTGAAAACGAGACAGTCCATCAAGAAGATTTCCGATGAGATGTCGGCAAATTCACATCAGATCGACGGAGTGGAAAAGAAAATAGCGGATGCCTCATCCAAACTTGAGGACCTCAAGTCGGAATATTCCAGATTCGCGAGAGGTTTCTATGAGCAGGGAAGAATGCATGACCTGGAGTTGATAGTCGGCGCTTCCTCCGTTAACGAAATGCTGGTCAGATATGAATATCTCAAGAAATTCTCCGATCAGACGAGAATCGATTTGAATTCCATAAGTTCGGAAAAGGCGAGGCTCTCCGACCTGGAAAACCAGCTTCACGACAAACTCGGGAAGCAGCAGTCGTACCTCGGCCGGAAGAGATCTGAAGAAAGACTTCTGGCCTCGAGGATTGTCGAGCATCGCCGACTTATCGGAAGACTTCGACGAGACAAAAAAGTATATGGCGAGCAGTTGAAGAGATCGAAGAACGCTGCGGCGGACCTTGAGCGGTTAATTCAAGGTCTCATAGCGGCCGAGGCGGGCAGGAAGAGTGCCGGCAGGAACGGGACAGCCCGATCGCCGGAGAATCCCTCCGACGTGTATCACGGGAGTCTTGCGACTTTGAGGGGACGCCTACCATGGCCTGTCAGCGGGGGCAGGGTCGTGGCTAATTTCGGCGAGCATGAAAATCCGATTTTGAAAACCGTAACCTTGAACTATGGCATCGACATCGCCGTTCCTGAAAACACTCAGGTGAGAAGCGTGGCTGACGGACAGGTGTCCAGGATTTTCTGGCTGCCTTCTTACGGAAACCTGCTGATCATAAACAACTACAACGGTCTCAGGACCGTCTACTCACATCTGTCGGATATATTTGTGAAGGAGGGGGACATTGTGAAAGCGGGAGAACCTATCGGAACTGTGGGCGAATCGCTTGGCGGGTCGATCCTGCATTTTGAAGTGTGGGTGAACACGAGAAAACAGGATCCGGAGTCGTGGCTGAGCAAAAGGTAAATACGATATCCGCGGGGGCACGGTTCCTGTATTCCTACGTCTTCGTAGGTATGATGTATCTATTCTTTTTCGTGAGTTCCCTGTTCAACAACAAGACTAAGCGCGGGCTCAAGGGGAGAAAGAATCTGTTTGGGGAGCTCAGAAAGAAGATGTCGGGTGTTCCTGAAGGCAAGAGAATCTGGTTCCATGCTTCGTCATTCGGTGAATTCGAACAGGCCAAACCCATCATAGAAATACTCAAAGAAGACGGCTACAATATTGTCGTTTCGCTTTTCTCTCCATCGGGGTATGAGTTTTCGAAGAGCTATCCTCACGCGGATGCCGTGACTTACATTCCCCTCGATACGATTCAGAACGCCAGGAGATTCGTCGATATAGTCAAGCCCTCGGTCTTTGTGGTAATGAGATACGATTTGTGGCTGAACCATCTGATTGCGGCGAAAAAATTCGGGGCCAAAATAGTCCTGGCAGATGCTACTTTCCCGGTGAAGTTATTTCAAAGGCCCGACTTTTTGAAGAAATTCTTTCGCGATCTTTATACTCTGACCGACATGATACTGACAACTACTTCGGAACACAAGAAAATGTTCGATTTCTTTCTTGGTTCGGAAAAAGCAGTAGTTGTGGGAGATACGCGATTTGACAGGGTTTACAACCGTAAGGCCGCAAATAATATAGCTGCGAGAATCCCGTTCACAATCGACGGCCCCGATCGGATTGTCGTGGTTCTCGGCAGCACGTGGCGTCAGGACACGGACGTCCTGGCTCCAGGGTTGAACAGGCTTCTGAAGAAATTTGCGTCGCTGACCGTGCTAATGGTCCCGCACGAGCCGACTACTGAAGAGGTGGGGCGTCTCAGGGAACAATTCCCCACTGCAAGAGTAATGTCGGAAATGAACAATGGAGACAACCGTTTTTCGTTTCTCATAGTCGACAGGGTTGGGATCCTGTCGCAACTTTATGTATTGGGTGATGTCGCTTATGTCGGAGGCGGGTTCGGGGCGGGTGTTCACAACGTTCTTGAACCGGCAGTTTACGGCATCCCGGTAATTACAGGCCCGAGGATAGAACGTTCGGACGAAGCGATACAGCTGATGCAAACCGGAGCTTTGTTCTTCGTCAAGGATTCGGCGGCCGCTTACAGGGTACTCACCAGGATGGTCGAGGATGCCGCGGCGAGAAAAAATGCGGGTGATATTGCAAAAAGCTTCGTGAGCATGCACCTCGGAGCCTCAGCCTCAGTAGCGGGCAAGGTGAAGGAACTCTGCGGTGAATAGCGGGGGAAAAGAACGACAGAAATATCTCCTCGTTCTCTCTATTTTCCTCGCTCTGGTATTCATTCTTATTTGGAAATTCGGCGTCGGTCCGAAAGTTCACGTGCCGAGAGTGGAAACCGAGGGACTTTTTCGGCTTCCCGTCCTTGCATTCTATTCGTTTCTCAGGATGCTGGCCGCCTACGTGCTGGCGCTCATGTTCTCGCTGGTCTTCGGCCATTTTGCCGGGACGAACAAACGGCTCGAAAAGGTCATGATTCCCATCCTGGACATTCTCCAGAGCGTGCCGGTTCTGGGATTTTTCCCGGCCGCCATCTTCTTCTTCGTCAGCCTTTTCCACCAGAGTCATTTCGGAGTCGAGCTCGCCAGCGTGTTTCTGATCTTCACGAGCCAGGCCTGGAATATGGCTTTCGGCGTCTACGAGACCATGGTCACGCTTCCGAGAGAAGCGATCGACGCCCTGGACTCGCTGAACATAAGAGGATGGCTGAGATACCGCAGGTTCTATTTTCCCTCCACAATTCCCAAGCTGGTTTACAACAGCATAATGTCCTGGGCAGGGGGATGGTACATCCTGACGGCGTGCGAGCTTATCGCCGTCGGCCAGGCCAATTATTCGCTTGCGGGTATCGGGAGCTTTCTGTTTCACGCTGCGGAGAGCGGTTCAGTTAGCGGACTTGTTCTCGGACTGATCACGTTGACCACCCTGATAACGCTGTTGCATCTCCTTGTCTGGCGTCCCCTGACCATCTGGGCCGAGAAGTTCCGTTACGAGTTTGTCGTGTCCACAGTGAGTGCCAACCAGCCTGCCATTTTCTCCGCCTGGAGAAACACGGGCGGGCGCCTGCTTCACCTGAGTCTGCCGGTAAGGTTCAAGGAAGCTTTTGCGAAACTTGTCACGAGGAACGTTGGACGCGTATCCTTTGGCATTAGGGGATGGTACAACCGGGAATCGATGGCGAAGGCGAAGGTTTTTATCAGGAGAAGTCTTAAGCTTGTCCTTCTCGCAGTGGCGATATATCTCGGCGTGGAGTTCTCGGTAGGAGTTTATTCTCTTTTCAAGGCGCCGCTTCCGGCCGATGCAGCAAACATCCCGGCGGCGATATTGTTTTCCACTCTCCGTCTTGTCGTGGCCTTCATCATCTCTCTTCTGTGGACGATACCGGTTTCTGTATGGATTGGTGAAAACGAAAAGGCATCCAGAATCCTGATGCCGGTTATCGAGATAGCGGCATCCATTCCCGCTACGGCTCTTTTTCCGGTTGTTCTCCTTTTCTTCATAAAATCGTTCGGTGGAATGAATCTCGCGGCTATTGCATTGATACTCACCGGGATGCAGTGGTACATCATTTTCAATCTGGTGGCGGGCGTCCGGAATGTTCCGGGCGACCTGAAAGAAGTCGCGACGGCCTTCGGTATGAAGCGCCACAAGTACTGGCTGAAGGTTCTTCTGCCTGCCATGATGCCTTCTCTCATTACCGGGAGCATTACAGGCTGGGGAGGCGGCTGGAACGCACTCATAGTCTCCGAGTACGTCGTCTTCGGAGGAACTGTTTACTCTGTTTTGGGAATAGGAGCGCTCCTCGACAAAGCCACATACCAGCTCGGAAGTCAATCCCTTATGGTGCTTTGCGTCGTCAGCCTCGTGGTTTTCATCGTGTTGATAAATCGGCTGTTTTGGCGTAAAATGTATAAAATTGCAGCAGAAAAGTTCAAAATCGAGTACTGATTGATGCCGCTAATAAAATTGGACCACGTGATGAAGGAGTTCCCGCGCGAACATTCTTCACTGCTGGTTCTGGATAATATCAGTATTGAAATTCAGGACGGGGAATTCGTCGCGCTTGTCGGTCCGTCGGGCAGCGGAAAGAGCACGTTGTTGAGAATAATGAGCGGGCTTATTACTCCTTCAGGAGGCCGGGTGATCTACAAGGACAAACCCCTGACCGGGGTAAACCTGGAATCGGCGATGGTGTTCCAGTCGTTCGCTCTTTTGCCGTGGCTTACTGTGCAGGAGAATGTCGAGCTTGGCTTGGAGGCCAGGAGAGTCTCCATTCCGGATAGAAAAAAGAAAGCGGAATTCTACATCGAGCAGGTTGGACTTGCGGGATTTGAAGAAGCTTACCCGCGTGAACTTTCCGGCGGAATGAAACAGAGGGTCGGATTGGCCCGAGCGCTTGCGATCGAGCCGAAGGTACTTAGCATGGACGAACCTTTTTCGGCGCTTGACGCCTTGACCGCGGCAAACCTACGGGAAGAAGTCATCAAACTCTGGTCTGAGGAAACCTTTCCGGTAGAGACGGTCATCATGGTAACTCACCTTATCGAGGAAGCCGTTGCGATGGCCAGCCGCGTGCTGGTAATGTCGGCACATCCCGGAAGAATAGTCGGCGATATAAAAATAGATCTGCCTTATCCCCGCAATAAGATGGATGATCAGTTCAACCAGTACTGCGATAATCTGTTCGCAATGATAACATAAGAATGAGGAGTATATGGACGTTGAACCCCTGCCTCGAGCAGGAGTAAGTAAAATTGTCGGACTTCTGGAAATTCTCGAAGACAAAGGTGGAAAGGACGACATTTACAAGCTGGCCAGGGACAGCGGACTTGAGTTCGGAGAATTCCTTTCGATCATAAAGGGCGCCGAGATGCTCGGATTCGTGGATACTCCGGGCGGCGACATTAACATTACTGATACCGGAACCAGTCTGCTGAAAGGCAAAATCAGGGCAAGAAAAAAATTCTTCAAGAACCAGTTGAAGAAACTCGGCACGACTCAGCTAATTCTCGATGCTATCAAGCATGTGGAGGACCAGCGGATCGAGCGCGATGTAATCCTGGATATTCTTGCTATTCACTTTCCCAACGAAGAGCCGGATGGACTTTTCGACACGCTTGTCGATTGGGGAAGGTATGCCGAGCTGTTCGGCTACGATGCCGACTCGGAAATCTTTTATCTGGACCACGAAAACTGACCGGAGTCTATGGACAAACCATTTCATATTGCTACTGCCAAAGAAATACTTGCAGGTAAAGTTACCGACGTATATTTCTCCCGCGCCCTCGAGGTGCTTAATGCGAAGAATATTCATAAGACCGTAAAAGCCGAATTTGTAGTTAAGAAGTTTCCCCGAAATTATCCCTGGGCAGTGCTTGCAGGTCTCGACGAAGCCATATCGCTGCTCAGCAATCTTCCCGTGAAAGTGAAGGCCATGAGGGAAGGGACCGTGTTCTATCCAAACGAGCCCGTAATGATCGTAGAGGGTGTTTACCAGGATTTCGGTGTTCATGAAACTGCGATCCTGGGCTTTTTGTGCCAAGCTTCCGGCATTGCAACGAAAGCGGCCCGGGTAAGAGTGGCCGCGGGGGACAGACCTGTCGTCCATTTCGGCGCACGCAGAATGCATCCGTCGATCACCCCCATGATAGACAGGAATGCGTATGTAGGCGGATGCGACGGTGTCGCCACTTTGCTGGGTGCGGAGGACATCGGAATTAAACCGAGCGGGACAATGCCGCATTCGATGATATTGATGTTCAACGATACTGTCCAGGCAGCACGGGCATTTGATGAGGTAATGGATCCTCTCGTGCAGAGAACGGTTCTGATCGACACATTTCACGATGAGAAGTTCGAGTCGATTAGAGTTGCGGAAGCACTCGGCAGGAAGCTTTTTGCCGTGAGACTTGACACTCCCGGGTCGAGGCGGGGGGACTTCCTCGCGATTTGCAGGGAAGTCAGGTGGGAACTGGACATTCGCGGATTCAAGGATGTGAAGATTTTTGTCAGCGGCGGAGTCGACGAGTTCTCGATTCAGAAACTAAACACTGTTGTCGATGCGTACGGGGTTGGTACCTCTATCAGCAGCGCCCCCGTACTCGATTTCGCGATGGACATAATTGAAGTGGAAGGGGAGCCGGTTTCCAAACGGGGTAAGCTGTCGGGCGAAAAGCAGGTCTACATAAACCGAAGGTCGAGGAGGCGAAAAGTCGTCCCTGCATCTCAGAAGCCCGAACGCACATCAGAGCCGCTACTCAGACCGATACTCAGCAACGGCAGATTGCTCGTCAAGCAGCCTGAAAATTCCGAGTTGAGAAAATTCGTGCTTAAACAAATAGCGGACTTGAGACTGGAAATTGAGCCAGCAGCCGGACGGTAGAGCATTTGCGGTTTTGGTCAGCTCGACCGTGGGGAAGGAGCTTAACTTCCCCGATGAGGTGGGAAAACTGTACGAAGCTTGCAGCAAGTCGGGGCAGTTGTCGGTTTTCAGCGACCTTGCTTTCCTGGCGAAGAGTTTCCAGAAATTGAGTCGCCTGCTCGAGGCTGGAATTTCCGACGACGATGTCAAATCGAGGATATCGGGCGAAGCTGAGGATGCTCTGAAGAAGTTTCTGGATTCTCTGGGCAAAGTGAGAGGGTGTCTGCCGGAGGATACCGGACGCGATTTGCTTGGGAAATTTCTCGGTGCGAACGAGAATGCCTTTTCGAATGCACTGGGCCTCCTGGAAGATTTTGGGATAGTGAAGGATTTCTTCCTGAGCAGGCGCGACATGGAACAGGGTAGATGAAGGGCGGCTTAGTTCCCGGCGCGAAATACACATTATCGTTCAGAGTACAGGAGAGCCATTCGGCAGCTTTTGAAGGCAGAATCATTCACAGGGTTCTGTCGACTGTTCAACTTGTCTATTATGCAGAGCTCGCCGCCAGAAAACTTATCGAGCCCTATTTGCTGGAAGGAGAAGACGCGGCCGGCGCAGGCATTTGTCTTGATCATATTGCGCCGACTAGGATCGGTGATACTGTTAGTGTGACGGCGGAATTGTCGGAGACGGACGGTAAAACTCTGGTCTGCACTATCGATGGCGTAAACTCGAAAGGGAGAATCTGCAAAGGCAGCCAGACTCAGGTTGTAATCACAAAGGGAAGCTTAGATCGGGACTGACCCCGGCAATCTCACTCGCGATCTCATCGCAGACTGTAAATCCCTTTCTGGTCAGGACAAGTTCTTCTCCTTCAATGACGGCGTAGCCTGATACCGAAAGCCCGGACAGGAATTCTCCTGCCAGCTCGACTCCATGCGTCGCTCTCAGAAGTCGCAGACTCAGCTTCCCCTTCCGGAGACTGAGAAATATGAACTCATCCTTAGTCTCAGATTGTGATAGATTTTCGGTTGACGCAATAGGAAGTACCCCCTCGCTCAGTTTACTGAGATATGCATTCAAAGATGAAACGTTCCAAAATCTTCGATTCCCCAGATGTGAATGAGCACTTGGACCGAAACCCGCATACTCTCCTCCGTCCCAGTATTTCAGGTTGTGTCTGCATTTGAAACCTGGAATAGAATAGTTGGAAATCTCGTAATGGTGAAACCCGTTGTTACCCATGAACGACATTACCGTTTCATAGAGTAAGGCTTCGGTGTTTTCATCTGCAGGTGATACCTGACGATTTGCGACGGCGGAAAACAAAGGTGTGCCCGGCTCAACGATCAGCGAGTAAGCCGAAATGTGATTCGGAGCGAGTGCCACTGCGGTAGAGAGATTTGACAAGACTCTCTCTTTTGTCTGACCAGGAAGGGCATACATCAAGTCGATGTTTATGTTATCAAAGCCGGCGTCCCTGGCCTTCTTAAATGCAGCGACAGCCGCTTTTGAATCGTGAATCCGCGAGAGGAACTTCAACTCGTCATCGAAAAAGGACTGGACTCCGAAGCTCAGCCTGTTGGCCCCTATTTCGCGGTATTCGGCGAGATATTTCGTGTCGACAGTCCCGGGGTTGCATTCGATTGTGAATTCCGCGTCCGGGGTGATTTCGAAATTCTTCCGGACGCTATCGATAATCTGTCCCATCTCGGCCGGGGCCAGAAGGGAAGGCGTCCCACCGCCGAAAAAGATCGTGTCTGCCCTGCGTTTGGGATGCGACAGTGAATAGAGCTCTATTTCTTTCAGGAGGGATGAAACGAAGTCGCTTCGCTGTGACTGGTTCTCGATCGAATAGAAGTCGCAATAGAAGCACTTCTTCTCACAAAACGGAATGTGAATATACACGCCGAGATTTGAAGAAAAGGATCCTTCGACTTCGTTTACCTGGGTATTATCCCTATGCGGTCCCATTTTATCGATGCAAGTTTTTGGGGCAGGTCGTAAAGTGGAAGGCCCTGGTTCCAGTTCCAGTACACTATCATGGGCTCGCCCACAATGTTCCTGAAGGGCACGAATCCCCAGTATCTGCTGTCCTCACTGTTTTCCCTGTTATCGCCCATCATAAAATAGTAATTGCGTTCAACGGTATATTCTGCGGTCGGCATGTTGTCCACGTACACTGTTGAATTGCTCAGGCTGCATCTGTGTCCCTCGCGCTCGATAAAGATCTTCCATTCAGGGAAATCTGCGGCCGTCAGGCGGATCTTCTCTCCTTTCATGGGAACAACGAGCGGTCCGTAGTTGTCGGCATTGAAGTCCGACCCCTCGGGAAATATCGATGGATCAGGGTAACCTTTCGGCATTATCGTGTAAGTAACGAACTTCACGTCAGGCGGAAATGGGATGCGCTTGCCGTTAACGAACACGACCCGGTTGACTATCAGTATCGTGTCGCCCGGAAGGCCGATGCACCTTTTCACATAATCGGTATCCCTGAGTGTTCTGACTTCGTCTCTGCTTCCCGGCCAATCGAAGACGACGATGTCGCCGCGTTCCGGGAGGCGGAGACCGGGGAGTCTGAAGTATGGAATAGGAATCCTGGTCAAGGGGATGTACCTGGGAGGTCTTGCTCCGTAGATGAACTTGTTTACGAAGAGAAAATCACCGGTCATGATCGTGTTTTCCATAGAGCCCGTGGGAACCCCGTATCCCTGCACCACAAAAGTGACAAGCAAGAGGGCAAAAGTAACCGGCGCGATGAAGCTCGCTGCCATCGAGTAGGTCCTCTGCAGCAAGGTGCTCCGCTTCTCGTCCGACTTTGCCTGAGTCCGTGTCGATTCGCCGCGGCCGGCGGACTTGTCTGTTTTATCAGGCGCAAGCCTACTCTTCGAATCGCGACGCGATGATGTCATAGGTCCCTTCTTTGCCAAGAGCTAATGGATTATCATTCCGATTCTGTTCCATCGTACGCTCCCCATCTTTGCAAATATGTCGTATATGGGAATATCCGGATTCCATGACCAGTAGACAATCATCGCCTCGCCGACGATATTCTTGAAAGGCACAAACCCCCAGAACCGGCTGTCGAGACTGTTCTCCCTGTTGTCTCCCATCATGAAATAATAATTGTTCTTGACCGTGTATTCAGACGCAGGCTTGTCGTCTACGAAAACAGTGCCCGAACGAAGACTGCATGAATTCCCCTCCCGCTCGATGAATATCTTCCACTTGATATAGTCGGCAGCATCCAGGTGGATGATCTCACCCTTCTTCGGTACCACTACAGGTCCATAGTTGTCTTCGTTGAAATCGGAGCCTTCGGGAAAAATCTGCGGGTTCGGGTAACCTTTCGGGAGGATCGTATATGTATCGAACTTCACGCCGGCAGGGAAGGGCTGAAGTTTGCCGTTCACATACACCGCCCTGTTGACCACCTGTATCGTATCGCCCGGCGTACCGATACATCTTTTTATGTAATCCACAGGCTGGGGTGGTTTTACCTCGTCTCTGTCGCCCGGCCAGTTGAAGACAACCACATCGCCTCTGTGCGGATACCTCAGCGGTGGAAGCTGGAAATAAGGAATCGAGAGATCGGTGAAGGGAAGATACTGCGGGCTTTTCGACCCGTAGATGAACTTGTTAACGAGAAGGAAATCGCCTACTAGGAGCGTGTTTTCCATCGACCCCGTGGGAATTCTAAATGCTTCGACGACAAAGGTCTTCAGGAGAAGGGCGGCAATAATCGCGAATATCAATCCCTCTATCGAGTCTCGGAATCTCTTCTTCTGAGCCTTTTTCTGTTTCTTTTGTGCGGTTTGTCCCACAGTGCGGGTTCCGGTGGACTGTTTCAATTTTCTCTCCATGATCCTTGGATTATTCTTCTTCGTTAAGTGAAAGCACGGCGAGGAAGGCTTCCTGCGGCACCTCGACCCTTCCGATTTGTTTCATTCGCTTCTTGCCTTCTTTCTGCTTCTCGAGCAGCTTTCGCTTCCTGGTTATATCACCGCCGTAACACTTCGCAATTACATTCTTCCTTATCGGCGAGATGCTTTCGCGCGCAATTATTTTGCTTCCGATTGCGGCCTGAATGACCACCTCGAACAGTTGCTTCGGAATCAGCTTGCGCAGCTTGGAGCTCAGCTTTCTTCCCCAATCGTACGCCTTCTCTTTGTGGACGACGGAAGAGAGTGCATCGACAACTTCACCATTCAGCAATATGTCGAGTTTCACCAGGTCCGACTCGCGGTTGTCGAGGTAGTCGTAGTCGAAAGAAGCATAGCCTCTCGTAAGTGACTTCAGCTTGTCGAAAAAATCGAAGACAATTTCGGCGAGGGGAAGCTCGAACCGGATGTCTGCACGTTTCGTATCGATGTAAGTTGTGTTCTTGTAGACGCCGCGTCTGTCCATGCAGAGCTTCATAACATTGCCGATGAATTCGGAAGGTGAAATAATCTGCGCGGTGACGAATGGCTCTTCGATATGATCAATCTCGGCAGGGTTCGGCATCTCTGCGGGATTATCGACGAGAACTATTTCTCCGTTTGTCCTGACAACCTTGTATTCGACGTTGGGAACTGTTGTGATGATTGTCTGGTTGAATTCCCGCTCGAGCCTTTCCTGGACGATTTCCATATGGAGTAGTCCGAGGAAGCCGCACCTGAATCCGAAGCCGAGCGCGGTTGACGTTTCCGGTTCGTACAGTAGAGCTGCGTCGTTTAATTTAAATTTAGCAAGCGCATCCCTCAGCTCTTCGAAGTGCTCGCTCTGAGCGGGATAAAGTCCGCTGAAAACCATCGGCTTGACTTCACGATAGCCGGGGAGCGGGGCAGTCGCCTGGTTCTCGAAATTCATTACGGTATCTCCGACCCGGGCGTCATTGAGTTCCTTCACGCCCGCGATGAGGTAGCCGACATTTCCAGCCTCTAGTTCCTGAACCGGCTCACGGCTTATTTCCAGGACTCCAACTTCTTCAGCCTGGAACACCTTACCTGTCTTGTGAAACAAAACTTTGTCGTTTGTCTTCAATACGCCGTCTACTATGCGGATGTAGGTCACGACGCCCCTGTAAGAATCATACTTGGCGTCGAATACGAGCGCCCTTGTCGGCGCGGACGAGTTTCCTGCAGGAGGAGGTATTCGCTTGACAATGGCCTCGAGAATTTCATCGATTCCGACCTTTGCCTTTGCGCTTGCCAGCAGTATCTCCTCTTCTTTGCAGCCGATCAGGTCGACAAGCTGCTTCTTCACATCGTCGACCATCGCGCTTGGAAGGTCTATCTTGTTTATAACGGGAATTATTTCCAGCCCCGCGTCGACCGCGAGGTAAACGTTGCTGATTGTCTGTGCTTCGACGCCCTGCGACGCATCCACGACAAGAATTGCCCCTTCGCAGGCTGCCAAAGAGCGGGAGACTTCGTAGGAGAAATCGACGTGACCCGGCGTGTCGATGAGGTTGAGGGTGTACGAGTCGCCTTCCTTTGCGCCGTACTTCATCTGAATGGCATGACTCTTAATGGTTATCCCTCGCTCCCGCTCCAACGGCATATCGTCCAGTATCTGATCTACCATTTGCCGCTCAGCTATGGTCCCGGTGCGCTCGAGAAGCCTGTCCGCTAGAGTTGACTTTCCATGATCTATGTGCGCAATGATGCAGAAATTTCTTATAAACTGGGGAGAAAGACTCATTTGTGTGGTTAATTCATCTCATCTTTTATGTGGGGTAATATACGGAAGGCACGGCCTTTTATCAATTTACACGCTGATATACAGTCGAGACTTGCCGTCCTGCTCCCGGATCGTCTGGTTACCGGGAAAAGAGCTCATGTTGTCGGTGCCTGTGTACTGAAGTTGATGCTTTCGACCGGTTTGACCATATTTGCAGTATAACTTCAACAGGAATCATTGTCGCGGAGAGGTCGCGTTTCTCCGGTCTGAATTTCCGAACTCTCATCTGGAAAGGAGCAAGCTATGAGCGAAAGGGTCAACTTTGCAGTCAGGGGGAAGGTCGCTTATCTGAAGATGAGCAGGCCTGAGAAGAGGAACGCGATAGACGACGTAGCGGTCGCGGAGTTGCGCAGGTACTTTGAGCAGGCGAACTCCGACGAGGCTGTGAGAGCGATCGTATTTGAAGGGGAGGGAAGCGCCTTCTCGGCGGGCGCAGACCTGGAGTACCTCATGAAGTTGTCGAGCAATACATCGGCAGCGAATTTCGAGGATTCCTGCGCATTAAAGAATTTTCTCCTGGAAGTTTACAGGAGTCCGAAGCTTGTATGCGCAGTTGTGAGAGGGCCCGCGCTTGCCGGCGCTTTCGGACTTGTTCTTGCTTGTGACATAGTCTTTGCATCGGAGAAAGCCAAGTTCGGATTCACGGAAGTGAAAATCGGATTCGTGCCTGCGGTAGTGGCCAATCTTGCTCTCAGGAAACTTCGAGAAGTCGACGTTCGAAGACTTGTTCTGACTGGCAGAGTTATCGGGGCGGAAGAGGCCCAACGAATCGGGCTCATTTCGGAAGTGATAGAAGATTCGGCTATTGAAACCAGGACCGATGAATTCTTCCGTGAATTTGTAACCGGAACGAGCAGAGGCGCGGTTTCACTTACAAAGGAGATTCTCTCGGAGGTCAGAGACATGAGTCTCGATGAAGCTATGAAATACAGTGCCATGTTGAATGTTGTGGCACGTTCAACGGAGGACTTTCAAAAAGGTGTAAATTCATTTTTGAACAAAAAACAAATGGAGTGGGATTGATGGACATAGGGAGCAAGATCAGATCCGTACCGGATTTTCCGAAAAAAGGAATTCTATTTAGAGACATTACGACTCTTCTGAATGACAATGAAGCGTTTGCTTACGTGGTCGACGAATTCTACAAACACTATAAGGATATGAAGATAGACAAAGTCGTGTCCGTAGAATCCCGCGGCTTCATATTCGGCAGCGTACTGGCATATCGGCTGGGGGCGGGTTTCGTCCCGATACGCAAACCGGGCAAACTCCCCGCGGAAGTTATCCGCCAGGAGTATCAACTGGAGTACGGAACAGACTCGATGGAAATTCACAAGGATGCAATCACGCCGGGAGAAAAAGTCCTTGTCCACGATGATTTGCTCGCCACCGGGGGAACAGTTGCGGCGGCATGCAAACTCATTGAGCGGTTGGGGGGTAAAGTCGAGGGAATCTGTTTTCTCGTTGAACTGAATCCGCTAAACGGGAGGAAGGCAATTCCGGGGAAGGAGATTTTCTCGCTGATTCAGTACGACACGGACTGATAGCTGCGTCCTGCACGTCGGATCTTCTCTACCTGCTCTGGCCAGCATTGCTCCTGCCTGCCAGAAGCCATGTCACTCCTCGCTTATTGCATATTGCGATATGAATAGGCAGCGAAGCAGCTGATCGGAATAGATGAACCAAATCGTCGCCGGTAGCAATTCGGAAAATAGAAATAAAGGCCTTATTTTTATTTCAGGAAACGTCATTGGGCGATTCCCGAATTTGCCAATTCATCTCAGCAAGTTCCAAATCAAAAGAGAGAGGAAAATGGAAAAAGTAATTACGAAAACCGACTTTTCGGACCTTAAGCTGTTTCAGCGGGGTAAGGTCCGCGATATATACGACCTGGGCGACAGGCTCCTTTTTGTAGTGACCGATCGCATCAGCGCCTTCGATGTGATACTTCCGAACGGGATTCCTTACAAGGGGAAGGTTCTCAATCAGATTTCCAACTTCTGGTTTAACTTCTCCAAGAACATCGTCAAGAACCATGTCGTCGCAACCGACATCAAAGATTATCCGGCAGAGTGCAAACCGTATCAGGAGGACCTGAACGGCCGGAGTGTTATCGGAAAAAAGACAAAGCCGCTTCCCGTTGAATGCATCGTCCGCGGTTACATAAGCGGTACCGGCTGGAAGGACTACCAGAAGACAGGAGCAGTTTGCGGAATCTCCCTTCCGAAGGGTCTCCGTGAGTCTGACAAACTCCCCGAGCCGATATTTACTCCCTCAACGAAAGCGGAAATCGGAGTGCACGACGAGAACATAAGCTTCGACGAGGTCGTAAAACTGATAGGAAAAGAGACCGCAGAAAAAGTTCGCGATTACACTATCGCAGTTTACAAGGCCGCTGCCGCTTACGCCGAAAACAGAGGAATCATCATCGCCGACACAAAGCTGGAGTTCGGTCTGGACGAAAGCGGTGACATTACTTTGATCGACGAAGTGTTGACTCCCGACTCTTCGAGATTCTGGGATAAGGCGAGATATGAACCTGGAAAGTCTCAGCCGAGCTTTGACAAACAGTTTGTAAGGGATTATCTCCTTTCGATTAAATGGGAGAAGAAGCCGCCGGCTCCTGTCCTGCCTGACGAAATCATCAGGGGAACCAGTGAGAAGTACCTCCAGGCCCTCAAAGTACTGGCCGGAATACAGTTGTCATAGCGTTGACTGGTTTGGCCCGGGTCTGCTGCAGTAATATCACGACTCATTGACCAGGACCGCGTCGTCCCGAGCGGGCGGGAATTGAAGAGTGAAGGCGGTGTTAGACGGCTGCGCTGTTTGAAACCCCGCGAATGTCAGTTTTCCAGCAGAGACTTGGCGGCTCCAAGCACAGTATCGGGTTTTATCTCGAGCATGCAATTGAAATGTCCCTTCGGGCAAGACTCCCGACCGACATGGGAGCATGGACGGCACTTCATCCCTTCCATCTCGAGGATAGTGTTCCTGACTCCGTAGGGGAAGAAGCCGAATTCCCGGACGCTGGACCCGAAGATAGCCACGATCTTCTTTCCGACGGCATTTGCTGCGTGCATTAGAAACGAGTCGTTCGTGACGACGATTGAAGCATTCCTCATCATGGCCACGCTTTCGACGAGAGATAGCTTACCGCTGTAGTCCAGGGCCCCCGAGTATTTCGCAATTTGCGCGCACGCTCCTGTGTCGCCGGTGCCGCCAACCAAAACGATCCGGTGTTCCCGCGACAGCTTCCGGGCCAGAAGCGACCAGTACTCGACGGGCCAGCGTTTCGTGAAGTGCTTTGCACCGGGGCAAAGGAAAACCGCCTGCTGACTTTCCAGTCCGGCAGAGTTCCAGAGAGCGGCGGCCCTGTCCTCGGCTTCCTCCGGTATAAATATTTCCGGCGGAGGAACAGTCGAAAGCGTTTTATCGTAGGTCTGCGCATACTTCAAAGCGACCGGCCTTATATCCGAATAAAGGCTCGCTTTTGTCTTGATCAGGACTGCTCGCTTGAGGATATCCTTTCTGATGACCCGCACTTCCTTCGCGGTATTCTTTCTCAGGTAAACGCTCCGGAAGTTGTTGTGCAGGTCGAGCGTAGTTTCAAAATGCTCGGAAATGAGACTCCGCCTCAGGTTTTCGAGCTGTTGTACGTCCGCATGTTCCTGAACTAAATGGATACGGCTGACGTTAGGATTAAATCGAACAATGTCAGCGTACGATGACTTTACGACAAAATGTATTTCGGAATCGGGCTCTGTCTCTTTTATCAATCTCAAAAGCGGCGAAGTGAGAAGCACATCGCCGGCGGAGCTTAAACGTATGAGGAGCTTTTTTGAGCTTGACATTGTTAGAAAATATGAATTTAGAGAAGATGTGTCAATCGCGAATCGGTTCCCGACCCGATCCGGCGCATGTTCGCCTTAGTGTTAATCGTCGGTACTTGTCTTGATTCTGAGGTATTTTACATTGAACATTTCTTGTATTGAGAGAATAACCGTCGAGAGAAAGTTGTCGTTATGTTTGTGAGTGAGAGGATGCATGAGTCATGGTAAGGACAGGTTGCATTTAGGAAAACGTAAAAATAAATTCACAGCAGAAGTAAGAGGAAAGTATGAAGCAGCTGCCGCGCACGATTGCAGAACTGAAGAGTAGCGGATACAAAGTTCTTCCCGTGAAGGACGAGATTAGGAAGAACCTGATCGCTAAGCTCGACAAGGGGGAAACACTGTTTAACGGAATAATCGGATATGAGAAGACAGTCATCCCTTCGATAGTCAATGCATTGCTTGCAAAGCACGACATGATCTTGCTGGGGCTTAGAGGGCAGGCGAAGACGAGAATCGCCCGAAGCCTAAACAGCCTGCTCGATGAACGGATCCCGGTAATAAAGGGATGCGAGATCAACGACAGCCCTTACAAACCGGTTTGCAAACGATGTGTCGATCTCATTCAAGAACGGGGAGACGACGTCGAGATAGAATGGCTGACGCGCGATCAGCGGTACGGCGAGAAGCTTGCGACGCCAGACGTTACAATCGCAGATTTGATCGGAGACATCGATCCTATAAAAGCGGCCGTTCAGAAGCTGCACTACTCGCATGAGGGAGCGATCCACTTCGGAATAATTCCGCGGACCAATCGTGGCATATTCACGATCAATGAACTCCCCGACCTTCAACCGAGAATTCAGGTCGGGCTTTTCAACATCATGGAAGAAAAGGATATTCAAATTCGCGGTTTCAACGTAAGGATCCCGCTCGACATATTGATGGTATTTACGGCCAACCCGGAAGATTACACGAACCGAGGCAACATAATCACGCCGCTCAAAGACAGAATAGATTCGCAGATTCTCACCCATTATCCCCGGACATTGGAAGAAGCGATGAGAATTACCGAACAGGAGGCGTGGCTCACCAGGGACGGCGGGAGAGACGTCGTCATGCCGGCATACCTGAGGGAGATTATCGAAGGAATAGCGTTCCAGGCGCGCGGCAGCGAATTCGTCGACCAGAAAAGCGGTGTGAGCGTGCGAATGACTATCTCTGTAATGGAGAACCTTATCAGCAGTGCGGAACGACGTGCGATCACAAACAACGAAAAGGTGATCGTTCCCCGCATTTGCGACCTTCAACAGGTGCTCCCCGGTATGACCGGAAAACTCGAGCTCGTTTTCGAAGGGGAGCAGGAAGGATCCGTCAAAGTAAGCAGGGCCCTGATCGGCAAAGCGGTCAGGGAGATATTCAAGAAGTATTTTCCCGATCCTCTTCAGAAAAGAATTCGCACCGTTCAGGGAGAAGAGCCGAAGAAGCGCGATGACGAATACACACCGATAATCTCCTGGTTCGAAGCGGGAAACAAAATTGAAGTCGCCGACGATATGCCTTTCGACGATTATTACTCGGAGCTGAATAAGGTCACAAACCTGAAGGACGTAGTTAAGCGCCACATGAAAGTGGACGATTCAAAGAAGTACGAGCTGGCCACCAGCATGGAATTTGTCCTCGACGGTCTGCACCAGTTTTCGCGAATTGCCAAGGACGACACGGATAATACCGTTGCCTATAAAGACCTTGTCGGAAGCATCTTCCCGCCCAAAGGAAGATACGAGGAAGACTGATGCTTTCGGTCGAGAAGTTCGAAGACGGGCCGATCTGGACTATCGGATATCTCGTCTATGACGCTGATTCGAAAGAAGGTGTTGTGATCGATGTGCCGATGTGGTCTTCCGAAAAGATTTACCGCAGGATACGAGAGCTCGGAATCGGTATTAAGTATATCGTGGCCACCCACGGACATTGGGATCACGTGGGTGAAATAAAGAAGATGGCCGCTCTAACCGGCGCAAAAGTGTGTGCGCATGCGGGTGATGAGTGGATGATGAAGGACCCTAACGGGATGGTCATTACTCCTCCCGAGAAGGTTGAACCGGTCGCAATTGAGCGCTTCATTGAGGAGGGGTCAGTGATTTCCGTCGGAAAATATGAGTTCAAGGTTATGCATACACCCGGACATTCTACGGGATCGGTTTGTCTCTACTCAAAGGAAGAAAAGATTCTCTTCACGGGCGACACACTATTCAACAGGTCGATTGGACGGACGGACCTTCCCACCGGGTCTGCTGAAGAAATATCAAGGAGCATCTCAGAAAGAATAATGTCTTTACCGTCAGATGTCAGAATATATCCGGGGCACGGGCCGGATAGTACACTGCGGGCTGAAAGGGAAGGCAACCAGTTTGTTCATATGATAATTGCGGAAAAGTAGAGTGAGAAAATGGGGAGATAAGTCATGAGATTCAGATATTCGAGATGGACTGAAAATTCGATGACCGACGAACAGCGGCTCCAGAACATGATATCGCTGTTCAGTTACCTTCTCCTTCAGACGAGCGGAGATACGGAAGAGGCTCTCGACTGGATGCGCCAGCTTGGGCAGGAATATGAGCTGTTCGATGAGGATATGAGCCTCGACGATTTTATCGATAAGTTGAAAGAGCTGGGATATGTCGAGGATGCGAAGGATGTCGTTATACTTACCTCCAAGGGAGTCCAGCGCATTCGTGAGGACGCACTGAGAGAAGTGTTTTCCAACCTGAAGAAGAGCCCCGAAGGTTCACATGAATCCCCGCACACCGGGCAGGGAATCGACAGGCTGAGCGAGACGAAGAAGTATACGTTCGGTGATCTCCCGACAAATATCGATCTCACTTCGACTTTAACGAACGCCCTGAAGCACGACAGCATAGAGAACTTCAGGCTCAGGGAGGACGATATTGAAATCTACGAGACGGAGCACATGACAAATTGTGCGACGGTCGTACTTCTCGATATAAGTCATTCGATGATTCTTTACGGAGAGGATAGGATCACTCCGGCTAAACAAGTCTCGCTTGCGCTTGCAGAGTTGATAAGGACGAAGTTTCCCAAAGATCACCTGAATATTGTCGTGTTCGGGGATGACGCAAAGGAAATCACCCTGGCGGAGCTTCCTTTCGTGACTGTCGGCCCGTACCACACAAATACTCTTGCAGCACTCAGGTTGGCGAGAAGCATTCTGAGGAGGAAGGGGAATGTCAACCGACAGATCTTCCTGGTTACAGACGGCAAGCCTTCCGCAATCTTCGAAGAATCAGGAAAACTGTACAGGAATTCGTTCGGGCTGGACCCCAGAATAGTCAATAAGACTCTTGACGAAGCAGTTGCCTGCCGCAGAGAAAAAGTGGTAATAAGCACTTTCATGGTTGCTAAAGACCCTTACCTTATCAATTTCGTGGAGGAACTCACACGGGCGAACAAGGGCCGGGCATATTACTCCTCGCTTAACAAATTGGGCGAGTACATCTTCGTCGACTACATCCGCAACCGCAGGAAGAAATTCAACAGCACGCTTCCCTAAAAATCAGGGCAAGCCGCCGTTTTACGTGTCGAGCCTAATGGTCGACCTGCGTTCGCAACAGAATGGAACCGTCATTCCTCCCACTTCATCGATTTGTCTCCCTTTCGAGTGAGTGAACTCCCTGTCTCGGCCAACGCCCTGATTTTCAATCTCGATCCGATTCTGATGTCGGGAACACACGGGTCTGCCGCGTGGTTATGAAGTACGAGGCGTCTCTTGAAACGGGCGAGACAAACGAAGATTGAGTCAGTTTTCTCGGCCGCGGAGCCCATCAAGTGTGAGGTTTAAGCTTCAAAGCAGAGAAAGGAAGGCAGCGCTTATGAAAACGGAGTTGACGGAATCGCAAATCCGGAGCTACAGGGAAAACGGTTTCGTTCTGATAGAGAACCTGCTGGATACGGAGGAGCTTGCGTACTGGAGAGAAGCAGTGGGAGAAGCTACTGCTGAGAGAGGCGGGCGGAAGTTTCCTGGAGAGGAAATAAAAACGGGGGAAGACGACGGCATAAACAAAGATGCTGAATATTACGGAAAAGTGTTCGACCAGTTGATAAACCTCTGGCAGACAAACGAGAAGATGAGGGGATTGATGCTGGACGAGAGGCTCGGCAAGCTGGCGGCAGAATTGTCAGGCTGTGAAGGGATCAGGATCTGGCACGACCAGGCACTGATCAAACGGCCATGGGCGAACCCGACGGCATGGCATCTCGATACGCCATTCTGGTCCTTCAGCGACCGGCGTGCTATCTCGATCTGGGTGGCACTCGACGACGCGACATATCAGAACGGATGCTTGTATTTCATGCCAGGCTCCTGTCATAAGACGGGGTTTGAAAATCCCGGAATCGGAAAGAACATGGATGCAATTTTCGACCTGTATCCCGGGCTCGCAACATGTGAACCGAAGGCCGTTCCAATGAAGGCGGGGAGCTGTTCGTTCCACAACGGTCTGACCATTCACGGTGCAGGAGCCAACATGACCCCCGGATCTCGTCGCGCGATGACCTGTGCCTATATGCCCGACGGTGCGACATTCAACGGTATCAAGAATATTCTGACGGACGAGCAAGTGGCGAAGCTGAAAATCGGCGACCTGCTGAACGATGACACTCAGAACCCTCTGATTTACTCGAAGTCACTTCAGGAAAAGTTCGCCTGACTTCGGAAGTGAGGCCTCGCCTAATTGAAGTCAACTGCTAAGGAGAAGGGCGCGCGGGACAGGGTTGAATAGTAGAGGGGGATGTCCGGTATTGAAGCGCGCACTTCCCTCGCGCGACCATTGAATCCCATCGGATTGATTTTCCAAAAGACGCCCGGCCAGTCGCGGGAGATCCCCCGACCTGATCCCCCGGACGAGGAAGCCAGAACTCACAAGTGTAGCGGAAATATTAGGATCGTAAAACTAAGGTGTGTCGGGGCGGTGGGATTCTCCCGAAGGGATCCCGCAAAGAGCTTTCAGCTCATAGCGGGAGAACCCACGACCTCATCCTCCGGACGAGGAAGACAGAACTCACAAGTGTAGCGAAAAAATGGGATCGTAAAACTAAGGTGTGTCGGGGCGGTGGGATTCTCCCGAAGGGATCCCGCAAAGAGCTTTCAGCTCATAGCGGGAGAACCCACGACCTCATCCTCCGGACGGGGAGACAGAACTCACAAGTGTAGCGAAAAAATGGGATCGTAAAACTAAGGTGTGTCGGGGCGGTGGGATTCGAACCCACGACCTCTTGGTCCCGAACCAAGCGCTCTAACCGGGCTGAGCCACGCCCCGAATTGCGCAGTAATATAACGCGAAAGCATCTCAACAAAAAGGGAAAATTCTAGAACACAAGCGAAACAGGTTTTGATATTGGGAATTCAATCTTGATATTATTGTATGCTGATCAAGGTAAAGGTTCATCCGGGCTCGAAGCGAGACATTGTGGTACAAAGGGGGAACGACAGTTTCGAAGTGTTCGTGAGGGCAAAGCCGATCGAAGGACGGGCCAACGATGCTACGCTCGAGTCGCTGAGCGGATTTCTGAAAGTCCCGAGGTCGAAGCTTCGCTTGGTAAGAGGTGCCGCTGCGAGGAACAAACTTGTCGAACTGGCCGAATGACTTCCACGATAATGCCCGTGACAAATCGGGATGCCCAGCGTCGGGGGTTTTATGTCGGTTCCGCTTTCAAATGTCGTGGCAATAAGGCTAAATTACAAAAGTGAAAGCCGGAGCCGCACACATCATATCGTACATTTTTATGCCGACTACCTTTGCATGCGTCGCATTTCTGCTCCTTTCTTTCCTTACACGGCAAGGTAGTTATGAAATCATTGTGGCCGCAGTCGCCGTTCTCTTCGGTTCTGTCCTGCCGTTTCTATATCTCTTCATTCTTTTGCGCCGATCTAAAGTGACCCAAATCGATGTCCCGATTCGTCAGCAGCGGACAATCCCATACGTCGTTTCAGCACTGATTTATTTACTTGGTCTGATTGCCCTTATATTGCTGCAGGCATCGACAGCGGTCTGTGCATTGATGTTCTGTTATATATCGAACACTCTTATCATTTCGCTGATCAATGTGAAATGGAAAATCAGTGCTCACGCAATGGGGGCGGCCGGTCCTTTGACCCTTCTGGCAATCGCACTAGGTCCTGTCGTGCTTTATGCTTTTCCTCTCGTGGCGATCATTGCATGGGCAAGAGTCGAACTCAAAGCGCATACAAAAATGCAGGTGATTGCAGGTTCAGCTCTCGGAATCATCCTGACAGCGATCCAGGGAGGGGCCATTCTTAAATTTGCAGGGGGACTGTAGTGGACAAGAAGGCGATTATCGGAACACTTGAGGAGATTGCCTCTCTCCTGGAGCTGAAAGGCGAGGACAAATTCAAGGTCAACGCCTACTCCAGGGCTGCACGATCGATCGGCCGCTCCACGGTCGATGTCGTCAAACTGATCGAGAAGGGGGAGGCGAAGAAAATCCCCGGCGTAGGAGAAGCACTTTCGAAAAAACTGACGGAATTGGTTGAAACCGGGAAAATGAGTTTCCTGGAAGAGATAAGGGATTCACTCCCTCCTGGATTGCCTGCTCTGTTCGACATCCAGGGCCTCGGTCCTAACAAGGTTCGCGCGTTGTTCGAACAGCTGGACATCAAGTCGATTTCCGAGCTGGAGTATGCCTGTAACGAGAACAGGCTGGTTCCTCTGAAAGGGTTCGGGCAGAAAACGCAAGACAAGGTCCTCAAAGAGATTGGCCGCATCAAGGCGAATAGCGAATATCACCTGCTTGATCTGATACACGAGACGGCGATGCAGGTTTCTAAATACCTCGAGAAACTCAAGGGTGTCGAACGCTATCAGTTTACCGGAAGCTATCGGCGAAGGCGCGAAGTGATACGCGATCTGGATTGTGTAATAAATTTCAAGTCCGGAGAGCGGGACAAGCTTTTTGCGGCGCTCAAAAAATTAAAAGGGGTCAGGCAAGTCAAAGACGTACAGGACGATCTGGTTTCCGTTGTCTGGGAAAACGGAGTCCCCATTGAATTTATTATCGTGAACAAGGCCGAATATCCATTCGCAGTCCTCCATTCGACCGGCAGCAAAGACTTCTTCGCCAGGCTGAAAGAATACGCGTCGTCCAGAGGGTACAATCTCGGGATCCGCGAGCTGAAGAAGGGGAGGGACAAGATAAGGTTCGAGTCGGAAGAGGAGATATTCGGGGAGATCGGGCTTCAGTTTGTGCCGCCGGAACTTCGCGATGACGAAGAGGCGGTCACGGCCGCCTCGAAGGGTGAGATCCCGGACCTTGTGAAGCTGGAAGATATACAGGGACTCTTCCATGTCCATACAAACTGGAGCGACGGTGCGGATTCTCTCGAAGATATGGTTGCCGGAGCAAGAAAACTGGGGCTGAAATATTTGGGGTTGAGCGATCACAGCAAAGCTGCATTCTATGCAAACGGGCTGGACGAGAAGAGGCTCAAGGAACAATCGGACGCTGTCGATGAGTTGAACAGCAGCGAGGAAGACTTTACGGTTTTCAAGGGTAGCGAAGTCGACATACTGGCCGACGGCAAACTCGATTTCAGTGACGCTGTTCTAAAAAAACTCGATTTCTCCGTCGGCTCGGTTCACAGCAAACTGAGCATGAAAAAGGACGAGGCGACAAAGCGAGTCCTGGCCGCTTTAAAGAATCCCAATCTGACATTTCTCGGACACATGACCGGCCGCCTTCTGCTGGGCCGCGACGGTTACGAGCTCGATATCGAGGAGGTCGTCAAGCTTGCGGCGCGCAACAGGAAGGTCATAGAGATCAATGCGAACCCTCACAGGCTGGACATGGACTGGAGGCAATTGAAGAAGGCCAAAGCGGCCGGCGTCAAATTCTCGATCAACCCTGATGCCCACTCGGTAGCGGGTTTGTCTGACTTTGTTTACGGCGTCTTCATTGCACGAAAAGGCTGGCTGACAAAAGACGATCTCCTCAACACAATGGATACCGAGCAGGCTAAGAAATTTCTGAATGATGCCAAAGGTTAAATTTGTCCCGCTTAGCAAGGAAGTGGAGATCAAGAAAGGGGAGACTCTTTTCAAGGCAGCGCGTGTGAACGGGGTGCCCATCGGAAGTTCATGTCGTGGGGATTGCGTCTGCGGATGGTGCAAGGTAGAAATTGTCGATGGCATGATGAACCTTTCGCAGCCGTCCGAGTGTGAGAAGAAGCTCATGGCAAGGGGAAACTTCGGTCAGAACGAGCGGGTCGCCTGCACCACAAGGGTATTCGGCGACGTGAGCATAACTACGGGGTATTGGTAATGCAGGTATTTGTCGGCAAAGGTTTCTCCGGGGAGATAGTCAGGATGGAAATCGACGCCGATACGACCGCCGAAAATCAGGTTAAGAAAATCGCGCGGAATTTTTTCGGCTGGGCGCAAACCGAAGGATCTTATTCGCTTGTGAATCTGACGAAAAATTTCGAATACTCGCCCGACGACGTCTTGAAAGAAAGTACCGCCGAGAATGATATTCTGATCATAATCAATTCAAACAATTGTTCGGGTTCTGAAAAATGAGATACATCAGGCACATTTTTATCTGTACGAACAGAAGAGAAGATGATGACCCGAAAGGGTCGTGCGCCCAGAAAGGGAGCGAGGACATTCGCGATTTGTTTAAAAGAGAGCTCCACGCCCGCGGCTTAAAAACCAAAGTGCGTGCAAACAAGTCTGGCTGTCTGGATGTCTGCGAATACGGGCCGAATATCGTAATATATCCCGAGGGAGTCTGGTACAGTCACGTGACGAAGGATGACATCGCGGAAATAATAGACAGGCACATCGTTGCCGGCGAAGTGGTCGAGCGACTGCTACTGAAAGATCCAAGGTATAAGCCCGACAGAAGATTGTATCCCCCTTTGGCTACGGAGGAAGTGAAGCCCTCTGTCGAATGACAAGCGAGCCTGACGCCCGGAATCCTACTGAAGGTAGGTGGACGTACATCCGGCCAGGGTCCGGCGGGCCCCCTTCGTTGAGGCCCGTGTTTGCCTAAGCAGGGCTCGTTGACTAAATTTCACGTGCACAAGAAAACACCGGATGACTTGAAACCCAAGAACACAAAGTCAAAAGCAACCGCAGACTCTCGGAGAGCGTCGGATAAGAAGCGGGCAAGCCAGATTTTCTCGCTGCTGGCGGGGGAGTACCTCGATGCGAAAGTGGCATTGAACTTCAACTCACCGTTCGAGCTGCTGATCGCCACGATACTTTCGGCACAATGTACGGACGCACGGGTCAATATGGTAACGCCGGACCTGTTCAGAAAGTATCCTTCACCGAAAAGCTTTGCTTCTGCGAATCAAGCCGAGCTGGAGCGGGATATCAAATCAACCGGTTTCTACAGGCAGAAAGCCAGGTCGATTACAAACTGCAGCCGCTCACTCGTCGAAAATTTCGGCGGGAAGATACCGGCCAGCATGGATGAGCTACTGACTCTTGCCGGCGTCGGCCGGAAAACGGCTAATGTGCTTCTCGGTAATGCATTCGGGATACCTGGCATCGCCGTCGATACGCACGTCGGGAGACTTGCCCGTCGGATGGGATTCAGTCATGAGGACGATCCCACCAAAATTGAATTTGATCTGATGGCGCTGTTTCCTGAAGATGAATGGACGCAGCTGTGCCACTTGTTGATGTCTCACGGCAGAAAAGTCTGCCTGGCCCGCAATCCGAAATGCGATCTCTGCACAGTAAGCGATCTTTGTCCATCTGCGTTCAAGTTTTCAAAATCAAAAAAGACGAAAGTGAAGAAAGGAAAGTAGGTTGAAGATTAGAGTAGCTCACAGCCCGGATTCGGACGACGCATTCATGTTCTACGCCCTTGCGAACAGGAAGTTCGATACGGGCGAAATTGAGTTTGAAAATATTCTAAGCGATATAGAAACGCTCAACCAGAAGGCGATGAAAGGCGAGTACGAAGTAAGCGCGGTATCCATTCATGCTTATCCGTACATTGCCGACAAATATCAAATGCTGAGCAGCGGTGCCAGCATGGGCGACGGTTACGGCCCGATGCTCGTCAGCACAAAACCGTACAAGGTCGGGGACATCAACAAGCTGAAGATCGCGATACCTGGCAGGAGAACCTCGGCTTTCCTTGCCCTCAGCATATTCGCCGGAACGTTCGAATACGAGGTTGTGCCGTTCGATCAGATAATAGACAAGGTGCTTGCAGGTGAATTCGAGGCGGGACTGATCATCCACGAAGGACAGCTTACTTACGAAACGAGCGGTCTTCACAACATCGTCGACCTCGGCGTATGGTTCAAAGACAAGTTCAACCTGCCGCTTCCGCTCGGTGGAAACGTGATAAGACGCGACCTTCCGGAGGATTTGAAAAAGAAAGTGGCTTACTACCTGAAAAAGAGCATTGCATACTCTCTCGAGAACAGGCAAGCGGCTCTCGACTATGCGCTCGGTTTCGCCCGCGGTATGAACACTAACCTCGCCGACAAATTCGTCGGCATGTACGTGAACGATTGGACGCTGGACTACGGCGTGAAAGGGAGGGAGGCAATCCAGCTCTTTCTGAACCTTGCATTCGAGCGGGCACTTCTGCCGGTAAAATGCGAGGCCGAATTCGTCGAAACTCCGGAAACCCTGTAACAGAGATGCTCCCCGAGAATATTGCCGCCGATAACGACTTATCCACCGGCACTGCAGGAGATAACGAGGGCCTATCCAGGGGAGTCAAGACCGCAATCTTCATCATGATCGTGGGGGGAATCTTCTACCTCGGCGGCTCCGCGGCACGTGGAATAATCGGCAATAATCTTGTCGAGCTCGGGACGCTGAAATTCAGACAGGATATTCCCTTCGATGCGGAAAAGGAAATCTACGATCTCCTTGCAAGGACTTCTCTCCTTACGGATTTCGGATACATCCTTGCGCTGATCGGCTTCGTGATATTCGTACTCAAATCAGACATCAGGATGAAGGACCATCCGAATATTTTGATGGCAGCGATACTTTTCGGAATCTTTATTCCTGTTGAATTATATACGTGTTATCTTGACTTGAGATTCTTCGTTTCTTATGTGGATTTTCAACTGCAGCTCTTTCTGGGCGCGGACCCGGGTCCGTTGCGCGACGAGATGAGGCGGCTTTTCGTCGAACGTGTCAGTGGGCTCGGTGGACTTTCGGTGATCGCCATCCTGTCATATTACAGTGCGATCGCCGCAATCGTCTTCCGCCCGATTAAGCCGAGGATAACTGAAAAGATTGGTGAAAATGCCGAGACTGAAAACAGAAGCATTGATAGCTGAGCTGGAAGAAGCGGCTTCCCAGCTCGGGCTAAAGGTCATTTACGAAAAGGGAGACTTCAGCGGCGGCTATTGCATCCTCAAGGAGGAAAAGCTGATCGTGATAAATAAGAGGTTCGATCCGAAACACCGGGCCTCGACCATAGCGAGAAGCCTCGTTGAAGTCGGCGTAGAGAACGTCTTCCTGAAGCCGGCCGTGCGAGAGTATGTAGAAGAACAGGCGGAGAATAAAAATGAAAATTCTGGTGTTAAACGGGCCGAATCTGAATCTGACGGGACTGCGTGAGCCGAAGGTTTACGGCACCGACACGCTTGACGAAATCAACGCCGGACTCCGAAAAGAATTCCCGGCTATCGATTTCGATTTCTTTCAGACCAACGCGGAGGGTGAGCTCATCGAGAAGATTCATGCCGCCCGAATCAACGGTGCCGACGGCATAATACTGAACGCCGGCGCCCTCTCCCATTATAGCTACGCTCTGAGAGACGCCATCGCGGCTATTAATAAACCCGTGGTGGAAGTCCACATGTCGCAGGTGTTTTCCCGGGAAGAGTTCCGCAGGAAGAGCGTCATCTCGGAAATATGCAGGGCCACGGTAACCGGCTTCGGCAAGTACTCCTACTTCGCGGCGGCCTATGCACTCACAAAGCTTTCCAGGAAATGATCAAAGCCGTAGTATTCGATCTGGACAATACGCTGGTCGACTTCATGAAGATGAAGGGAGAAGCAATCGATGCGGCCATAAGAGCCATGATCGACGCTGGACTCGACCTGTCGTACGAAGAGGTGAAGAGACGGATAGATGCCATTTACAAGGAGAAGGGAATCGAGTTTCAATATGTGTTCGATTCATTGCTCTCGGATATATTCGACAGTGTGAATTACAAGATCCTGTCTGCCGGTGTGGTCGCCTACAGACGTGCACGTGAAGCCGCCCTCGTCCCGTATCCTCATGTCTACATCACTCTATATGAACTGATAAAAATGGGAATGAAACTCGCCGTAGTGTCGGATGCTCCGGCGAGAGAAGCGTGGCTTCGCCTGACCTACCTGAACATGCACCACATTTTCGACGTGGTCGTCACGTTCGAAGATACGAAGAAGCGCAAGCCGCATCCCGCCCCTTTTACTCTTGCACTTAACAAACTGGGGGTTGAACCAAACGAAGCGCTGATGGTAGGTGACTGGGCGGAACGTGATATAACGGGGGCAAAGGAAGTCGGAATGAAAACTGTGTTTGCCAGATACGGAGATACCTTCAATACGGGAATTTCCGGGAGTGACTATGAGGCAAACGATATCCAGGAATTGATCGGGTTCATAAGACAGGAAAACAGAAGTGATTGAAGGAGTCGGGATAGACATCACCGAGGTCAGCCGCATCCGGCGCAGCATTGAGGATTACGGCGAGACTTTTACGGGCAAGATATTTACGGCGAATGAGCTAAAATATTGCTCTGAGAAACCCGAGCCCTATCAGCATTACGCGGCGAGGTTCGCGGCCAAAGAGGCATTCAGCAAAGCTGCCGGCACAGGCTGGAACAGCGACTTCTCCTGGCAGGAGGTCGAGGTGATCAACGAGCCGAGCGGGAGGCCCCAGCTGCGGCTGAGCGGAACCTCTCTCGATTTGTTCCGCAAAAAACGGATATTTCTTTCGCTTTCGCACTCCGGAGACTACGTCACGGCTGTAGTCGTAATTGAGGAGTAATTTTTAAACCGTTTTCGGTATTTTTGCGTCATAATCTCGAAATTAACTCAGGATCAAGAGCCAGTGAAACTATTCAACCCAAGAGGTGCTTTGAGAATCAGAAAGCGTTTGAGATTCCGCTTGCCTACAAATTCCCTCCAAGCTGAATGACCGGGCCCTTTGAATGCAGAACGAAAACGACCTGGAATTAGTAGAGAAGGTAAAAGAGGGAAACGACAGAGCTTTCGGCGAACTGGTGAATCGGTATGAAAAGAGAGTATTCTTCATCATAAAAAGGATGTTGAATGATGACGCGGAAACTGCCGATGCCACGCAGGAAGTTTTCATCAAGCTTCACGACTCCCTGAGAAAATTTCGCGGCGACGCAAATCTCTACACGTATATATACCGGATTGCAACGAACGTCGCCATTAGTTATCTGAGAAAAAGAAAAGTAAGAGCAGTCGTAAGACTTGACGAAGTGATATCGAACATGTTATCAGGCGGAAATGAACCTCAGCGCGAGGCGGACAGATCGGAATTGAAAAGGCTTGTCGCAGCGGCAGTGGAGTCGCTTCCGGTGCAGCAGAAACAGGTCTTCGTTCTGAGGTTCTATGAAGAACTCTCGTACGAGGAAATCGCGCAGATGATGCACAGGTCTCTGGGAGCCATGAAAGCAAACTATTTCCATGCTATGAAGAAAATAGGGGAGTATTTGAAAAATGCGATGCGATGATATCGTCCTGAACCTTCCGGATTACATACTCGGGAAGATCGAGCCAAATCTCAGGAGGTCTGTCGAATACCATCTCGACATGTGTCCGAAATGCAGGAGCGAATTCGAAAGCATGAGGGAGCCGATCCGCCTCCTTGGAGAGATCGAAGTCGAGGAATACCCGGATTCGTTCTGGCAGGAGCTGCACCTGTCGATCATGGAGCGTGTGTCTCATCCTGCTTCGGCCAGGAGCAGGGTGCCCGTGTTTGCCGGTGCACTGGCAGTCTTGATGCTCGTTGCGGCGGTGGGAATCCTGGAATTCTCACATAATAAGTCGACAATTCCTCCGCAGAACGTTGCCGCGTTGACTTCAACGATTTCACCGCAGCAGGCCGTTGCACTACCTAGCATGAATATTAACTACGTCAACGCGATTTCCTCCCAGGCAAGGGAGCTGGACGAAATGGATGCGGTTGACGACTCGCTGCAGCAGGCCATCGTTAACGCCTTATGGAGCTCCGTCGGCGATTCTGCCGAAGCGCTCGATGCCGCTTATTACTCGAGCAGCAGTTTTTCGAATTGAGAGGAATGTCATGAAGAAGATCATTGTTACGTTTTGTTCGATATTGTTCCTTTCCGTATCAGGGATGGCACAGGGAATAATGGGCCAGTCGATACCACTACCTCCCCCGGGTTCAGGAGGAAGGCCCATGATGTCTGGCCGTGGTCCTGAGGATCATGGGCAGATTGACGGCCAGGCAGATACGCAAGTTCGCAGACAGCTCGAGCAGATAAAAATATGGCAGATGACAAAGGAAATGAATTTACCGACCGCGAAAGCAGAAAAATTCTTTCCTTTGTATAACAAATACAACCAGGAAATGCGCTCGATTACCAGCGAGAGAAAGACGGCGATCAACTCACTCGATTCTGCCGTGGACAGTCACGCAGCCGATCCGGTGATACGGGACCATGTAAAGCATGTCCTGAGCCTGGATAATGAACTGGCAAATACCCATATGAGATTTATCAAATCGCTCGGAGATATTCTTTCTCCAACCGAGATAGCAAAGTATATGGTGTTTGAGCAGCGTTTTGACCGGGAAATTCGGCAGAGGATCAGATTCATGATGATGCAACGCGGAATGAGGATGCGCGGCCGCTGAACGCATATTTTCTACCCCTTTTAAATCCCGCCTTCTTGACTTAAATTTCGTCTCGAAAACAGAGACGAACTAAATCTTTAATTTCATTTGAGACCTAGAGTTCTTTTGCACGCGACCGCGATGCTTGATGCCGCGGCTGCCCTGAAAATATTCTCCGACAGGGCGTCGGCCGAACATCTGAAGGGCGGATTAGTCAGCCCTCAAAACCTGCCTCTGGGTCTGTCGGTCCTCATCATCGTCATGCTTATCGAACTAGGCTTCAGGAAATTCGGCAAATTCCGGATCTCATTTCTCTTTCTCCTGGCATTTCTCTTCCTCCTGAGTTCACTCTACATCTACCATCAAGGCAATTTCAGGGATGAGG
Source organism: Candidatus Kryptoniota bacterium (assembly GCA_046706365.1). Taxonomy (GTDB): domain Bacteria; phylum Bacteroidota; class Ignavibacteria; order Kryptoniales; family JAKASW01; genus JAKASW01. The sequence continues at coordinate 24,505 of JBJKPN010000185.1, read as the reverse complement.
CGGCAATTCTGGGGTACGGGGCTCTCCTGTTCCAGCTTTCCACGGCTATCGTCACTACGTCCTCCAGACGCGCAGGCGCGGCCAGAATATTCAGCACGACTTTAATTGTTTTTATCGCCCTCTCGGTCATTGGGTTCCTTTACACATTCCTCGACACGGAGAGCTACAACGGCCACTCGAAAATGGACGCTGCAGTCGTGCTTGGAGCTTCGGTCTGGGGAAAGGACAGACCAAGCCCGCTTCTGAGAGGGAGACTGGACAGGGCGATGAAGCTGTTCAAGAAGGGCCTGGCCCGGAAAATCGTCGTGACCGGAGGGACCAGGCGATTCGGAACCGTTGAGTCGGAAGTGGAAGCTGCGTACCTTCGTGAAAATGGAATAAGCGGTCGCGATATCATAAAGGACCGGAGTACACTCAGTACGCCGGACCAGGTTGACTACGTCAAGAATGTGCTCATCGACTCATTGCACTTGAAGAAAATTGTGATTGTCAGCGACAACTGGCATCTACCGCGTGTGTTGCTCATGTGCCGATGGCAGGACGCGAGGGTTAAGGGGATGGCGAGTGGCTACCGGATGTTCCTGCCCAGTGAGATCTATTACCGGATGCGCGAGTCGGCGGCTCTCCAGGTGTATTTGATGTTCGGTGCATAGAATGTGTGTAAGGAATCTGTATCGGCAATTAAATTGGGTTTGTAGAATATGACTTCACAAAGGAGGCTGGCCAGGGAGCGCGTTCTTCAGGCGCTCTATGCTTATGACATGTCGCGGACTTCTCCGGAATTCCTGAGTTCCGACATATTCAAGGATATTCAGGATGAACCGGCACTGGAGTTCGCCCGGAAGCTCTACCGCGATACGCTTGAAAACCTGAGCGGTCTCGACGCAATCCTTCAGCAGCATCTTGAACACTGGGATATAACCAGGGTGAATCCGATAGATCGCAGTCTCCTCCGCATGGGGATTGCCGAAATCCTTTATTCGATGGAGATTCCCACCAAGGTCACCATCAATGAAGTAATAGAGCTGGCAAAGAGATACAGCACCGAGGAGAGTCCGAAGTTTGTGAACGGCATACTCGACGCGGCGTTGAAGAGGCTGGCTTCCGACGGGAGAGTTCAGAAAAGCGGACGAGGTCTGATAAATTCATCTACGAAAAAGAAGTCGTGATGGGGGATCGCTACTCTCGCTTAACGATATTCACCTGGATGATATTCGATTACGCACGCACTTCATTCTCGGTAATGATCAAGACGGTTGGATTCGCACTGTACTTCAGGGAAATCGTTGCAGCGGGTACAGGTCACGGCGACTTCTACTGGGGACTCGCGGACAGCCTATCCATGATAATCGCAGCCGCACTTTCCCCGGTCCTCGGTGCCGCGGCCGATTACTCGCGAAAGAAGAAAAGATTCCTGCTCGCGTTCGCCGCGCTGTGTATCATTGCTACATCCGGTCTCTACTGGATAGAGAGGGGGATGATATTGCCCGCGATGCTCGTTTTCATTGCAGCAAATGTCGGCTTTCAGGGGGGATACACTTTCTATGACGCATTTCTTCCGGAGATTACGCCGAGACATCTCTACGGCCGCGTGTCCGGCTACGGATTCGGAATGGGCTATCTCGGCGCTCTCTCGATCCTGGCTATCTGCTTCCCGTTTATAAAGGGAGGTTTCGCCGCGTCCAACCTCGTCAATTTCCGCACAAGCTTTCTTATCGTGGCGGGCTTCTTTGCAATTTTTTCCCTACCGACATTTCTCCGGCTCAGGGACCATTCAGGAGGATATCGCCGCAGACTTCCGTACTTCCGTCTCGGATTCAGGAGGGCAGTCAGAACATTCAAACGACTTGGCCAGTATAAATCACTTTCCAGATTCCTCATGGCCTTCTTCCTCTATATTGATGGAGTAAATACGGTAATATTCTTCGCTGCACTTTACGCGCGAGGTACTCTGGCATTTACTGAAGTCCAGGTAGTCGTCTTTTTCATAGTGGCCCAAACGACTGCGATTATCGGTTCGATCGTGTTCGGAATACTGACCGATCATTGGGGGCCGAAGCCGAGCATCAATATTACGCTGGTAATCTGGATTGCAGTCGTACTGTCGGCATTCTTTATCCAGACGAAGGCACAGTTTTACATCGTGGGTCTTTTCGCAGGCATCGCAATCGGCTCGTCACAGTCGTGCAGCAGGAGTTTCATGGCGCTTCTCACTCCGCCGGAACATGAGGCCGAATTTTTCGGCTTCTATGATGGGATAGCGGGCAATGCATCTGCCATCATGGGTCCGCTTACCTTCGGCGCCATTTCCAGCTTTACCGGCAGCCAGCGGATCGCGGTTCTCTCCGTACTGATATTCTTCCTCGGCGGCCTTATATTGCTTCAGCAGGTCAAGGTGGAGTGGAAGAAGAGAGCGGAGTCTGCTTGAGAGGGAATCTTTTTGTTGCAATTGTGTTCGGTTTTGCAGTTATGAGCGTCGGATTTGAATCCGGGAAATACGTCGTGATCGACTTCCCGTCTTCAAGTGTGACAGTGGAAAACGGAAAGCCTTTTCAGTTTGCCTTACGACTCCGGCCCGCTGCAGGCATCCACATTAATTCCGAGCCACGAATATCCGCAGAGTCGCAATCTGCAGGGGTCAGTATTACAGTTGCGTCTTTGCACACCGCCGGCGACATGCTTGACGCCTCGCAGCCGGTTGTGCTCGAATGTAAGACTGAGGGCCTCACCCCGGGGATGCACGATGCAGTATTTGTCCTGCGCTACACGTATTGCTCGGATCGGGACAAATGGTGTCGAATGGCGACGGATACCGTGCGCGTTGAACTCAAGGTAATTAGATAATTGAAGCCGGTCTATTTCATCTCCGATGTCCACCTTGGCGCTCCTTCGCTGAAGCCCGAGTTTGAAGAAGAGAGAAAAATTGAGCTATTGAAGTTTTTGGGTAAAGTTGCCAATGATGGAAGCAGAATCATAATTGTAGGAGACCTGTTCGATTTCTGGTTTGAATACAGGTCTGTAATACCGAAGGACTATTTCTGGATTTACTCCGAATTTAAACAGATGATAGATAACGGAATTCCGATCGACTATGTGGCGGGGAACCACGATTTCTTTCTCGGCGAGTTCTTTTCGAAATCGGTTGGATTACGCGTGCATCAGGACGGCTTTGCCGAAGAAATAAATGGAAAGAAGTTTCTCGTAGTGCACGGCGACGGACTCGCGGTTAAGGACTCCGGTTACAGATTCCTGAAACGCCTGTTAAGGAACAATTTCGTCAACTCCGTAATCAGGTGGATACATCCCGACGTCGGATTCCGCATGGCAAAGGCATTTTCGAAGAAGAGCCGGGAATACACTACCAGCAAGGACTACGGCGAAGTTGACGGAATGATGTTGTACGCGGAGAAGAATCTGAAGAACGGATTTGACTACGTCGTGATGGGGCATAACCATGTCCCCAGGCTTGAACGTTTTGAAAACGGAGTCTATGTCAATCTGGGAGACTGGCTGTCGCATTTCACCTACGGGGTCTTTGACGGAAACCAGATGCAACTAGCGAAATGGGAATTTGAGAGATGAAGTGGCGGTATTCGAAAGAGGAGATGGAGCGATACTTCAACGACCCTGACTACAGGAAGAGTCAGCGAAGGAAAAAGAAGAGAAACTCCAGGGAGGGGCGAGCCCTGAAATTCGGAATTTGGTCGGCCATCATCGTCCTTCTCATCGGGTACGGCTATTACGTTATAACCGGCCTTCCTTCGCTCGAAGAGCTGGAAAACCCCAAGCCGGATCTTGCCACTCGCGTCCTCTCGTCGGACGGGCAGGTGATCGACCAATTCTATCTCAAGAACCGGGCATTGATAAGTCTCAAAGAAATTCCGCACTACGTTGTTCAGGCACTCATTGCAACTGAAGACAAGAAGTTTTATTCGCATTGGGGAATCGATCCGATCCGTATCTTCAAGGCGGCATTGATCGACCTCGTTCACATGCGCGTTGTGGAAGGAGCGAGCACGATAACCCAGCAGCTTGCGAGAAATCTCTACTTGAATCAGGAAGTCAACATTACGCGCAAAATCCGCGAGGCATTGACCGCGATACAAATCGAAAGGACTTACACCAAGGAAGAGATCCTTTCGATGTATCTGAACGATGTCTATTTCGGACGGGGAGCATACGGGCTTCAGTCGGCCGCCCAGTTGTATTTCGACGAATCTGCATCCGACCTGACGCTTCCTCAAGGAGCTCTTTTCATCGGCATGCTTCGGTCGCCCGGCATTTTCGATCCCATCAATCACCCGAAACGCGCGCTCGACATCCGGAATGTTGTTCTCAGGAATATGCTCAACGACGGGAAACTGACAGAGGCTCAATATGAGGCTGCGAAACGAACTCCGCTCGGAATCAAGTACCACAGCCCCTCTTCCGGGCTTGCCCCCTCGTTTGTCGAAATGGTCAGGCAGCGGCTCGAGAAGATGGCGGAAAAATACGGGTTCGATATTTACAGGGACGGTCTTACCGTTTACACGACGCTCGATTCCAGGATGCAGCAATACGCGGACGAGGCCGTTACACAGCATCTGTCCGAATACCAAAAATGGTTTGATACAAAGTGGAAGTGGCAGGACAACCGGGCGACCCTGCTGGCGGCCGTGGACAGGGCCATAAAAGACTATCCCGACTACCGCGACGCCGCAACTGCCGAAGCACGCAACGCGATTTACAAGCAGCTCCGTTCGAGCGTTGCATTTGTCGATTCGGTGAAGAAGGCGGAGCAGAGAATCCAGGTCGGTTTTGTCTGCATAGATCCGAAAACCGGATACATCAAGGCAATGGTCGGCTCGTCGAACTATAAGGAGTTTCGCTACGGCCTCAATCATGTTACTCAAATTGCGAGGCAGCCTGGTTCCGCATTCAAACCCATCGTTTACACCGTCGCCATCGACAACGGGTATGCTCCTTCCTACAAAATTCTCAACCAACCGGTCACGGTTGTGAACCCCGACGGAACTCGTTGGTCTCCCCGCAACGCCGACGGTGAGTTCAGCGGAGAAGTTACAATTAGAGATGCGCTGAAATATTCCGTGAACGTCGTTGCGGTTCGGGCGGTTCTTGGAAGAGACGCAATTGCCCCGATAAGCCAGGTCATCGACTACGCACACAGGATGGGCCTTACGACGGACATCCCTCCTTATCCTTCGATAGCGATAGGTTCGGCACTCGTCATACCTATCCAGCTCACCTCCGCTTACGGCATATTTGCCGACGACGGTATACTAACCAAGCCGATCTCGATTCTGAAGATAGAGGACAAAAACGGCAACGTTATTTATGAGAACCATGCCCAGTCTACAGAGGTACTAAGTCCGCAGACTGCCTACCTGATGACAGATATGCTGAGAGGAGTGATAGACGGGGGAACGGGCGCCCGTGTAAGGAATTACTTCACTCAGGACTGCGCGGGAAAGACGGGAACGACCCAGGACTATGGCGATGCCTGGTTCATTGGGTACACGCCGCAGTTGGTTGCAGGCGTTTGGGTAGGTTTCGACGATGATCGCGTTCATTTTACAAACTGGGACGGACAGGGAGGACGGGCGGCTGCGCCAATCTGGGCAATATTTATGAGAGACGTGTACGCCGATAGAGACATCGGGCTTCCTATCACTTCATTTGTCCAGCCCGAAGGAGTCGTTACGCGGATGATATGCGCCCAGACCGGAATGCTGGCGACGGAGTTTTGTCCGGACAAAGTCCCGGCCATCTTCAACGCAAAATATCTTCCGCCCGTTTGCAATGTCCATACGGGACCGAACCAGCGGGCGGTTGCGCAGCCGACCGGCAAGATCGGTTATTGACAGGAACATCCTGTCAGAGCATACCTCGATAAGCGCCGCCGTCGAATTGGATAGTCGCACCAGTTACATAACTGTTCTTCTCTGAACAGAGAAACGTAACAAAATCGCCGAATTCTTCGGGCGTTCCGAGCCTTCCCATCGGGATTTCCCTGATTATGTTCTGGATAGCCGCCTCCTTCGTGATTCCTTTCTTCGCGGCCGTCTCTTCCATCAAATAATCGATACGCTTGGTTGCCACGTAGTAAGGCGCGACGTTGTTAATCAGCACATTGTCGCGTGCAAGATCGCGGGACACTGTCTTTGCAAGGCCGACGATTGCGGCCCTTACAGAATTTGACAGTAGCAGATTATCTGCAGGCTGCTTGACAGTCAAAGAAGTGATGTTGACGATTCTTCCCCATTTTTGAGATTGCATTATCGGCATCGCCTTTCGAATCAGGCGGACGGTGCTCATCAGATTGAGTTCAACCGCCTTCTGCCACTGTTCGTCGTTGAATTCAGAGAAACTTCCTGCCGGTGGGCCGCCCGCATTGGATACGACAATATGTACCGTTCCGTAACGACGGACGACTTCTTCAAAGAGTCTGTCGACATCTTCGGCCTGTGTCACGTCGCCCATGACCGCGAATACCGATTGGCCGGTCTTGCTCCGGATCTCTTCCACAGCATCGTGAATATTCTGCTTGTGTCTTCCGTTAATGATGACCGTTGCACCTTCAGCCGCGAGAGACGTTGCGACTCCTTTGCCGAGTCCTTTGGTCGAAGCTGATACGACGGCGACTTTTCCTGTTAGACCTAGATCCATGTCATTCTCCTGATAACCTCATGGTGGGTTTTGATTTCCAACACGAAGGGTTCTGACGCAAAGCAAAGCTCTGCCGGTGGACGCGCTGCCGCAGCAATTCCAACTGAAGGGTCGGCTGCGGCGAGACATTGAATGAAGCGACTGAGAATTATTCGGATGAAATTCATAGACGAAATTATCGGCGGTTAAATAAAATTGCAAGCGCACTGGGTCTCACGTAGCTGCACCATTCTTATTAGAAAGGTCGGTGAAATACGGGAAGCCAGGTCGGCCCGTTCCTGTCCCGTTTCCCCTCTACGTCCTCTCGCTGTTGACAATCAGGAAGGGAACAGGCATCGTCAACGGGCCGGATTTCTCGACAAGAGCGTTCAGAGACTGTTCAATCCTTTCGAAAACCGGCTTCCGATGTTCTTCATCGAGAATCTCCGTCCACGATGGAAAAAACGAGTGCTTGATGAATGAATGGTTCAGCATGGCGGTGCCGTCTGCGAAATGATAGCTGAAGCTGTCCTTGTGAACGGAAATCAGGTGGAACCCCTTTGATTCGAGGAGTTCTATGAAAACGCTGATCGGTTTCCGCTTTTTATATATGTGGTCTTCTATCGATTTCACATATTGATGGAGGCCCATCCCGGTCAGGACGTCCCGAAATACATCATAAAACTGTTCAAAAGTCCGGTCGGTGTTGAACGTGAATGCAAATTGTGCCCCAGTTTTCAAAACCCGTCGAAGTTCATCGAAGGTCAATTCAAGGTTCGATACGTTGTTAACTCCGTTGTTTGATACCGCTAAATCGAAGAATGCCTCGCGGAAAGGCAAATCTTCAGCACGCGCCTGAATTACCTCGGCATTCGTCACTCGGTGTGCCATGATTTTACGGGCGGCCATGAGAATGCCGTCGCTCCATGGATCAACTCCGTATACCCTTGACGTTCTCCCAAGTCTCATTGCGAGTTCAATTAACGGGAACCCGGCTCCGCATGCGAGGTCGAGCACCCTCATCTGCTTTTCATAGTGGACGACATCTAGAAGCCGGAGACCGAACGGGGTGGACCAGAACGCGAGATCATCCGCCGACGAAAGCACTTCGGGGTCGTAGTGTCCTTCATGTTGGAGAATAGTCATACTGCTAATCCAAAATCGACCGGAATCATCGCACACCGAATATTGTTGTAGAATTACGAGTGCTCACAGCTTCAATCACAACCGGATCGTCATACCGAGCGCCCCTTTCGCTCCAGAGGCCCGGATGTATTTGACCGATTCATGTGAACTCCGGACGCCCGCCTGACCTGACGACATGAAAGGTATACCTGGGATCAGACAGATTCAAGTGTGGGAGGGAAGCTCAGGGAGTGTCCCGGAAATAGAATGATGGAAGCGGCTCTACTCACCGGGGGTATCCGAAGGGTGACGTCGTGGTTGGATCTTTTGACAACGGGAGACAGGCGAATTCTTTCAGCGTTGATTGTTTAACCACCTTATTTTATATTTTTTGCGTTCTAAAACACTACGGAGGTATTCGGTTGAACCTTGAACAAATTGCATTTCTGATTCTTGCTGTGGCTGCCATCGCCTCCGCCATCTTGATGATTACCCGCCGGAATCCTGTAACAAGTGCCCTCTACCTTGTTTTCAATTTTTTCGTGATAGCTGTTCTGTACTTGTTCCTGCGTGCGCAGTTCATTGCCATAATACAAATCACCGTTTATGCCGGCGCCATCATGGTGCTCTTCCTGTTCGTCATAATGCTTCTGAATCTGGGCGATGACAAGCTGCTAAAATGGAAACTCAACTCTTCAAAGACGATCGCCGCTCTGCTCGGTATAGCTCTACTCGTCGAGATCGCCTACTTCGTTTTGAACTTCACTTCGACAAGCGGAATCTCCCCCAAGGCAGAGACAATGGGAACCGTGGAGTCGATCGGAAAAGTCCTTTATCTCGGTTACCTGTTTCCTTTCGAGGTGACTTCGATTCTGCTCCTGGCTGCAATTGTAGGAGCGATCTTCCTGGCAAAGAAAAAATTCGAATGATATGATACCACTAGCCTACTACATCGGATTGAGCGCTGTACTGTTCATAATCGGAGTAATCGGTGTTCTGACTCTCCGCAACGCGATAGTAATTTTTATGTCGGTAGAATTGATGCTCAATTCCGTGAACCTTTCACTCATTGCCTTTTCGGCATATTCCGGCAACCCAGCCGGTCAGATACTTGTATTCTTTGTGATAGCGGTGGCCGCAGCTGAATCCGCGGTCGGACTTGCCATCATAATCGCTTTATTCCGCAACAAACTGACCGTGAACATAGACGAAGTCAACATTCTGAAATGGTAGATGCTTCCACAGGAAACCTCTTTCGCCTGCAAGCACGAATACCTTTCTTAGAGGATGCTATATGCAAAATTTAGTCGTTTACGTCGTTGTCTTTCCGATCATCGGCGTACTAATTAACGGGCTCCTCGGGAGTCTCATACAAAAGAAGTTCGGCGAGAAGGTCGTCGGTGCGATCGGCAGCGCTACCATCGGACTTTCGTTCATATTCGCCGTAGTGATATTCATCCATCTGCTCGGCGAAGCTTCGAGCGCCCGCAGCCATATCGTCGACGTTTACACTTGGATCGCCGCCGGGAATCTGTCCGTCAGCGTCTCGTACCTGATCGACCCGCTTTCAATTGTAATGCTCCTGATCGTTACGGGCGTAAGCTTCCTTATCCACGTCTACTCGATCGGCTACATGCACGGCGACCGCGGCGTCTTCAGGTTTTTTACGTACCTGAATCTGTTCGTGTTTGCCATGCTGAACCTGATCTTGGCAGACAATTACCTGCTGATGTTTCTCGGCTGGGAGGGAGTAGGCTTGTGTTCCTACCTCCTCATCGGATTCTGGTACGACAGGAAATTCGAAGGGGTCAATCTGACATGGACCGGCGATGCCGGGATGAAGGCGTTTATCGTCAATCGCATCGGAGATTTTGCTTTCCTGATCGGCATGTTCCTGATCTTCCAGAATTTCGGAACCTTCAATTTCGACACCATCTTCGGAGCCGCCACCGGTCACTTCACGGCGGGCAGCGCTACCGTTACGTGGATTACGATGCTGCTCTTCATCGGTGCCACGGGGAAGAGCGCGCAGATCCCGCTGTATATCTGGCTGCCTGACGCGATGGCGGGCCCGACTCCGGTTTCGGCGCTGATTCACGCGGCTACCATGGTGACGGCGGGCGTTTATATGATAGCGAGGAGCTCGATACTATACGCCCTCGCACCGACAACAATGCTCGTCGTCGCGATCGTCGGCGCGGTCACCGCGATGTATGCCGCCACGATGGGTCTCGTCCAGAACGACATCAAGAAGGTCCTCGCCTATTCCACCATCAGCCAGCTGGGCTATATGTTTCTCGCGTTGGGAGTCGGTGCTTTCGGCGCAGGCATATTCCATCTCATGACACACGCGTTTTTCAAGGCTCTACTGTTCCTCGGCGCCGGCGCGATTATCCACGCTCTTCATGAGAACCAGGACCTGAGGAACATGGGGGGCCTGAAGAAACTCATGCCGGGCACATATAAGACGTTTCTGCTCGCTAGTCTTGCGATCTCCGGCATCCCGCCACTGTCGGGCTTCTTCAGTAAAGATGAGATATTGGGGCGTGCATTCGCCAGCTCCTTTATCCTGTGGTTGATCGGCGCACTGACCGCTTTTCTGACGGCGTTTTACATCTTCAGGCTATTCATACTGGCTTTCGAAGGGAAGCCGAGATTCGACGTGCATCATATCCATGTTCACGATGCGCCGACGACGATGCTTATCCCGCTCTGGGTGCTCGGGATACTCTCGGCTATCGGCGGCTGGATCGGCATACCCGCGATACTCGGCGGTGGCGACACGTTCGGTAAATTCCTCGAGCCGGTGTTTGAGAATGCTCAGGCTACAATGCCGTCGCTCTTCGTCGTCGAGCCTTCAACAGAATACATCCTCATGGCGATATCAGTCATTCTTGCGGTAGGAGGCGTTTATGTGGCTTACATGGCTTACCTTAAGACGCCCGAACTCTCCGCAAAATTCAGAAGGGCAGCCGGCGATTTGTATGAAATAATCCTGAACAAGTTTTACATCGACGAGATATACCAGGCTATCGTTGTAAAACCGCTAATCTACGTCAGCGACAAATACCTCTGGCATGGGGTCGACGAAATCATGATTGACGGGTCTGTGAATGGAACGGGGAAGACTGTGAGGTTCTTCGGCAGACTGATCCGCAAGATTCAGACAGGCTTCGTACAGAACTATGCTTTGACGTTTGTAATAGGCATCATCATAATAATTGGATACATAATTCTGAAGTAATTCGAGAACAACGAAATGTTCGAAACTCATTTCCTTACTTACATAATATTCACACCGCTTGTCGGAGCTCTCATACTCCTTCTGCTGAACAACGAGAAGCTTGTCAAGAGCGTATCGATATTCTTCGCGGCCGTGACATTCATCTTCTCCGTCCTCCTCTACCTGAACTTCGATGTGTCCAAACCGGGGTTCCAGTTTGTCGAGTACGTCCCTTGGATCGGCAGCCTGAACGTCGCTTACCACCTCGGCATAGACGGGATATCGCTCCTGCTCATCACGCTCACGACGTTCCTGACTCTCATTGCTCTGGTCGCTTCGTGGTCGTCGATAGGGAAGAAGGTCAAGGCGTTCAATTTCTTCGTGCTGCTCCTCGAGGTCGGAATGCTTGGAGTGTTTTCGTCGCTCGACCTCTTCCTGTTTTACATTTTCTGGGAGGCGATGCTGATCCCGATGTACTTCATTATCGGCATCTGGGGCCACGAGAGAAGGGTTTACGCAGCCGTAAAGTTCTTCGTCTATACCATGTTCGGGAGCTTGCTGATGTTGGTAGCCATCATATGGCTCGGCTACTATGCCAGTACCCTCCCTGGCGGGGAGTTCACGACAAATCTTGTGACGCTTTACAAAATAGGCCCCACGATTCCCCTGTCGGTGCAGACCTGGCTGTTCCTCGCGTTTACTCTGAGCTTTGCGATAAAGGTGCCGATTTTCCCGCTTCACACCTGGCTTCCGGATGCTCACACCGAGGCGCCTATGGCGGGCAGCGTTCTGCTGGCGGGCGTACTTCTTAAAATGGGAACGTACGGACTTCTCAGGTTCTCTCTGCCGCTGTTCCCGCAGTCTGCGTTCAAGTTTCTCCCGTTGATGGCTATCCTTGCTATCATCGGGATTATCTACGGGGCTTTCGTTTCCATGGTCCAGAAGGACCTTAAGAAACTCGTTGCCTATTCCTCTGTCGCCCACCTCGGTTTTGTAGTCCTCGGAATCTTTGCCATCACCGTCGAGTCGATTCAGGGATCGGTCATCCAGATGGTCAATCACGGTCTTACCACCGGCGCCCTGTTCCTTCTGGTTGGCATGCTTTACGACAAGCGACATACGCGGTTGATCAGCGATTTCGGAGGCCTTGCTAAAGTCGTCCCGGTGATGGCGACGTTTTTCATGATTGCCATGCTCGGGTCCGTCGGTTTGCCCGGTTTGAATGGTTTCGTCGGCGAGTTTCTGATACTGGTGGGCTCTTTCAAGAGTGAATTTCTCGGAAGTCCGGCGTACGCTATAGTTGCAACGAGCGGTGTGATTCTTGCCGCCGTCTATCTCCTCTGGATGTATCAAAGGGTGTTTTTCAAGACGGTAGACAAACCTGAGAATGAACAAATGAAGGATCTCAACCTTCGTGAGATACTCGTGCTTTCGGCGGTGGTAATATTCATAGTCTGGATCGGCGTTCACCCGATGACTTTCCTCTCGAAGAGTGAGCCCGCAGTTCAGGCTCTCGTGGATACCCTTACGAAGGCAAAAGTCGGTGCTCTCGCGGTGCGATGAGGGACGATAGGGTGGACATAGCAGTGCTGTTGCTTGTTGTGATGAATGAAGAGTCGGGATATTGAAGCTAATGCAGAATTCTCGGCATGGATGGAGCGACCCGGTTGAGATGAAGATATATGAGGATGTGTCGCGGCACTGCAGCCGCCTTACGAATGGGAAACATGAGATCAAGACATTTACTAAAGATCGGTTGAAAAGAATCTGAAATGAGCATGGAATTACTTTTCCGGTTGGTATCGGAATTCTATGGAGAGAAATACAATGCCTTTTAACCTAAGTGATATGGTTGCTATCAGCCCTATTTTGTTCCTGACTGGATTTTCGCTGCTCCTTCTGATCATCGATGCAACGATAAAGAAACCGGCGAACATTGCGTATTGGCTGACGCTGCTTGCCCTGATAATTACCGGGATCCTCACCGTAAACACTTACAACGCGTCCGCATATGCCTTCAACGGTATGGTGTTTACCGGTCACTTCCCGGCATTCTTTGAAATCGTTTTCGTATGCAGCTCTGCCCTGAGCGTACTGCTGTCGAAACCGTATCTAGAGAAGGAGAACCTGCATTTCGGAGAGTTCTATACACTCCTCGTCTTTGCGACGATCGGGATGATGCTGATGGCAAGCGCGCGGGATCTGATGGTGCTCTTCCTCGGCCTCGAGCTCATGTCGATCAGTCTTTACGTCCTTGCCGGTTACGCCAGAAGCGATGCTAAGTCGAACGAGGCCTCTTTGAAGTATTTCCTCCTCGGGGCCTTTGCCACAGGCTTCTTTCTTTATGGAATTTCTCTTGTCTACGGTGCGACTGGGACGACGAATCTGGCAACTATTCTGAGTAATTTTTCGTCAATCGAGAACAGTCCGCTGCTTTGGGTCGGAGCCGCTCTGATCCTGATCGGACTGAGCTTCAAGATATCCGCGGTGCCTTTCCATATGTGGGTGCCGGACGTTTATGAGGGCTCTCCGACGACGGTATCCGGCTTCATGTCCACCGGGAGCAAGGCGGCTGCTTTCGCGGCGCTTGTCATCCTGTTCAGCTATTCAGTCCATCCTTCCTGGCAGCTTCAGACGGTCATCGCCTATCTTGCGGCTTTCACCATGGTTCTTGGAAACCTCATAGCCCTGGTCCAACAAAACATCAAAAGGATGCTGGCTTATTCCAGTATAGCGCATGCCGGGTATGCCCTTGTGGGTATTGCGGCGGCGAATACGCTCGGCCGGACGGGTGTGCTCTACTACATGCTTGCCTACACATTCATGCAAATCGGTGCCTTCGGTGTCGTATCGGTTCTGGAAAACAAAGAAGGCAGGTATTTGAACATTTCAGATTATCAGGGGTTATCGCAGCGACATCCATTCATTGCGGCGTTGATGGCTTTGTTTATGTTTTCACTCGCTGGAATACCTCCGTTTGCCGGGTTTTTCGGCAAATATTATCTCTTTGCCTCGGCGATATCCGCCAATATGACCTGGCTTGCGGTGGTCGGAGTGCTTGCGAGCGTCGTTTCCGTTTATTTTTACATAAACGTGGTCGTGAACATGTATTTCAAGGATTCGCCTGAGGAAAGCGCCCCCGCAGCCATTTCCCGCCTTGGAGCCACTGCGCTTGTTATCGCGGCACTGGCAGTTTTGGAGCTCGGTATTACTCCGGGGTACATTGTTGCTCTCACGCAGAAGTTGTTTTAGATTAGGTAAAGAAATAAGAGTGTATGAGGGAGGCCGCTTCTATTTTGAGGCGGCTTTTCTATATTTGTAAGGAGACAAAATGGAATTTGTACTGACATCTGCGGAAATGAGGGAGTGCGACCGGGAGTCCATTGAGTCGGGCAAAGTCTCAGGGAGCTCCTTGATGAACAAAGCCGGATTCGGGGCAGCTAAGGTTGCCGGATTGCTTCTGGGTGATGTTCGCGGGAAGAGGATAGCGCTGCTTTGCGGCAAAGGAAACAACGGGGGAGACGGGTTTTGCGCCTCGTATTATCTCTCTCAAATGGGGGCCGCCATAACAATCATGTTGACCGATATGCCCGACGCTATTTCAGGCGACGCGAAGATATTTTTCGACAAGGTCAAGGAGCTTCCCCAGGATCAGCAGGTGGAAATTTTGCAGCTCGAGGAAAGCATCGGCACCCATCCGCTGGACGACTATAATCTGGTCATCGATGCTGTTCTTGGAACCGGGCTGACCGGGGAGCCGAAAGAGGCGGCACAAAAGGCAATCGACTTGATGCTTGAAACGAGGACCCCAGTACTCGCGATGGATATTCCCACCGGAGTAAACGCAGATGACGGCTCAGTGTTTACTACAGCCCCCGCGGCTCTTGCCACTGCTACTATGGGCAGCCTCAAGCGCGGTATTCTGATGAATGCGGGGAAGGTAAAATCGGGAAAGGTTTACATAGTCGACATCGGTATGCCGGCAGATCTGGAAGCTTTGAAAGAGCCAAACACATTTCTTGCAGGCTGTGCAGAGGTCAGAAGACTTTTGCCTGTCCGGGAGCAGGAAACTCATAAACATGCTGTCGGTAAGATATTCGGACTGGTTGGTTCGGTTGGACTGACGGGTGCCGGTGTGATGGTTGGTCAGGCGGCGATGCGCGCCGGTGCCGGTGCAGTCGTGCTCGGAGTTCCGTCGGATTTGAATCACATTTACGAAAATAAGCTGACCGAAGTTATGACTCTTCCTCTGCCTCAGACTGCCGATGGGAGTCTTTCTCTGGCGGTTCTTCTTCAAATTCAGAAGAACCTTGGCTGGGCAGACGCACTCGTGATAGGTCCGGGGATTTCCAGGAACCAGGAAACAGCCCAGCTCGTCGGAAAGCTGATCAGGAGCTACGACGGGACGATTCTGGTGGATGCGGATGGACTTAACGCCATAGCCGATCAGCCGGGCCTCCTTCAGGAGACTCATGCTGAGATAATAATGACGCCTCATCACGCCGAGTTCAGCCGACTGTCGAAGTACTCCATCGAAGAGATTGCGAGAGACAGGGTGGAGCTGGCACGCAGGTATGCCAGAGACAACAAGGTAACGTTGGTCCTGAAAGGTTCGCCTACAGTAGTAGCCTCCAAAGAGGGGACGGTTTACCTTAATGTGCATGGGAATCCCGGAATGGCAACTGCAGGGTCCGGTGATGTGCTGACGGGTATCATAGCTGCGATGTTGGCACAGAAGCTAAGTCCGGTCGATGCGGCCGTGTTGGGAGTTTATCTTCACAGTGTTGCAGGTGATGTAGCTCTGGAAAAGAAGGGACTGTATTCCTTGATAGCCACGGACATAATTGACTCACTGCCGGAAGCATTCCAGAGAGTCGAGAATGGAGAGATTGTTGAATTTGAAAAAATATCCTGACTTTGTCAGGTTTCAGCTTCCGGCCATAATGTGGATGGCCCTGATATTCTGTTTGTCTTGCGTTCCCGGCCCGGATTTGAAGCCCATGGAATTCCCATACGCTCACCTGATCGCTCACACGATGCTTTACGGGGCGCTCTTCTATTTGGCCTACAGAGCTCTCAAGTTCCAGGGGTACAGCCGCTTTCTGAATGAGTTCAGCCTTGCTGCCGCCCTATTGATCGTAATGCTTTATGGCGCCAGCGATGAATTTCATCAGTCTTTCGTGCCGGGGAGAACAGAGGAGTTCAAGGATTTTGCGATTGACGTTATCGCAGCCCTTATTGTCCTCGCATTCATATTTGTCAAGGATCGGCTTGGTCTGGGGCGAAAGAAGTTAAGCGGCCTTTGAATACCGGATTCTCCCGGCGCGTACGTCTTGGGATATGCCGTCGTCATTTCCACCTAGCGGAAGACTATCTGTGCCATGCTTGAGATCGCAGCAATAGCTCTCTTTCTGCTTCTGATTGCCTGCTTTGAAGGGGCGGAGACCTCGTTTGTGTCGGCAGACAAGGTTGCGCTTATCGTGGACAGGCGTTCGAAGTTCCGATTCAACTCAACCTTTTTCTTCCTGCAGAATAACGAACTCTTCTTTGCAACGGTTGTTGTTGCTACTAATCTCTTCATGACCCTCTTCTCTTCAGCCGCAGAGGTGCTTTTGCATGAGAACATGCATCTGGACATGATAAAGGTCATGGTGCTCACAACGGCCGTCGGCTTCCTCTTCGGCGAGCTTATCCCCAAGAGCATTGCACTGGAGCGGTCGGAGTCTGCCGCAAAAATCCTGATGCCGGTAGTCAACGGTTTTTATTTCATCGCTCAACCTGTCGTGACGCTTACGGCTGCGATTTCGACTCTCATTGCCGGCTACATGTTCAAGAGTTCATCGAAGCCCGGAATGTTCCAGCGGAGAGATGTCTATAGGTTCCTCGGGAACTCTGTCGGAGGCGGCTATCTGGACAAGATAGAATCAGAAATGATTAGGAAGCTGATCGCAAACGGAAACCTGCCGGTGAGGAATATAGCGGTACCCAGGACAGACATCGTTGCGGCGAAACTCGGGACGAACATCAACAAGGTACGGGAGCTCTTCGAAAAGCGCAGAAAGACGAAGGTGGTTGTCTACGATTCCACGATCGACAATATAGTCGGAGTGGTCTATGCGAAGGATATTTTCAGGGAAGTTGCGAAAATCGACGAGCTTGTCAGCGATGTCCTGTTCGTGCCGGAAAATATGTCGGTGATAGATCTGCTGGAGGAGTTCAGGACCGAGAAAGTGTACATAGCAATATTGATAGACGAATTTGGGGGGACGTCGGGCCTGGTTACCTCGTCTGATGTCATGGAGCTATTCCTGGGTGAGGTGGCAATCCGCGACAGCGAGCAGAAAATAGAGCGGTTGACACCCAAGCAGTATGTATTGAAAGGGAACACTGAGATTTCGGAGATCGAAAGCGAGCTCAAGTTGAAACTGCCTTCCGGTGAATTCACGACCATAGCAGGCCTGCTGATTTCAGAATTGGGAAGGATTCCTTTGACGGGCGAGAGAATTTCATTCGGCCGTGTTGAGATTCAAGTATTGGCCAGCGACGGCCGGCGGCTCGACAAAGTCAAGCTGATGGTAAAATAATGGATTCTGACGTATCCTCGTCGTTTTCAACCCGTGGAGGAAGGCAAATATGATGAGTCCCACCGGAAACTGTTTGCCACGTGAGTCTGTTGAATTAGTTGAAGTTTTCCAGCATTTTTGATGTGCGGTATTATTTCGTAGATGGAGTGGAGCAAAACAACAGGAGGTCCTAGTCCGCTCTAAATTTAAGAAATCGCATTTATTCCCTCAAAAAGCCCCCTTTCCCGTTTTTTTGAAGGAAATTCGAGGTGATGCAATACAATCCATGGAATTTATCAACCTACAACTCCCCACCGCATTTGGGATACCACCGGTAGTAATTTCGGCAAGCGGCCGGCTTGCACGGAAATATTCGTGTGGAGCGCACTTCACAGCTGCCTGCTTCGGCGTTATTGGACGCTTGTCGGAAAATTCCCGGCGTGCACGAGGAATTCTCCCGTGAAGATATCGACTCGAATAAACCAAAAGGCCGGGAAAACGTCTTATCAAATAAGTTGCCCCCCAAAGGCAACCAGACTGGCAGTCAATCTCTCTAAGGAACCGTCACCGAGCCGTCATGAATCTCCATATCTTGACAAATCAAGAATGAATGAAAAACACCACGTGATCAGTTTGCTATTTGAGCCAATGGCACCGCAAGGAGTCGAAGGGGGAATAGGATAAAGAAGAATGGCTACTGTAATCCAGCGGGCTGAGAGGTTTTTCGGAATACCTGAATCGGTTTTTACCAACACCTGCATGTCCAATTTGCCGGCCCATCCCGAGAGTGGGGCCGCGTTTAGGCAGTCGTTAACGCCCCAGGTGTTCTCTTGAGGACAATTTTCGTATGTTTAAATATTCAATTCAAAGGGATGCTATGAGAAACATCTTTCTAGCACTTGTTGCTCTTGCTTTAGTACCTGCGGCTTTCGCACAACAGTTTGGACAGAACAAAGTCCATTATGTTGATTTTAAATGGGAATACATAGAGTCGCCGCACTTCAACATTTATTTCACGCGCGGAGGATACGAGCTGGCGCAGTTCGTCGCGGCCGAAGCGGAAAGTTCGGTGACTTCCATTTGCGCAAGCTTCCATTACCAGATAGACAAACGGATAAACATCGCCGTCTTCAACTCGCATGACGATTTTCAGCAGAACAATATCGTGGCCGAGTACCTTCCCGAGGGAACCGGTGGAGTAACCGAGCTGTACAAGAACAGAGTTGTACTCCCGTGGGAAGGTGATCTGGCACTTATGCGTCACGTAATTCATCATGAGCTTGTGCACGCTGTGTTTGACGAGTTGTTTTACGGCGGATCCATACAGTCGATTATCGAGCACAACATCACATTCCACATTCCCACCTGGTTCAATGAGGGCATGGCGCAATATCAATCCCTGGATCATTGGGAAGTGGCTTCCGATCAATTTCTGCTCGATGCCACGATAAACGGGTACATGCCTCCGATCCCATATCTCAACGGCTATCTCGACTATCCGGGAGGGGAATCGGTTTGGCATTACATCGACGTGAAATATGGACATGAGAAAATCGGTGAGGTAGTAAACGCCGTCCGCGCCACAATGAGCGTGAATAAGGGTTTCGAGCGGGCCATAGGCTTGAACCTTGAGCAGCTTTCCGAAAAATGGCAAAGATATAATCGCGACCAATACTTCCCTGAGGTCGCACTGAGGCAATCCTTCGATCAGTTCGCACATCGGGTAACAGATCACAGGGTTGACGGAGGTTCCTACAACACAAGTCCTGTTATCTCACCGGACGGATCAGAAGTAGCATTCATAACCGACAGAAGCGGCTACTTCGATGTTGTGATGGCATCCACAGTGACAGGAAGGATCGTGCGAACTCTCGTCAAAGGAAGTAGGACTGCGAATTTTGAAGAGCTTCACATAATCACCCCGGGAATTTCATGGACGCCGGACGGAAAGTACATTGCCGTGGCTTCCAAGACGGGGGAATACGACAAGATTTTTCTTATAAACTCTAGAACCGGCAAAACCAAAGTGCTGCCTGATCTCGAGTTCCCGGGGATCAACGGGATCGACTTTTCTCCCAACGGGGAGGAGCTGGCAATTTCAGCGTACGAGCCTCTTCAATCGGATATTTATATCTACAATATGAAGACGCACAAGATACGGAATCTGACGGATGACATCTTCAGTGATGAGGATCCGCATTGGTCGGTGGACGGGAAGAAGATCTATTTCTCATCTGATCGCGGCGATTCGCTTCACCAGCATGGGAACCCGCTCACCCTTGCACACTGGGCGGCGGGGAACCCGATGGATATCTTCTCCATCGACGTGGCAAGCGGCAAAATAGAGAGGCTGACATACACGAATTTTCCAAATATGCCGGACGTCGTCCCGCACGGCGGCGACAACACCTATCCGCTTCCCTTACCGAACGGGAAAGGGCTGATCTTCGAGTCAAGCCGGAATGGAATTGACGACCTGTATTATCTCGATTTTGCCACCGGGAAAACGGTTCCCATCACGAATTCGCTGTATGGAATCAATGAGCCCTCCTTGTCCCGCGACGGGCAGAAGCTTGCGTTTACTTCATTGAACGACGGCGGATATGACGTCTTCACGATGGACCTTCCTCTTGCTGACACGTTGAGGGGACCCCTCGTTCCGACCAATTATGTGAAGAGTTTCTTTGCGAAAAGAAAGAAAGAGGAGTTCGCTTCAAAAACCCCTCCTGACACGAGCAGGGAAGAGTCGGCCGCAGCTCTTTACGGGGCTTCCCTTAACTCTGACTTCAGTCACTATGTCTTCTCTCCGGAATACGAGCGCCCTTATGCCAAGCCGAAAGTCTCGCCTTTCGTACTTAAGGGAAATGTCGATTCCTCCGGTCAGTACATCCCGTTTCCTTACAAGATCGATTTCACGCCGGACATTCTTACAGGAGGTGCCGGTTTCAATACTCTGTACGGATTTCAGGGTGCCACTGAGCTTGCTTTCAGCGATATGCTCGGGAACAATGAAATAGACCTTTATACCGACTTTGTAATCGATCTTCAGAATAGCGACTATGCGATTTCGTACAATAATCTGGCCTCCCGGATTAATTTTGGGGTGTCCATGCTTCATACCGCGAACTTCCTGTATTTGTACGATAACGTGACGCAGAACTATGAGCTGAACCGCTTCCAATCGACAGTAGGGCAGTTGTCTTTTTCCAGACCATTCGACAGGTTCAGGCGCCTCGACCTGAATCTTGCATACCTGGGGATCTCGCGCCAGAACCTCGACAATCCAAGCGATTCGGGCGGGACCGCAAATGCAATCCTGACCTCGCTAAGCTACATCGGCGACAATTCCCTGGAAGGATTTTATGCCCCCGTAAATGGCACCAGGTACAATCTGACCCTGACCTACGTTCCGAAAATTTCTTCTGCCTTTATCGGATTTGTCACCGGACAATTTGACTACAGGACTTACTTGCCTTTCCTGGACGAAAATGTCTTCGCATTCCGCGCTTCCGGGGCGGTAAGTGAAGGCGCCAATCCTCAGAAGTTTTTCATGGGTGGTGTGAGCAACTGGATAAACATTAATTATTCCAATCTCGATATACCCATCAGCTCTGTCGGCGATTATGCTTTCCTGACGCCAGTCTTTCCGCTGCGAGGCTATCAGTTTAACACGCAGCTCGGTACGAAATATTTCCTCGTGAACGCAGAGGTAAGGTTTCCACTGGTCAGGTACTTTGTCCCCGGCTTAATACCTATTTTGCTCGACAACATCGAAGGAGTGATATTCACCGACGCCGGGAGTGCATTCGATTCGTTCGGGCAGTATAAGCCGTTCATGAAGAATTCGGCGGGGCAACTGGTTACACAGGATCTGCTGATCGGATCCGGCTTTGGAGCAAGACTGCCGTTTTTGTATTTTGTCTTGAGGTTTGACTATGCGTGGCAGTATAACATTGAAGGATTCCATAAACCCATATTCTATTTCTCACTTGGAGGAGACTTCTAATAAGTAGAGCGGCAGCATTTGCACTTGTGGCCCTGATTGCGCGAACAGCACTGGCACAATCCGTCTTTCTGGATGGTGAGTATCTTTTGCCGAACAGGGCCGCAGGGATGGCTGCCTGCGTTGCCTCGCCGGATCTTGCCCACGCTGTCACTTTGAATCCGGCCCGGCTTGCGTCAGTCTACAGCGTCTATGCATCCTCCGACTATGAAACATTGTCCGGCCCCACCGATCAGCTTTTCCTTCCGAATTCCAGCTCTCAGTTTCTCCAGAACGGCAATCTTGCGGCATGGGACGTTTCCGTTGCTTTTCCCATAGGGCTGCTGGGTGGAGGGGCATGCTACAGCAGTTTGGAACTTGGCGGCTGGCGCACAACAATTTCAAGCTTTGGCCTCGCTACAGGACTGCCCCTCGGCTTCTCAATCGGGGTGACGGGAAAGCATATTTCTTTTTCTCGGACCTTCCTCGCGACGGACCAGACGGTTTTTCCGGTAGACATGAAGGGGAGTCGCTTCACTTTTGACGTAGGAGCGGCCAATCGAGTCGAGCTTTCGAACACAACGTTTTTCCGTGCAATTTTGTCCACCGGAGCAGTTTTTGCAAACGTTCTTCCCGGTATGACGCTGAAGTCCGGGGAGCCAGGGTACCTGGGGACCGCCACTGACGTGAGCGTCAACCTGCCGCAGACATTCAGCTGCGGCATTGCATACACTTTTGCTTCGAACTACCGTCTCGGCGATTTCGAGTTGTTCAAAGTCACGATGGCAGCCGACTACATGCATTTATTCGCTACGAATGCTCCGATGGACGACCTCCCCTCATTCAACGACCAGTACCGGGTTGGACTTGAGGCAATGGCCCTTGGAGCGTTGGCGGTCCGCCTCGGTTACACTTTCAAGACCCCGACGAGACCGGGTTCGGATCCGTATAATAACCTGAGCGTCTCGCAGATGGGGACCGGTTTCTCGTACGGCTTTTCGCTCAGATTCCCGGTGAAACTACTTCTGCCCGATCTCCCCCTGGTTTCAGTAGAGGCTTCCTATGCAAAGAACCCACAATGGAATACGGGTATGTACCACGACCTCTTCGGCATCGTCTGCGAAATGCTCTTCTGATTCGAAGAAGAGTTGCAGTGATATTGTGTCCCTCCTTAACGCATTGCCGGCCGTATCGATCGAGAATTGAAAACGACGGCTCCCTCGCATAAATTACAAAGCATGAACAATTTAGAAATATTTCCGCTGTTGAGGCTCGGCAGCAAAGAGGCAACCGAGCGTCTTAATAGAATCAAGAACAGAAATGTCACTGTCAGCGTCGATATCATGTCGAAAGTCCAATCCATCGTCGCGGCTGTCAGGTCAGAGGGCGACAGAGCGCTCTTGAGGTTCACGAAGGAATTCGACAAAGTCTCGACGAAACGAATCAGGGTACCGAAACAGGATATCAGGCGAGCGGAGAACCGGGTCGACAGGAGGCTTCTGGCTATCATGTCGGAATCCGCGGGGAACGTGAGGAAGTTTCACGAACGTCAGAGACAAAACTCGTGGATGCAGCAGGAGCAGGACGGCACCATCCTGGGCCAGAGGGTAACCCCGTTGGATCGCGTGGCGCTGTACGTGCCGGGCGGCACTGCCGCTTACCCTTCCACCGTCATCATGAATGCTGTTCCTGCGCAGGTCGCAGGAGTGAAAGAGGTTTGTGTTATTACACCTCCGGGAAGGAATGGACACGTCAATCCGGTTGTTCTGGCCGCATGCAGCTTGCTCGGTATAGAAGAGGTTTATTCGATAGGCGGTGCGCAGGCCATTGCTGCGGCAGCGTATGGAACAAAATCCGTCAAAAAGGTGGACAAGATTGTCGGGCCGGGCAACGTGTTCGTGGCTGCGGCTAAGAAACTCGTCTACGGCGATGTCGACATCGATATGATCGCGGGCCCGAGCGAAGTGGCCGTCCTCGCGGACTCCACGGGAGTCGCAAAGGAGGTCGCAGCGGACCTGCTCGCTCAGGCCGAGCACGACGCTAATGCCGCTGCTATACTGGTCACCACAGACAGGAACCTCGCCGCCAGCGTGCGGCAGAACATTAATAAGTTTCTGCGGTCATTGCCGAGAAGGGAAATCGCGGGTGAGTCGATGCTCCGGAATGGCGCGGCGTTTCTGACTGATGACATGAAGGAAGCCGTCGAGCTGGTGAATAAGATTGCCCCCGAACACCTGGAAATAATCGCGGAAAACGATTGGGAGATTTTCGGGCGTGTAACGAACGCGGGCGCAGTCTTCATCGGAAGGTATTCACCGGAACCTGTCGGTGACTATTTCGCGGGTCCGAGTCACGTTCTCCCGACCGGGGGAACTGCGAGATTTTCCTCGGTTCTCAATGTGGATTCTTTCGTAAAAAAATCGAGCGTGATCCACTATTCCAAGCAGGCATTTGAAAACAATGCCAGGAAGATCAGGATTTTTGCCGAGAACGAGGGCCTCACCGCTCACGCGTTGTCAATAAAGGTAAGGGAACAAGGTGGACGTAAGAACTAACTTTAGGAAAAGTGTACTTGATTTGGCTCCCTACAATGTTTCGGGTCATCCGGCCAGGATTAAGCTCAACCAAAATGAGAGTCCGTTTGATATTCCGGAAGGATTGAAGAAAGAGATCCTGGAAGAATTCTACAGGAAGAGCTGGAACCGCTATCCTGACGTGTTTTCACGCGATTTGCCTGTCCGCTTTTCAGAGCTTTATAGTGTTCCGCTTGAGTCTTTCATAGTGGCCAATGGGTCGAATGAACTCATCTACACAGTGGCTATATCGGTCATCGACAGTGGGACCGAGGTTTTGATACCTCAGCCCACCTTCTACTTCTTCGAGAAAATTGCCACGATTCTGGGCGGGAATATCAGGAAGGTCTATGCGGACAATGACCTCAACTTCGACGAATCGAAGATACTCGAA
>JBJKPN010000184.1:0-9239 GCA_046706365.1 Candidatus Kryptoniota bacterium | reverse complement strand
TTCTGCAGGAGCTTCTGCAAATCGTGCGACAGATCGGCAAGACCCCGATATTGACGAGGGATACTCCCGGGTTTGTGGTCAACAGATGCGCGAGACATTTTTACCTTGAGCCTCTGCGGTTTCTCTCCGAACGGCTCGGAGGGATCGAGGAGATAGACTTCGCCTTCGAGTCGGCAAAATTTCCGATGGGTCCGTTCCGACTCCTCGACCTGGTGGGAGTGGACGTGAATTTTCTCGTTTCGAAATCGATATACGAGCAGTTCTTCTATGAGCCGCGGTTCAGGCCCGTGATCTTGCAGCAGAAGATGGTCGAATCGGGCATTCTCGGGAGAAAAACCGGCAAGGGCTTCTACAATTACGACGGGAAGTCGACGAAGGCGGCGCTGAAGATAGAGCGCCGCGAGGCCTCGATCAGCGAGGCCCTTTCCGAGATGGCTCACAAGATCTCGGCCAAGCTCGATATCGGCAATCCCCTCAACGATCCCCAGCATCTCGTCCTCGCGAGAACGGTGTCCATGCTGGTCAACGAGGCGCACCTTATGATGGAAGAAGGTATCGCGGACAGGGAGTCTATCGACCTTGCAATGAGACTCGGAACGAATTTTCCGAAGGGCCCCCTCGAGCTTTCGGATTCCATCGGTAAATACATGATAGCAGAATTTCTACAGGCGATGCGCCGCACGTACGGCGATGCCTACAGACCCAGCTTGCTCTTGTCCCAGTAGATGGAGAAAAGGATGTCCGTCAAGAAAATCGTCTTCCTGTTGACAATTCTTTTTCCCGTCGCCGCGACGGCACAGCAGCAGGTTTACCATTTCAAGGAGCTTCAGAGATTGCTGCCGGAAGGAAATGTCGGCGAGTACAAAAGAGGTAGGCCGACCGGGGAGACTTCTTCCATGCTCGGCTTCGCCACGTCATGGGCTCAGGTCGTTTATCGCCTGGATACCGATACGACAAGGAGTACGATTTCCGTAAAGATAACGGACATGGTCAGCATCCCATCCTATATGTCTATCTCCGGCGATATCGACAAGGAGACCGAAACAGGCTTTGAGAGAACGGTTTTGTACAAGGGGATAAGAGTACTGGAGACTTACGACAGCTCTTCGGAGGAAGGGAAGCTCCAGCTTCCCGTCGCAAGCCGGTTTCTTGTGGAGGTGACGGGGAGTGGTATCGGAAATGTTGTACCACTGTACGACCTTCTTGACAAGGTCTCGCTGGGTGAGTTGGAAAAGCTCGGCCAGGCGACAGGGACGCCTTGATGGAGTCCGCTCTTGCCCGTCCGCGGGGAATCCATTCCGTAAATCAGATTGCGAAATTCTAATGACCATCATTTTGTTCTCAGATATATGAGCGCATCGATGCCGCCGGCCTACATAGTCTCAGCCCTCAGGACAGCGGTGGGAAAATACGGCGGAATGCTTCGAAGCGTCCGTCCGGACGACCTTGCTGCTTCCGTCATCGGAGCGATAGCCGATAGGACGGGCATTGACCGGTTGAAAGTAGATGAGGTGATTATAGGCTGCTCCAACCAGGCCGGCGAAGACAACAGGAATGTTGCGAGGATGTCCGCGCTGATAGCCGGCCTGCCGTACAGCGTCCCCGCCTATACGGTAAACCGGCTCTGCGGATCTAGTCTCGAAGCCGTCAACTCCGCGGCAAGGATGATACGCACGGGAGACGCGGAGTGCGTCATCGCCGGCGGTGTCGAGAGCATGTCGCGTGCTCCTTACGTGTTTCCGAAGAACGCGTCTGGTCAGATACTGTTCGGAAACCTGACCGCTTACGACACTGCACTCGGCTGGAGGTTTCCCAATCCGAAACTCGCGGCGCGATTCCCGCTGGAGAGCATGGGGGAGACTGCGGAGAATCTTGCGGAACAACATGGCATAAGGCGGGACGAGCAGGATGCCTTCGCCCTCGAAAGCCACAGGCGCGCCATCGCGGCACAGGACGAGGGCAGATTCGCCGATGAAATCGTTCCCATAAACGTGATGGAACGAAGAGGCGAGGGGATGAGAATCTCCGTCGACGAGGGGCCGCGGCGAGACACGGACATGCAGAAGATGTCCAAACTCAAGCCGGCATTCAGAACGGGCGGCACGGTCACCGCGGGCAATTCGTCCGGATTGAACGACGGGGCCGCGGCGCTGCTCGTGTGCTCGGAGGGTTTTCTAAAATCGAACAATCTCACACCCGTCGCGGAATTGGTTTCATCCGCGGCTGCCGGAGTCGACCCGCGGTACATGGGCATAGGCCCGGTGCCGGCAACGAGAAAGGCGCTGGAGAAATCCGGGCTGAAGCTCGAGGATGTTGGCTTGGTCGAATTGAACGAGGCGTTCGCTGCCCAGTCGCTCGCGGTGATCAGGGAAATAGGATTCGACCGAAGCATTACAAACGTAAACGGCGGAGCGATCGCGCTGGGGCACCCGCTCGGCGCAAGCGGTGCTAGAATATTGACGACCCTCCTTCACGAAATGGTGAGGAGAAAAGTCGATTACGGCCTCGCGACGATGTGCATAGGTGTGGGTCAGGGCATCGCTACGATCGTCAAGAGAGTCTAGTTATTGGGCCCCGCTCTCAATTAATGGGAGCTGAAATTGGAAATATCGCAGCAAGAAGAGTTAAGTTAAATATGAACAAATCAGCCAGGAGAAAATAAATGAATTGGTTCCACGTATCGCTGTTCTTTCATCTGCTGGGAGTTGGAATGATATTCACTCTCCTATTCGCGGGTCCCATCATCGAGGCGAATTTCAGGTGGGAGAACGACATCAGGATGAAACAACACGCGGCGAAAATGCTGAGAAGCGTGGGGCTCCTTTCGCCTTTCGGAGCGTTGGTCCTTATCCTTAGCGGCATCGGCAACATGATCTTCCTGCACATAACAGTGGGTGATCTTTTCACGAGCGCAGGCTGGCTCGGGCTGAAGCTGATATTCTTTATCGTTCTGCTCGGGATCGGAATGGCAGTAAGCCCGAAGACGGCCAGGCAGCGGGCTATGCTCCTTGACCAGATGAACCAGATCAACCCGCCGGAGGACGCGACCGAAAAACTGGAGGCGCTCAACAGCAAGCAGACCCTCTTCTTCGTAATCAACTGGGTGCTTGTTGTCATCATAGTGCTTCTCACACTGTTCAAACCCTAAACCCGGAAGGAATTGTTCACATGAGCACCAAGTCAGTCAACCTGATCCGAAGATACGAAAACGGCCCCGGCGATCTCATCGCCGGCGTCGACGGCCTTTCGGACAGAGACCTCGACAAACGCATCGCACCGAAGAAATGGACGATCAGGCAGCAGGTACACCATCTCGCCGATGCCGAGTTGAATCTTGTCGGCAGAATGAAGAAGATCATCGCGGAAGACAACCCGCTTTTGATGGCTTTCGACCAGAACAAATGGGCGGACCATTTCCTGTACACCAGGACGTCGGTCGAGGGTTCCATAGCGCTCTTCTATACCCTCCGCGCTTCGATGACACCGGTGTTGAAAAGTCTGAAGGACGCCGACTTCATGAGAACCGGCATTCACAGCGAAGACGGCAAAGTAACCCTGATGGCAATACTCGAACACACGGTGGAACACTTCGAGCATCATCTGCAAACGATCGAGAAGACGAAGAGGAAACACGGGATCAGGTAGGCCCGTCCGCGGGCGGCGATATTTTGTTTCCGTCACTTCAGTTAATCATCGGCCGGATTTAACCCTGGAAGTAAGACTGTGAGGATCTAATGCGGGAATACAAACTTTATATCGACGGGAAGTTTGTCGATTCGAAAAGCGGACGTACGGAGGATTCGTTCAATCCGTTCGACGGCTCAGTAGTCGCGAGATTCGCCGTAGCTTCAGCGGAAGACATCGATGCGGCCGTGCTCGCGGCGCGAAGGGCGTTCGACTCCGGCGTGTGGCCCGGTCTTTCCCCGGAGAAGCGCGCCGGGTTGCTGAAGAAGTTGGCCGACAGGATAACCGAGAGGGCCGCGGAACTGACCGAACTGGAAGTGCTCGATTCAGGGTCCACGATTAAGAAGGCAAGGGAAGATATCCATCTGAGCGCGCGGGCTTTTTCGATTTTCTCGCGGCTCGCGACGGGTGAGAACGAGCGCGAGATGACGGAGATTTCCAAACAGGGATTCGCCAGAAACTATCTTCGGTATGAGCCGGTCGGCGTCGTTGGCGCGATCATACCGTGGAATTTTCCCCTGAAAATGGCGGCATGGAAGCTGGGGCCTGCGCTCGCCGCAGGTTGCACCGTGGTTCTGAAACCGTCCGAGCTTACGCCCGTTACGGCGATGGAACTCGCGGGCATATTTGCCGACATAGAATTTCCGCCCGGAGTGGTGAACATCGTTACCGGGTTCGGCGGGGAGGCGGGTGAGGCGCTGGTCAGGCACCCGGGGATCAACAAGATTGCCTTTACCGGCTCGACGGGCGTCGGGAAAAAGATTATGCGTCTTGCGGCCGACAATCTAAAGAGGGTCACCCTCGAGTGCGGCGGGAAGTCAGCCAACATCGTCCTCGACGATGCCGACCTGGAACTCGCGGTCGACGGGAGTCTCTATGGGATGTTTTATCATTCGGGACAGTGCTGCGAAGCGGCGACGAGACTCCTGGTCCATGAAAACATCCACGACCGCTTTGTTGCGCGACTGGTCTCGAAAGCAGAACGGATGAAGATCGGCGATCCTGGAGATCCTTCCACAGACATCGGGCCTCTGAACTCGAAGAAACAGGAGCTGAGAGTTCTCGCTTATATAGAGAGTGGGAAGAAGTCAGGCTTCAGGATTGCGTTTGGCGGTGGCGTACCGATGACGGAAGAAATATCGAAAGGAAACTTTGTCGAGCCTACAATATTTACCGACGTCGACAACAATTCTCAGATCGCGCAGGAGGAAATATTCGGGCCTGTGCTGGTTGTAAACAGGTTTTCAACGGACGAAGAGGCTGTGGCGATCGCAAACGATGTGAAGTACGGGCTTGCCGCGGGAGTCTGGAGCAGAGATCCGGAGCGCGCGAGGAGAATCGCCGACAAGCTCCAGGCGGGGACCGTCTGGATAAATGAATGGCATCTCCTGAACGAGCGCGCGCCCTTCGGCGGATACAAACAGAGCGGGATCGGCAGGGAGTTCGGCAGGATCGGACTGGAAGAATACATGGAAATCAAACATATCCATGTCGACGACGGCGTGCCCCGCGAAAAAAGAACGTGGTATGATACCGTAATCCCTAAGGGATGAACGCAGACCCGGTCTGCCGGCCGGGACTGATACGTCAGCCCGTTAATTACCCAGCAGTGCAGGCCAATCCAATTCCCTCGCCCACTCTTCCAGTCTGTGCCATCCTATTTCCGGGAAGTCCAGCCTGAGCCCTCCTATGTCGGCGGTGTATTCGTGCTTTGCCTGCCACTCCATCATGATTGCGAGGTCAGGACTCTGGGCTTTCAGATTTTCCGGGGAGAAGCTCTCATATGTGATTTCCCTTCCGCTGATCTTCGAAAGTATGATCGCCGTCTCTTCTCCCGACCTGTCGTCGCCCGCAATGTCGATTCGTTCGCCCAGAAATTCGTTCCGGTGTTCCACGACGAAGGCCGCGAATGAGCCGATATCCTCGACCGCGATGAGCTGGAGACTGCGGGACGCGGGAAGAGCTCTTCGCATCACTCCCTGGCGGAGGCCGGGAAGGGCGAACGGTTGTATGAAGTTCTCCATGAAGGCCACCGGTCCGATGACGGTATAAGGTACACCCGATGCGGCAAGATACTGCTCGATCTTGTACTTCGACTCGAAGTGAGGAATGCCGGTCTTCTTATCCGCGCTTGCGACGGAGCTGAACACGACGTGGCTCACTCCGACCGACTTCGCCGCGTCGACGATATTTGTTCCCTGGGTCACCTCGGCCTCGTGTCCGTTCTGAAAAGGCGTCGTCATGGCATAGATGACATCTATCCCCTTCATCGCGGAAACCAGCGAAGCCTTGTTTGTCAAATCACCTGTTACGATATCTGTCCCGATGTTCTTCAGCTCCTGAGCGGCAGGTGAATTTGAATTCCTCGTTACAGCCTTTACTCTAAAACCCTTATTTGCCAGCGCCTTCGCAGCCGCGCCTCCTTGTTTTCCTGTCGCCCCGATGACCAGGACAGTCTCATTTTCAGACATTTTCAATTTCCCTTTCAAGTAGAGGTTCTCGTTACGTGCATCTTTAAGGCTATAACATGATTCACATGCCGGGGAGTTCACGGTAGGTGATTGAGAACCGGCCGCATGGAGTTTTGAGCCCGCAAGGGTTTTGAGATCGGGCGCTTATTTCAGCAGGAGCATTTTCCCGGTACTCGTAATGGCAGGACTGCCGTCCCGGGGGCGTGCGACTAAGCGGAGCAGGTAAACGCCGCTCGCGAATCCGGTCCCGTCAAAGACGGCTGTGTGTGTGCCGGATGAGACGATACCGTCTGCCAGCACGGCAACTACCTGACCAAGCAGATCATACACTTCAATCGTTACCTTGCTGGTCTTGCCGATCTGGTATTCGACGTTTGTGGTTGGATTGAAAGGGTTGGGATAATTTCCGATAAGGAAGGCGGCAGGTACTGCCGGGTTACCCGGTGTCGACAGCGTGCTGTCGGCAATCGTCGGCGATCCTGACACACGGTCCGCTATCGACGGATCGTAAACCAGCCTGGCATTGTATGTCTTGAGAAAATACACGGTGTCTAATTTGCCAAAGAGTGAATTGAAGTAGCTGAACTCCAGTTGAAGAGCTATTTCCGTGGGGACTCCGTCCGACATATGGTCTATCGTACCCCCGGGCTGCACCTGCCGCACGTAAGACGGGGAACCCGCAACTGCGGATGGAATAATCAGCGGCGAGAATTTGAAATCCGCAAGTCTGTCCGCGGCGTAATACGCGCCGTAAGGTCCGTTCGAACTGTCGACAAAAGCCGCCCTGGCACTTATCAGCGTAAGGCCGTCGGACGGGTTGTAGCTAATCTTCATCGTCGAATCGAGTCCGAAGTACTGGTCGCCGAAAAGATAACTTGGCCGGTTCCCGGAATTTGCCTGGTAGGACGATGCCTTGAAACAGTATCCTATGACCGGCTGAGTTTTCAGGTTGAAAATCCCCAACGGTTGAAAGTAACTCAATGTCGAACCGTGAGCCACGGTGTCTCTCGAACCGACAGACCCGGGCACCGGGATGAGCGGGAATTGTACCCGCGGCAGGACCGTCAGAATTGTGTTTTGCAATGTGATTGAATCACGCATGTCCAGGGAAAAGGTCGTGTAAAACTCGTCGCTCCCGATGAGCGGACCAGCAAAACTTCGGACTCGACCTGCCAGGGAAGAAACCTTCGGAATCCAGGAAGCACTTGAGGCGGATAAGGAAGAGTCGATTTCGGTCAGCGCCCTGGCGAACCAACTCCCCGCCGTCGTATTGTTCTTCAGCTGCTGGACTCTCTGACTCAACGCGCCGATATTCGTTACTTCCTCATCCAGACCGGCGAGACTCGTTGTTAGAGCTGACCCCGGGAGCTCGATATTGACGAACTCAAAAGAATTCAACAGCAGATCGAGCGGATAAAGCTGAGGTTGATTAAATGAAGCTGCGTCGATCCCGTAAACTGAGAGTCGGAAATAGCAGTCCTTGTAGGAGATATCCGGGTCATACCCCGTCAGGTTAAAATCTGCATAGCACCAGTTCAAAGGCGCTATTCCGAAGATGGAAGACAGCGAGATCTTGCCGTCTGCCGGACCATTATATTGATCTGAAAACCCGGGGACCGAACTGTTGAAAGTAGCCATTGACGTGGAGTTGGTCCCGGCTATATCGAGCCGCATGACTCCGTAAGTATAAGCCGTATCCGTCGCGTTCCAGAAGAATACTCTCATGAGTCCGCGGTATTTATTGTAGAGTATAAAAATCGGATTGCCCGCCGCCGGGCGCGTCGAGTCGCCGAAATCCTTGTACAGCAGTACCCACCCTTCCTCCGGATAAGTATCGATCTTCTGCGGCGGGTACTCGAAGAGATTGTCGAACGCGAGACAAGAATTATCGTACATGGGCGGCGGGGCGGTGTTATAGACAAGTTTCCCGGCCGGACTCGTGAAGTACAGATGGAGAATCGTGTTTTTTGTCCAGTCGAAGTTCTGGACCGCCGGGGCGGCACCGGAGGACGTGTGAATGTGAGAAGTCGTATGCTCGGCCTCAAGGTTGGATCGTAGCGACGCCGCCGGATGGTTTGCGGACCGGTTCGTTCCGGGCATCCCGGAATTGCCGGAAATCCGGGACATCCCCCGGCTCGGGGTCATGAACACGAGCACTAAACCCGCAAATAAAAAGCCTTGAGCTTTCTTCATAAAGCTATCCCCATTCTGTCGCAACTTTCGTACGGGTGCGATCACAGATTCTCTTCCGGCGCCCGCCTCCGGTTTTGCCGGTCCACAGAGCGCCGCCTCGTCGGAGGATCGCGGCCAAGCCTCTGAAAATTTATGCCCGGATTCTTCCGACGGATTACTTTAGCAAACCCGGGCGAGAGTATCAAGATGGCAGAGTCCGTCGCCCGTCAATTGATATCCGACCGCTATTTCGCGAAAATCCACTCCGGCGGCATGAGCCTGTCGAGATCGGAAATCAGTTTCTTGTTGAGGTAAGTCAGTCCGACGACGTAAGAGGCGTTCGTCCACCCGAAACCCTGTCGCGTTATGTAGGAAAACTTCGTACCGACATTCCCATATTCCGCGAAGACCTGCGAAGACCTGTCGACCACATCGTACTTCTCCGCGACAGTACCGTTATAGTTGTAGGCGTTGACGGTGAGCGTGTAGAGCCATTTGTAAGCCAGTCTGCGTGCCAGCCTTGAGTAACCGTAGTTCTTGAGCCCGACCCAGGTCAGCATCTGCTGGGGCGACCAACCGAATGGGTAGTCCCACTGAGTCTGTGGATGGTCTCTCGTTATAGGTCCGCGCGACTTTTCGGTGGAGCCTACTATGCCGCCCGGTTCCTCCAGCAATGGCAAGGCGTATCTGACGAGATCGTCGGCTTGTTTCTTCGTGGCGACCCTGGCCCAGAGGGGATAGAATGTCGTGGCGCTCACGAAGTTCGACTGCCTGCCGGAGACGAAGTTGTAATCGAAGAACATTTTCATCGTGGGGTTCCAGAGATACTTGTTCATCAGAGCTTTTCGTTTCCTTGCCTCTCTGATCCATGTCCCCGCATTCTCGATCCTGCCGTTCTTCAGGCGGACCTCG
>JBJKPN010000183.1:0-70584 GCA_046706365.1 Candidatus Kryptoniota bacterium | reverse complement strand
TTGCAACCTGGTCATTTGCGTTGCGTCCTTTTCCCGAAGGGATGCCTTCGGCACAGACTACGTTGTCGAGTCGCTTAGCATAAAACCGTTTCCAGTCTTATACCGACTCCTCGCTACATGGCTACAGAGTCTTACCATGTCCGGAACCTTGGACGGAGAGCGCCTCTCCTTCCTCATCCGGATAGTTAAGGAACAGTTTAGCTCGGCACTCATTTCATCAGGATCATCTTCTTCACTAGGTTGACTCCAGGGGTTGTCAGTCGATAGAAGTAGACGCCGCTGGCAAGGTTGTCGCCATTAAACTGAACCGAGTGTAGCCCCGCCGATTGATAACCGTCGACTAATGTTGCTACCAGACGGCCCAGAACGTCGTAAACCTTCAGAGTAACCTGACCGTTTCGAGGCAACTGATAACTAATCTCTGTCGTCGGATTGAACGGGTTCGGGTAATTCTCAAGTACAGTTCCGGACAAAGCTGATGTTGAGTCTACATTAGTTGCCACGGTCTGCATTGAAGCCGACGGCTGAGCAACTGAAGTTGGTTTTGCACCTAACGAAAGGAGCATTCCCTTATCAACCGAAGTTCCGTACTTCAGGATCAACTGGTTCAACGCTTCTGATGAGACGTTTGACGCGCTCGTATCAAAGTCCCTCATCGACGCCAGCAGTATGAGTGCATCCTTCTCGAACTCAGTCCCGGGATGGGACGTGACAATGTTGTTCAGGATAGACTCAGCATTGGACGTTTGCCCCGTGGCTTCGTATGCATATCCGAGAAGTTCCTGTCCTCTCAGGCCCAATTCGCCTGAGGATTCCGAACAGGTCTGAAGATCGCCAATAATCGTGCTGTCGCGCGAAAGCTGGAAATCATTGAAGAGCCTGAAGAGAGCCCTTTCCTTCAGGGCGGAGGATATGGAGTCCTTCAATAGAACACGGTACGCAGCCGTTGCTATCCCATATTCACCATCCTCCCTGGCTTGCCGGGCAAATTGAAAAAGTGAGGCCGGATCACTGCCGGAGGGTGCTGTGCTGCCCGATACCGTTTTGCCATTCAGGGTTACTTCCTGGGCGGCGGCCCCACCAATAGGACAGTTTGCTTGTGAAGTGAGTGCTCCAGTGTAGTCAATCGTTGATGAGCTGTTATCAGTCCAGAACTTAGACGCATCGGGCGGTGACTGTCCCCACCAGTCGTATTCTGCCGTTATGTAGCTTGTGTTCCTTGCATATGCGTTATAAGTGGTATTCCCGTAAATGCTGTTACAGGTGCCGTCGTAGAAGCGGCCAGTGTAATCGCCGAGCGAGACCGTTGAATTCTCAGTGGCGCCGATTCCATCAGTGTTATCTATAATCGTGTTCCCGCCGGCCTCACTTTCGCCTCCGGTAGTTATCACCGCACCATTTTCGCAGTAAATACCGACATTATTGTGGGAGCATTGATCATTAAGCAAGTATGCTGCAGACTGGTCCATCATTATCCCGTCTGATCCATTGTATTCAAGTGCGTTCGATTCGATACTGGGGGATCCGGTACCGTCGCTCCAGCATGCTATTCCGTGGTAATAATTATGCTCGATAGTGTTCCCGGAGATCGCAGGACTCGAGTTACCCTGAAGAGTGACACCTTGTCCCAGGCCGAGTGAGTCAATGACAGAGTTCGAGAGTGTCCCTCCGCTGGAGTTCGTGTAAGCCACACCGTTTGACGAGCCGGATTGTCCATCAATTGTAAGACCTGATATAGTCGGAGAAGAATTGTTTACCGATACCGCTTCTCCGCTTGAAAAGTTTGAATTGTTGATAGTCACGCTTGAGATGGTCGCACTGGACGAGCCTGTTATGTTGAGAGGCAAAGTCGCTTCGGATATTGTGCAGCTGCTCACTGATGCGCCGCTCGTATTTACGACTACTCCTGTCCATGTGCCGGAAGTTGCGTTCAAGTCCATTCCGCTGCCACTGAGACTCCCGTTGACTGTCAGAGTCGCCCCCGAGGGGAAGTCCATCGTTGCACCGGAGCTTCCGGTCAAGGTCACTCCAGATGGAACGGTAACGCTGCCCGCCATGGGCCAGGAACCTGAAGGAATAGTTGTACTTGAGGGTACGGTGTAATACTTATACTGTGCTATTACTGTTGCTCCTGCATCCACGAATT
Source organism: Candidatus Kryptoniota bacterium (assembly GCA_046706365.1). GTDB lineage: Bacteria > Bacteroidota > Ignavibacteria > Kryptoniales > JAKASW01 > JAKASW01. The sequence continues at coordinate 68,438 of JBJKPN010000183.1, read as the reverse complement.
CCACCGGCGTGCTGGTCGAGCTTGGATATTCGAACGATGCTGAGCCGCTTGGAGAACTCGTCCATCCCACGAAAAACGCGGTGTATCCATTAATCTCCTGAATGGCCGGGGCACTGACGGAGTAATAGGGTGTGTTTCCTCCGTATGGACGCCCCGTAAACACTCCATCATAAACATCACCCCCGTAAGATGTTGACGCATCCGGATAAAAAGGGGCACTTCGCGATATGAATGGCGCGCCCGTACCTTCACTTCGGACGCGATTGCCATAATTGGGGTCCGCATAGTCCATGAACCATGGGTCCTTGAATTCAACTATGCCGCCGGATACGCCTCCTGCATCTATTACGGAAGTGGTGATTGTAGCACCGCCATCGACCGACGAGTATTGAGGAACGAGCGTGTCAGTGGTGCTGGTGATATAAAATGTGTTATAGTTGGTAATACTACTTTGATCGTGGTTCCAGAAGAGCACCTTCTCGCCTGTAGAGGAAAAGTAGTTAGGATCGGATTCAATGGTCTCATCGTGATCTTCAGTCAATATGCCGTTGTATCCAGTTTTCCATTCTTCGATTGTCCATCTCCAGTGGTCGGCGTTAGCGGAGTTCAACAAACCGTCTTCGTTGTATGGGAAAAACTCGACTGTCTTTCCGGTATACGGCATGGTGTAATCTATCGTCTGTTGTGACACTGTGTTGGGAAATGTGTGGTTTACCGTGTCCGTCACGACAACATACGCGTAGAAATACTGGCCCGGGTTCACCTCTGGAGCCGCCGTGTTACCGCCGGGACCCCCCACTTGAGTCGTGTTGCTGTCTGTGACTCTCCACCCGTTGTTTGAAAAATAGATGTGCCACCAATAGAAGTAATCTGTGCTATTTGAATTGGAGATCGGATTACCGTTGTGGTAAATGGTTGCAACCAGGCTTGCCGAGAAATTATCGGAGTCCAACCACCACCAATCGGTTGCACTTATCTTGACGGTATACTGAGCCCGCGCTCCTGATGACATACTGAAGAGAGCCATCAGAATCAAAACTAAACCGTTGAGCTTTTTCATCTTGTACAGCTCCTTTCTGAATTGATGCTGAAAAGGTATATTATGTCGGAAGCAAACGAGGCCGTGGGTTTTCGCGGCATGATGATGCCCTATGGAAACCCATCGTTGTGGTGACCGACCACTGCTCTATTGTTTCCTTTCAGGCGGAGTGCCGAAACCACTCCGCCGATTTGTTTTAGTCCAAGTTTCTCCTTTCTACCCTTAGTTCCTTTTACCAACGAGTATCAAACCGGCTCCCCCTATTCCGCCTGAAACCGTCTGGCCGACTCCAACGATCGTATTGCCCTTGACAGCAACTCCATACAGTTGGAGACTCGTAGCACTGATCTGGTTCCGGCAATTGAACCAAGTCATCCCGTTGAAATGGAGTACAACTCCCGAGCCGACTACAAATATATCGTTGGGAGCTGTCCCTCTGATAGCATTTGTGTAAATCGAGGGAACAGCTGTTATCCGCTGCCACGGCCGGTTCAGTTCTCTTGAGAAGTATATCCCATCTCCACACACGTACCACTCTTTTCCATTTGCGCTCCAGACGCCGACAATGCTCGTCGTAGGAAGACCTGCTGTCGGCAAGGGCGTGGCCAGTGTTCCGGACAGTTGCAGAACAGCAACACCATTATTGGTGAGCTGGTCCGAGGCTACGGCTATTATCTCCTGACTTCCGGTTGTTGAGTCGGAGACTCCCCAGATGTCGTCGATATCCAAGCTCGTGGCGGTGGGGAGTTCCTGCCAGACAAAACCGTCAAAGTACGCGGCAAACCCATTGGTCCCCGTGATATATAGCCTTCCCGCCTTCGAACATATCTTTTCGAGTGTACGGGTGCCGTACCCGAGTGGAAAGCAAATGGGCTCTTGGACGCCATCCTGATATCGCACCAGAGAGACTCCACCGCTGAGCCATACTTCCGAATCAGGGAGAGCGAGCACACCATAGCACTCAAACGGTTGCAGATTTTGCTCATTGCCGGCAGGGTCGCAAAGTGGAAACATCGCTTGATGAAGAGACCACTTGCGGCCGTCCCACCTGGCCAAGTTATATACAGAATATCCATTCGCCGATGAATCCTTTACCGCAATTTCTCCCACTGCCCAAATATCCGTGTCGTTTACAATCGCGACGTCGTTTAAAACAGAGCTCCCTGCGGTTCCTCCGAATGTATAGGTTTGCCACGTGAAACTGTTGCTTGTCGTATCGAGCGTCGTAACCTGGATGGGAGTACTCAACTCAGACACTTTCCCGTTCACGAGCCTGTCGGCCTGGTAAGTATAAGTCCTGTTGGGTTGGGTGGTGGTGTCTATGACGGTAGTATCCGTTCCTGAAAAGCTACCGGTCAATACCGTCGAACTGTCGCGCGTTATCTTGTACGTTCCGCCGCTTTGAGTGGACTGTTGACCGGCATAGGACAGCTTAAGCCACACCTCCGTACATGTCACATAACCCGCAGATAACTGCACGTTTGCTGTAACGTGCGGCCCCGTGGGTGAGCTTCTGCAGGAACTCAGTATTACAGGGATTACTGCAATCAGTAGAACGCCGGTGAATTTTCTTCCCATCCGTCTCCCTTCTCCGTCGGCATTTCCGTGGTTCTCCGGAATCTTCAATCCAAAAAGTGGACGAGACAAGCGTCCTGCAATCCGATTAACTGAATCTACATAACCCAGGCTCACCGCGCAATCGGCCAAATGGCCGATGCTGTTCCTCTTGAGCCTGTTATTCCGCCAGGGGGCCTTCGCCGCCATCTGTATCGGATAACAACCATGCCACTGCCCCGGCCTGGTTATGAACTCCGAGTTTCCTGTATGTACTCTCAAGATGGGTCTTCACAGTGCTCAGACTCATGTTTAATTCCGCCGAGATTTCTTTACGCTGTAACCCTCTCGCGAGAAGCCGGACGATATCCGTTTCCGTGCTGGTCAGTTCATGGCCTGTTTGCGCGAGATGCCGTGGTGATCGTGATCGTATCCCCATAGTCATGTTCTCCTGAATCCCATTTCACGTAATCCGACATTTTATCCGCATTGAATCCGTTAGTGCTGTTTGCAGCTAATGGCCTCCACTCTCAGGTGCAATCTCCGTGCCTCGTGTTGGCCTCAAAAGGTATCGACAATGCCCCCGATTTGCAAGCTTAGATAGGGGCGTACCTTGGCCTGTTCGCTTTCGATACACCAACCGTGCGGTCTTGACGTCAGGGAGGTAAAGAAGTCATAATCCGCGGAGGCAGAGGTTGAGAAGAAACAGCGGTCAGGATGAAAGAAGTAGCAGGTAGGAAACATCCGGGGAGATTACGCTGAGCCGGACGGACCGGGAGCAGAGCTGCCTTTGAGCAAGAGAGTGTGTCAAATCAGGGGAGCGCATACTACTTACTGCGTTCTACCTGCTACCTGCCGCTCTATACTTCGAGGTACAGCTGCCTATCCAAAGTCCGGTACTGTATCGCCTCCGCTATGTGCTCAGGCATTATCTCGCCGCTGTCCGCGAGGTCGGCTATAGTCCTCGCGACCTTGAGTATCCTATCGTATGCACGCGCGCTCAACCCAAGTTTTGTTATCGCCTGCTTCAGGAGGTCTTCTCCCGCTTTGTCGGGCTGACAGAACTCCCTTATCTCCTTGCTCTCCATGTCCGCATTCTTGAAGAGGCCCTTCCTCCCTTTGAACCGCTCGCGCTGTACTTCACGCGCCACCATCACGCGCGACCTCACCGCAGACGAAGGCTCACCGGACCTCTTGCTCGAAAGCTCAGCGTATTTCACCGCCGGCACCTCCACGTGTATGTCTATCCTGTCGAGCAGCGGTCCGCTTATTCTCGACATGTATCTCTGTATCTGCGTCTGCGTGCACGAGCAGGTCCCGTTCGGGTTGCCGTAGTTTCCACAGGGACATGGGTTCATCGCCGCGAGGAGCATGAATTTAGAAGGGTAGTCGAGAGAGAGTCTCGTCCGGCTGATCGTAACGTGCCCGTCTTCCAGCGGCTGGCGGAGAACTTCGAGCACGCTCCGCTCGAACTCCGGAAGCTCGTCCAAGAAGAGGACTCCGTGGTGAGCGAGCGATATCTCGCCAGGCTTGGGTATGGTCCCTCCGCCGACAAGGGCACTGTCGGAGATGGTGTGGTGAGGCGAACGGAAAGGACGAGTCGCGATGAGTCCCGCGTCGACCGGCAACAGTCCGGCGACGGAATGTATCTTCGTCGTTTCGATTGCCTCCTCGAAGCTCATATCGGGCAAGATCGTAGGGAGCCTTTTGGCCAGCATAGTCTTTCCGCTTCCCGGCGGGCCAATCATTATGACGTTGTGTCCGCCGGCCGCCGCGACCTCCAGAGCGCGCTTGACATTCTCCTGGCCCTTCACGTCGGCAAAGTCGATCTGGTAAGATTGTGTCTGCCCGAACAGCTCTTCCTTGTTAACCCGGAAGGGCTCGAGAAGCCTGTACTCGCCGCCAAGCAGCTGGACGGCCTCCGCGAGGTTCTCGACGGGATATACGCTGACTCCCTCGACCATCGCCGCCTCCTTCGCATTCCCCTTCGGAACCACCATCGCCTCTATTCCACGTTCCCTCGCCTCGACCGCAATCGGGAGCACGCCGTGGACCGGTCTGACACAGCCGTCCAGGGCAAGCTCGCCGAGGACGATAAACTTGCCGAGATCGGAAGTATCTATCGAGCCGCCTGCCGCGAGCACGCAGACTGCGATGGGTAGGTCAAAGGCGCTCCCCTCCTTCTTGATATCCGCAGGTGCTAGGTTGATTGTGATCTGGTGGTTTGGGTACCTGAGGTCCGAGTTTTTTATCGCGGTCAGCACCCGCTCCTTGCTCTCTTTGACGGCGTTGTCAGGGAGTCCCACCATCCACCAGTTGAAGATTCCGCCGCCGACGTTTGTTTCGATGTCGACTATGAATGCATTGACTCCGTAAGTAGCCGCGCTCATGACGTGCGAAAGCATGACGCCCCCCGACTTCTTGTTTTCGACCCGTTGCTTAATGGCTCGATCTATCAGCCGCTGCCTGACCCCCCATCTTAATACAATAATGGGATAAAGGAAAGACAAATTGGGGGCGGTGCATAGGGCGAAACGGAGGTGGGAACCGGTTGCTCTGCTTTTTGCGAAGGTCATGGCGGTGCGGGGGATTCAAATCCGTTACGCCGAAAATCGATGCGGGAGACAAGAATCAGGGTGGCCCGAATTTCTTCGCCCCAAGTCTCCCGCGGCCCGCCAACCTGGTCAATGCTGAAGCCGAACCGATTGCCCGCTTCCGCACAGATGGGGATATTAATTCATACTAAGTTTGACCGTACCGTAGCGTTCCGCCGTATTCCCCTGCTGCGTGGGCTCGTCATAACTTGCAAGGGCGACATTTAGCTGGCCGCCCTCTTCACATTTTCTGAACGTGACGTCGACCGATTTTCCCATCACTTCAAACGAGGCGGGCACGATCCCGTCGATATCTCGTTGCTTGACTTTGCCATCCGCAGTCTTGATCGTAATCTCTCCGCAGAATCTCGTCCCTGCCGTGCCGCTAATGTTTAGAGTGTACATCTTATCCGGCGTCAGTGGAGCGCCCGGGATAAGCCTCTGCCCGCCCGTCGATATGAGCTCGAATGTGAAAAAAAGGCCGACGGCAATTGCTCCAAAAATGCTCAATCGTATCCGTGAACTTCTTGAATTCCCTTCCTGAATATGCATTTTCGTTCTCCTGAAATGAGTCTTCAAATTCTAATCCGGAGAATGTATGTTCAACGAGTATGCCGTGGAGGAGGATATACAACGACAGAAGAAAGGAGAAGGACATTGAAAGCGGGTTGCTTTGGCCGAAATTAGCAATGCCGCACGCGTGTCAATTGCGTACTCAGGTCAAAATCTACACCGCAATGTGGAGGGTGAGAACAAGTGCCGGGGCACGTGTCATTATTCCGTAGGCGGGGTAATTTCGCTGATAAGCGGGACTCATCGGAGCTGCGGTGCGTTCACCAACCGGCTATCCAGGATGCACAACCGAGCAGCGCCCCCCAACAAGGGCACTGATTACCGATTATCTCTGCCGCCCCGCATGAACCTGTTTTGGATCATGGACTTCACCGGGGAGAAGTTAAGACCGCCTTCCTGCAGGAATACGGCCGCAACTATGATCGCCCCCTTCAGCATCAGCTGGAAATCCTTCTGTATTCCGTGCAAACCCAGTATGTTGCTCAGCAGCCCGATGATGAGCACACCCGCGAAAGTACCTTCAAGCGTTCCTTTTCCTCCCATCAGGCTCGTCCCGCCGATGACCACCGCTGCGATCGCATCGAGCTCAAATCCGACACCGTCGTTAGGATTTCCCTGCAACAGCTGTCCCGCGTGAATTATTCCCGCCAGCCCGGAGAGGGCTCCGGCAAGTATGAAAGTGTAGGTCCTGATCCATTTCACTTTCAGGCCTGCAAGCACCGCAGCTTCTTCGTTGCTCCCGATTGCGTAAACGTACCTGCCGAACTTCGTTTTTTTCAGGACGAACAGGAAGATCACCGTGACACCGACAAAGAGGAAGACCGGAAAAGGTATTCCCCAGTAGCTCGTGGAGAACACGGCAAAAATGGCGGGAGCCCCGCCGGGACCGAACCCGATGTCCTGCGAATTGTTGTTGGAAATGAAGAGCGCAAACCCCCTCGCGGCGGTCATCATCGCCAGGGTGACTATGAACGACTGTATCTTCCCCCAGGAAGTAATCGCTCCGTTGAGAAATCCGGCAAAGGCGCTGACTGCCAGGGCAATCGCTATCGTCGGGAAGAAACCGAACCGCCAGTCCATCATGCCGAAAGCGGTGATCGTAGCGCTAAGGGCGAGAACCGACCCGACAGAGAGGTCGATCCCTGCGGCGATGATTACGTAAGTCATGCCGACGGAGATTATTCCGTTCTCCGAAACCTGCCGCAGTATGTTTGTCAGGTTTTCAAATTTCAGAAAAACAAGATCTCCCCGCATGTTCGTCGGGGAGAAGACGACGCACATCGCGAAGATGAGCAGGACACCGAATACGGGCTTCACCCATTGTCTATCGGACAGTTTCAAACCGTAAGCTTTATTCATTCCTGATCCTCACCAAAGGCATAATGTAATATTTCATGTGCGTCAGTCTCGCCGACATTCAACAGTGCCGCGCCTCTTCCGTTGTGAAGCACAAGAATCCGGTTGCAGATTCTCAACAGCTCGGGTATCTCCGATGAACTTACGATGAAGGAAATCCCGGACGCGCTGAGCCGGTCTATCAGATGATAAATCTCGGCCTTTGCCCCGACGTCAATACCCCTTGTCGGCTCATCAAGGAGGAGGAGCCTGGGCCGGTGAAGGAGACCTCTACCGAGAAGTACTTTCTGCTGGTTGCCGCCGCTCAATTCCCGTATCGACTGCCGGTATGATGAGAGCTTCACGTTCAATGAGGAAACCTGGTCATGGACAGCAGCGGCTTCGGCCTTTTCATCCAGGAAGCCATAATGCGCAAAATCAGAAAGAACAGACATGCTGCAGTTCTTTGTCACGTCGAGACCGGCGAACACGCCTTCTCCTTTCCTGTCTTTGGATAAGTAGAAGATTCCTGCCTCCAGGGATTTCGACGCGGATCTGGGAATATATTCTTTTCCACGGAGATAGATTGTTCCCCTGTACCCGGGAATGGTCCCGCCGTAGAGGAATTTCAGAAGCTCGCTCTTACCGGAACCGAGAAGACCGGCGAGCCCCAGAACCTCTCCCTCTCTCAGGTCGAAATTAATGTCCGACAACGTCACGCCGGCACCGTCGGTTATTTCCAGCCCTTCTATTTTGAGCACCATTTCCTCGCCGACATGCGGCTCCGATTCTTTCGAATCGCCGATTGTCCTGCCGACCATTTTTGCTATGAGTTCACTTCGCGTTATTTCCCCTGTTGGATATTTCCCGACGAACCGGCCGTCGCGCAGCACGACGACCTCGTCAGCTATATTGTAGATTTCTTCAAGCCTGTGAGAAATAAAAATGATGACCTTCCCTCGATTCTTCAGGACTCGGATCTTTTCGAAGAGTATCTCGATCTCACTTTCAGTAAGCGCGGATGTGGGTTCGTCGAGTATGAATATCTTTGCATCGGCAGAAAATGCACGCGCGACCTCGACTATCTGCTGCCAACCCACGCTCAGGTTCCTGACCGGCGTATTGGGGGGATAGGGAAACTGGAACTCATCGAGAATCGTCCGCGCATCGGCAAACAGCCTTGAAAAATCCACGATGCCGAAGGCTCTCGTCGGCTCTCTGCCGATGAAGATATTCTCCGCGACGGTGAGGTGAGGGATGAGACTCAGTTCCTGATGGATGATGGAGACGCCTGACTGCTTGGCTTCTCCGGGGTTCTTGAAATGCACGGCTTCGCCATCTACCGTAATCTCGCCGGTGTAGTCGGAATGCACTCCGCTCAACACCTTCATCAGCGTCGACTTGCCTGCCCCGTTTTCCCCGACAAGAGCCGTCACCAGACCCTTCTCAACTTCAAAAGACACACCGTGCAGTACTTCGACGGTCGAGAACGATTTCCTGATTTCCGAAATCCTCAGCACTGCGCTCTTCTCAATGGCTCGAATGCAACTGTTGTGATTCGGATGACGTCATCGGACATGGAGAGTAATATACATGGCAATCGAGCGGCTCTGCTTCTACTGTGACAGATATTCCTTCGCATTCTGCGGAGTAATCTCAGCGGACGGAAGGGGTATGTCCTTGGGGACTTTCTGGCCTTCGAGAATCTTGAGAGCGGTTTGAACAGCCACTTTCCCGCCGGTGGGATAAATGAACGTGGCGCTGAGCTCACCGTCGGCAACGGCCTGAATTCCGCCGCCCGGACCCGGAAGCCCGTCGATCCCGATAAAATACATGTCTTTTGCCCTGCCGACGTTCTTCGCCGAGAGGTAGGCGCCCATGGCCATGGGATCGTTCTGTCCGAACACCAGGTCTATCCTGTCGAACCGCTGGAGAGCATTCTCCATTATCGACCTCCCCTTCTCACGCAGCCACGCTCCGTCCTGCGAATAAATGATCTTTATTCCGGGATAGTCTTTTATCCCTTCCATAAATCCGTCGTGTCTTTCAATCGCAGGAGTGGAACCCTTCAGTCCCCAGATTTCCACGACCCGTCCCTTCCCGTGCAGAAGTTTTGCGGCATATTCGCCGGCTTCCTTTCCGATCTGTTCATTGTGTGCACCGATAAAACATGTGTACTTGTCGGAGAGTATTTTGCGGTCTATTACAATCACCGGTATTCCGGCGTCGTAAGCTTTCCCCACTATTGCAGTAAGCGGCTGCGCCTCGTTGGGGGAAATCATAAGAAGATTGACACCTCGCACTATGAAATTCTCCACGTCCGCAACCTGCCTGGCGTTGCTTTGTTGAGCGTCCGAAACCAGCAGTTTTATCTCGGGATGCTTTGCCGCCTCCGCCTCGATTTGCTTGTTCATCGCTTCGCGCCACGGCTCCGCGCTGTTGCACTGCGAGAAGCCGATCACGTATTTGACGGCGGTCGTGTTTTGTTTCTTCCCGCATGACGACAGGAAAATTCCCAGAACGGCGATCATTACAACGGGCAATAATCTATTCTTCATCATACACTCCGGCTTTCTTTGGACAGAATTTGTGAGGTTTGCAATTTGACCTTCGCGACAAAAACAGGTTCACCGGCAGAGGTGTTGCTACTTACTTTCTATCTTCGCCCATGTGTCACGGAGGGTGACTGTGCGGTTGAAGACAAGGCTGCCGGGTTTGGAGTCGTTGTCTACGCAGTAGTATCCGAGCCGCTCGAACTGGAACCTGTCCTGCGGCTTCGCAGATGCGAGCGACGGCTCGACTCTGCACCCGTTGACGATCTCGAGCGAGGTCGGGTTGAGCTGGTCCTTCCAGTTTTCGCCGCCCGGGTCGGGGACATTGAAAAGCCTGTCGTACACCCTCGCCTGCGCATCAAGGGCGTGCGGTGCCGAGACCCAGTGTATGGTTCCTTTCACTTTCCTGGAGCTTGCCGGTGAACCGCTCTTCGTCTCCGGATCGTATGTGCATTTAATCTCGAGTATCTCTCCCGTCTGTGGATTCTTCACGACTCCGGTGCACTTGATAATGTAAGCGTACCTAAGCCTCACCTCCGCGCCGGGTGAGAGGCGGAAATACTTTTTCGGCGGGTCTTCCCTGAAATCGTCCTGCTCGATGTAGAGCACCTTCGAGAACGGAATTTTCCGGGTTCCCATCGAAGCATCTTCCGGATTGTTCACCGCTTCAAGCTCCTCCACCTGCCCATCGGGATAATTTTCGATGACCAGTCTTACCGGGTGAAGTACCGCCATTACGCGCGCGGCCCTTTGATTCAGGTCGGTCCTGAGGCAGTCTTCCAGCACAGATACATCTATCGTGCTGTCCGCCTTGGATACGCCTATGCGGTCGGCGAACAGTCGTATCGATTCCGGGGTGTAGCCGCGGCGCCGCAGGCCGGAAATGGTGGGCATTCGAGGGTCGTTCCAGCCGCTCACGCGCTCTTCCTGCACGAGCTGCAGAAGTCTGCGCTTGCTCATCACGGTGTAAGTAAGGTTAAGCCGCGCGAACTCTATCTGGCGCGGATGATGGATGCCGAGCTGCTCGACGAACCAGTTGTATAGCGGGCGATGGTCTTCGAATTCCAGCGTGCAGATCGAATGGGTGATCCCCTCGATGGAATCCGACTGGCCATGCGCCCAGTCGTATGTCGGGTAAATGCACCATTTGTCGCCGGTCCTGTGGTGGGTTGAGTGGAGGATTCTGTACATTACCGGGTCGCGCAAGTTGATGTTCGGAGATGCCATATCGATTTTGGCCCTGAGCGTCTTCGAGCCGTCCGGGAATTCACCTTTGCGCATTCTGTCGAAGAGGTCGAGGTTCTCATCCACCGTCCGGTCGCGGTACGGGCTGTTCTTTCCGGGCTCCGTCAGTGTTCCGCGGTATTGGCGTGTCTGTTCGGCGTCGAGGTCGTCGACGTACGCCTTCCCTTTTTGTATCATTACTTTTGCATAATCGAAGAGCCGATCGAAATTTTCCGATGCATAGAACTTCCTGTCTCCCCAGTCGAAGCCGAGCCACCGGATGTCTTCCCGTATGGAATCGACATATTCGACATCTTCTTTGGTCGGGTTCGTATCGTCGAACCGAAGGTTGCAAAGACCGTCATAATCTTTCGCGGTGCCGAAGTTGAGGCATATCGATTTGGCATGGCCGATATGGAGGTAGCCGTTCGGCTCGGGAGGGAAGCGGGTGTGCACCTCGGTATACTTTCCCGTTTTCAGGTCATCGTCGATAATGTCGCGGATAAAATTACGTTTTTCAGTTTTCTGTGAGCCGGATTCGATATTCTCAGATTCTTTATTGTCTTCCATGAAAGCCACCGAGTGATAGATTAAGAAGTAATGCCGATTCTGTTTCACATATTCGCAAGTTTCGGAGAAAATTACAAAGGAATTCGGTGGTTGTCAGGATGAAGCGGTGGAGTGAAGGATAGATGTCGGCTTTTTGAACTAATGGTGCCGGCTTGGCGGCAGGAATCACGGTTGGATTACAAAAACCGGATCGCCGCACCTCCTTTATGCATCGGCGGGTTTAATCTTCTCAATTGCCATCTGCATCCTGCGGATGGTTTCGTCCTTGCCGAGAATGACCACGATATCGAACAGTCCCGGTCCCTCCCCCATGCCCGAGACTGCAAGCCTGAGTGGGTGGATGAGCTGGCCGTTTCCGATGCTTAACTCGCTGGCGGTCCGGTGTAAGGTCTCTTCGTAATCCGCCTTCTGCGGCCCGGGCAGATTCTCAAACTCATTTATCAGCTTCTTCAAATACTCTGCGGACTGCGGCTTCCACCGCTTCTTTACGACGGCCGGATCATATTCCTCCGGTGCGCGGAAAAAGTAAGGACTCTTCTCGGTATAGTCTTTAATGAATGTAACCCGCTCTCGCATGGCACCGATCACGGAAAGGAGGTACTCGTCGGTGAATTGCGAGACGTCTACAGATGACTTCGAAAGGTGATCCTTCAACATCGCGAGGACTTCGTTGTCCGGCTTCTGCCGCAGGTGCTGGAAGTTGAGCCAGTTCAGCTTTTCGACGTTGAATACTGCGCCCGACTTGTTCACTTTCTCCAGCGAGAATTCGTTCTCCAGTTCGCCGAGCGTGAATATCTCGCGGTCGTCGCCCGGGTTCCACCCGAGCAGCGCTATGAAGTTGAGCAGTGCCTCCTTCAGGTATCCTTTGTCGCGGTAGTCCTCGACGGCAACGTCGCCCTGCCGCTTGCTGAGCTTCGACCGGTCCGGGTTGAGCAGCAGCGGGAGATGCGCGAACTTTGGGAGTTCCCATCCGAATGCCCTGTAAAGCAGAACGTGCTTCGGCGTGCTTGACAGCCATTCTTCGCCCCGTATGACATGCGATATTTGCATGAGATGGTCGTCGACCACGTTGGCCAGGTGGTAAGTGGGATATCCATCCGATTTTATGAGGACCTGGTCGTCGATTTGTTTCGTGTTGAACTCGACTTCACCGCGGACGATGTCGGAGAATCCGACGACTACATCGTCAGGAACTCTCATCCTGACGACAAAAGGTTTGCCGGAGTCAAGATTCTCCCGGATCTCTTCATCTGAAAGCCTCAGGCACGTCCTGTCGTATTTCGGGGTGAGTTTCTGTTTCTCCTGCTCCCTGCGCATTTGTTCGAGCCTATCGGGAGTGCAAAAGCAGCGGTAAGCCATCTTCTGTTCGAGGAGTATATCGGCGTGTTTCCTGTAGATTTCCGTCCGCTCGCTCTGAACGTACGGCCCGAACTCTCCGCCGGCAACCGGGCCCTCGTCATAATCGAGTCCCGCCCATCTCAGCGTCTTTATCAGATTTTCTACGGCGCCCTCCACATAGCGGCCGCGGTCGGTGTCTTCAATACGGAGAACGAAAGCCCCTTTGGTTTTTCTGGCGAGCAGGTAATTGTATAATGCCGTGCGAAGGCCGCCGACGTGGAGAAAACCAGTCGGACTCGGTGCAAACCGCACCCTTACCGGACTTTGACTCATCCTCTCGTACCTTCGGAGACCTCTCTCTTCGGCTCGTACTTGATTTTGAGCTGCTGCATCCGGTAACGCAGGCGAGATCTCGTTAGGCCGAGTATCTTAGCCGCCTGGATCTGGTTCCCTCCTGTAATGTTGAGCGTTTGCAGGATCGCCTCGCGCATTATTTCGTCCATTTTGATCCCCTGGTTGGGGATAGAGACGATATTGTTTTCCTCTATCATCTTCGCAGAATTGAAGCCAGGATGATAATCGAGGAATGCGAGATGCTCCGGCTTGATGAAGGGTTCATTCTCGAGGAGGGTAACACGCTCGATAGCGTTTTTGAGCTCCCGGACATTCCCCGGCCAGCGGTACTTTTCAAGAGCCCTCAGCCCGTCGGGGGTGAATCCCTTTATCGATTTCCCGAACTTCTTGTTGAACTCGTCCAGAAACGTGTTCGCCAGAAGTGCTATGTCTTCGGTTCTTTCCCGGAGGGCCGGCACCTGTAGCTGCGCGACATTCAAACGGTAGTAAAGATCCTCGCGGAAGGTACCCTTCTCGACCGCAGTTTTCAGATTCTTGTTTGTCGCGGCGATTATACGAACGTCGACGCTTATCTCCTTTGCGCCTCCCAGCCTGTAAAATCTCTTGGTCTCGAGCACACGAAGGAGCTTCACCTGTGTCTCATGGTTGAGCTCGCCGACTTCGTCGAGGAGAATTGTTCCCCTGTTTGCAAGCTCGAACTTGCCCTGCCTCATCTTGTCCATGGCACCGGTGAATGCACCCTTCTCATAGCCGAACAGCTCGCTTTCGGCGAGCTCTTTGGGTATGGCGCCGCAGTTGATGGAGATGAACGGTCCGTCGGAGCGGTCGCTTTTCTCGTGAACCAGCCGTGCTATGAGCTCCTTGCCCGATCCGCTTTCACCGATAATGAGGACTGTCGTGTCGGCCCTGGCAAGCCGTTCGCCGGTATGGATAACCTTCTTCAGGTTTTCGCTCTTGCCGACGATCATGTAAGGACCGAACTTCTGCTGCAGTTCGTCCTTCAGGAGCTCATACCGGCGTTCCAGATTCTTCCGGCTGAGAGTCTTGTTGATCAGTATTTCAAGCTGTTCGAGGTCCAGCGGTTTGAGTACGAAATCCTCGGCACCGAGCTTTATGGCCTTGACGGCACTGTTGACGTCCGAAAACGCCGTAATGAGAATAACCGGCGTGTCGTTGTTTTCGCTCCTGAGTTTCTGGAGGATATCCAGCCCGGTCATGGATCCGAGGTAAAGATCGAGCAGAACGACATCCGGTTGGAAATCTACGATCTGTTGAAACGCCTCTTCGCCGTTGACAACCGACAGAACCTCGTAGCCGCTCCTCGTGAGGACAGTGTTCAAAGAATTGTTCAGTAGTTCGTCGTCGTCAACAATCAGTAGTTTTCTGCTTCCCATTCTCATCTCCATCTTTGGAAATGAATTATGACCGCCGTTCCGACATTCGGCCGGCTTTCGAGACCGAGACTCGCCCCGTTCAGTTCCAGGAGCCGGTTCGAGATCGATAATCCCATGCCGCTGGCGCCCTCTTTGGTTGTGTAGAAGGGCTCGACGGCAAGCTTGACGTTTTCCTCATCCATTCCTATTCCGGTGTCCGTGATCTTGAGAATGATTTCACCTTCCTCTGCCGACTCCTCGAGTCCAAAGTTCAGCGTCCCGCCATCCGTCATGGCTTCGATGGCGTTCTGGACTATGTTAAATACCGCGTGAAGAACCTGAGACTTATCTGCCATGACGGCGTCGTCTATGGCCGCTTTCTCTATCACAAGTTTTATCCTGGATTTGAGAAGCGATGTTTTTGCCAGCCCGCCTATCTCGGAGATAATCGTAGTCAGCCTGAAAGGCGCCTTCGCGGGAGTCTGAGGCCTGGCAAAATTCATGGTCTCACGAATAACCTTCTCGATGGCATTCACTCCATCAAGAGCCTGCAGGGTCTGCCTCCGCTCGGCGGAATTCTGATCCAGGCTTCTCTCCAGAAACTGCAGGTTCACGGATACAACGTTCAGCGGGTTCCTTATCTCGTGTACAAGTCCGTGCGAGAGCCTCCCGAGCGCCCGAAGCTTGTCCATTGCTATGAACCTCTCGAGCCACTCCTTGCGTCTCGTGACGTTCCTCAGGATAATCAAATAGAGATTGTCCTCCGTCCCTATCGGTGCGCCCGCAATGTCGAGAAATGTTTCCGAGCTGCCGTTCTTGTACGAGCTCTCGAACTGGACCGATTCTGCCCGGGATATTTTATCGGCAAGCAGTTCCCCGAACGGCTTGAGCTCGTTCAACTTCTCTCCGGACAG
Source organism: Candidatus Kryptoniota bacterium (assembly GCA_046706365.1). Lineage (GTDB taxonomy): Bacteria > Bacteroidota > Ignavibacteria > Kryptoniales > JAKASW01 > JAKASW01. The sequence continues at coordinate 53,018 of JBJKPN010000183.1, read as the reverse complement.
ATCCGTTTCTGTCGATCTCAGGATTTTGCTAGCGTGCGCGTTAGCCTCGGTGATGATTCCATTGTCCTGGTTCACGAGCAGAATCCCGTCGTTGGCAGAGAGAAAGAGTTGCCTGTATTTTCTCTGTTCGTAGTCGAGCTGGGCGTTTCTTTCCAGGAGTTTGCGATTGACCTCTTCAAGCTCCTTCATCTTCGCCTCGAGCCTTCTTATGAGAACGCTGTTGTATTCCTTCAGGTATTCGCCTTCGGCCAGGTGGTCATCGACCCCTTCTGCAAGGCTCTTGGCTTGAGGGAGCACATTGAGGTGATTCAAGGTCTGCAGCAGCTCCTCGACATTTCCCGTTTTCTGAAGCACTCTTGAGGCTCCAACGCTCAGGGCAAACTCCTCATCGGATTTCTCCATATATTCTCCCGTCAGGAGAATAAAAGGGACGGATCTGTTGTCTTCCCGGGACTTCAAAGCCCTGCAAAGCGCGAATCCGTCCATATGAGGCATCAGGGCATCCGAGATAATGGCATCGAACTTCCTGCTTTCCACAATTTCCAAAGCTTCATATCCGTCCGAGGCAGTTTCAACTGAAAAGCCCTCGGCTCTTAGTACTTCGGAAAGTGTAAAACGGTTATGCAAGTCGTCGTCAACCAGCAGGATGTGCATTATCTGTTCAAATGTGAATTTAGTTTAGTGAAACACGCCGTAAGTAGCAATCTAACGAAATTTGGGGTTGTATGCCACCAGGAGGCAACAAAGACTGGGAAATGCGGGATGGGCAAGTATTCTTCGGTCGGAGACTCATCTGGCGCGGGAGACTTCCAATGTGGCACGAAACAGGGCTTCGCAGAAATCAAACAGTTACCGATGCCTCCTTTTCAATCGGATGGAGCATTCTTGTTACCTCTTCTTCATTCAGAACCAGCCGGAGCGCCCTGGAAAGCTAGGCCCGTCCCAGGAATTCCCGCAGGATGGCGCCCAATTGCTCGAATTCTATCAGGAAGGCGTCGTGCCCATGCACGGACTGGATTTCCGCATAACCGGCGTTCGGTATAAGCTCTGCCAGGCCGCGTTGCTCGGCAGCCGGGTAGAGAAGATCTGAAGTGATTCCCACACAAAGGACCTTCGGTTTGATCCCTCCAAGTACGTCCGCCAACTTCCTGCGATTCCGCGAAATATCGTGCCAATCCATCGCGCGGGTTATATAAATGTAAGTATTTGCATCGAAACGTTCGACAAGTTTTACCCCCTGATAATGAAGATAGCTCTCGACCTGAAATATGTTGCTCAAATCGAAGTAGTCCTTGCCGTCCTCGCCTCGAAGTCGGTCCCGGTCGAAGCGGAGGGAAAATGAAGCGGGACTTCTGTAACTGATCATAGCGATCATCCTGGCGAGGGCAAGGCCGCGGGAAGGCTGTCCGTGAGAGTAGTAATCCCCGCTCCTGTAGGCAGGGTCGGTGAAAATCGCCTGACGGGCAACTTCATTCAGCCCGATACCCCAGGCGGTGTGGCTCGCTCCGGTAGCAATGGGAACGGCGCGCACCACCATCTCGGGGTACATAACCGCCCACTCCAATACCTGCATCCCTCCCATTGATCCCCCGATCACCAGCTGGATTTTCCTGACCCCCAGCCAGTCCAGGAGCCTCTTCTGAACCCTCACCATGTCACGAATGGTGACGAACGGGAATGTCATACCATATTCCTTGAGTGTTTTAGGGTTCATGGTGGACGGGCCGGTTGTACCGTAGCATCCCCCCAGAATATTGGAGGATACGACGAAGTAATTAGAGGAATCAACCGGTTTACCGGGGCCGATGATATCGTCCCACCATCCCGGGACTTTGTCGGTCTCCGAATTATGGAAGGCGGCATGGGCGCTTCCGGTGAGTGCGTGGCATATCAGGATGCAGTTCGTGCCCTCATTGTTCAGCTCACCATAGGTCTCGAAAGCGACATCGATGGGACCGAGTTTGGCGCCGGCATCGAATTCAAAAGGTTCGGCTTCAGTATAAAGCCGAACCTTCTGTGTTTTTACGATTGTTCTTGCGAGCGTCTCTATCATGCTTTCACTTTTTGTTTCACTGAATCCAGCGCTTCATCGAAATCAAGTATAATATCGTCGATGTGTTCGATTCCGACGGAAACGCGGACCATGTCGGGAGCGACGCCTGCCGACAGCTGTTCCTCGTCGCTGAGTTGCTGATGGGTGGTGGATGCCGGGTGAATCACCAGCGTTTTTGCGTCGCCGACATTCGCAAGGTGGCTCGCAAGCTTGAGGTTGTCGATGAAAGCCTTCCCTGCTTCCAGACCCCCTTTGATTCCGAAAACGACCATGGAACCGAAGAGTCCCTTGCGGAAATACTTCACCGCTTTGGCATGATCCGGGTGGTCTTCCAGCCCGGGGTAAATCACCCAGTCCACGAGCGGGTGGCCCTTCAGATGTTTCGCCAGCTTGAGCGCATTCTCACAATGCCGTTCGATTCGCAGCGAAAGAGTCTCCAGTCCCTGCAGGAAGAGGAACGAATTGAACGGACTTACACAAGGGCCCAGATCCCGGAGACCTTCGACTCGCGCCCTGATTATGAACGCAATGTTCCCGAAAGGCGATTTAGGGCCGAACACATCGTAGAACTTCAGTCCATGATACCCGGGGCTTGGTTCGGTGAAGACGGGAAACTTTCCATTCCCCCAATCGAACTTACCCGAATCGACCACTACTCCTCCAATCGAGGTACCGTGGCCGCCGATCCACTTCGTCGCCGAAGCGGTTACAATGTCCGCCCCGAAGTCTATCGGCCTGCAGGTGAAACCCGCTGCGCCGAAAGTATTGTCGATAATCAGCGGTATGCCCTTCGAGTGTGCGAGCTTCGCCAGCGCCTCGATGTCGGGGATGTTGAGTCTCGGGTTCCCAATTGTCTCGACGTAGAGCGCCTTCGTCTTTGCATCGATGAGCTTCTCGAACTCCCTGACGTCATCTCCCTTCGCAAACTTCGCCTCTATCCCGAGCCGCTGGAAAGTGACCTTGAATTGGTTATACGTTCCGCCGTAGAGATTCGAAGTGGACACGATGTTCTCACCTGCCTGGCAAAGGTTGGTAATGGCGAGAAGCTGTGCTGCCTGTCCGCTGCTGGCCGCCAGGGCGCCGGCTCCCCCTTCGAGAGCCGCCATCCTCTGCTCGAACACGTCCGATGTGGGATTCATGATTCTTGTATAAATGTTGCCGAATTGCTGCAGTCCGAACAGCGCCGCGGCATGTTCGCTGTTGTCGAATACATACGACGACGTCTGGTAAATCGGTACAGCCCGCGCTTTCGTCGTCGGATCGGGGTTTTGACCGGCGTGAAGCTGCAAGGTTTCGTAATGATATTTCCTCTCTTTACCGTTGGTGCTCATCTATTTCCTTCTCCTCTCTTTATTATTAACCACAAAAAAACCTCTCCCTGCTCCGGAACGATGGCAAGAAGAGGTCGTATTTCTTAGCTCATCTTTCCCATTCAGCCATTGGCGGTTGCGCCACCGGCGCAGCAGAATCCATGGGCAGGAGTTAGCACCGGACTCCCGACAAATCTTTAAGATTAGCCGGGACGGTTGCCAGGGTTTCGTCGGGCCTGATCCCTCCACCCTTCTCGATGATGTCTTACAACTTGTTTAAAGAACTTCTGTAATATAATAATCTGGAAACTAATGTCAAGTATTAAGAGGCTGAAATTTTTTCGGAATCGCCAAATCTCGATGGAAGCACACCCCGTGTACGCGAATCAGAATTTCATTATGAGATATCTCTTCACAGCTGCGCTTTGTTGTCGAGATAACCCTGAAGTATGGACACGGCACCCCGGTGAATTTGCTCGAAGCGAGGGTTTGGAATGTTGTCCGGCCACTTGTAGGCTTCAAATCTCTCGCTTCCGCATTTAGGACAATGATATTCGTTGTTGCGCATGAACAAACGCATGCTGTGCTCCGGGCAGTACGGCATCTGTTCGACTGTGCCGTCCTTGAGAAAGCCCTTCCATAACAGCTGGTCTTTGGGGAATCGAATCATTTTAAATCTCCGTCTCGGCCGCCTGCGTTCCCATTCCCTGCCGAGATAGAAAGACAGTGCGAGGAGAACCATCATGGTTGCCAGTAGAGCCGACGTGCTAAACCCGCTCCATCCTCCCCCAGGGCCAGCGCCGGCAGTCTGTCGCATGCTCCAAGCAAAAGTAAGGCCGAGAAAAATGACCAGCGCAAAAAGGGCAAGGTAAACCGCCGTCAGAATTTTTGTAATCGCTTCATTGACGGCCCTCAACAGCTCGTCCTTCGGTTCCTGCTTCGTTGTCTCTGCTGCCGGTATCAGCATATTGATCCCTTTCGACGTGTTGAATTTCAGCATTAATATGAACAGCGTAGCCTGTTAATTCAAACCGGAACGGGTTGAATTGGGCAGACGTGCCGACACTGAACATTACAACGTGTTCGACGTTGACTGATAGGGCCGCAATGAGCTTGGACTAATCCCGATCAAGTTGTTATTTTGATTCATGACGCTAAAAGCATATCTGTCGGGAGGCATGGAATACGCGGAGAACTACGGTGCGGACTGGCGAAAAGAAATGGGTAAGTGGCTGAAAAAAGAGCTTAGTCATGAACCGTTCAATCCCGTTATCGCAAGCGAAAAATTCCTGAAATCGGGATATCCGGATGTCGACTTCCGCCGTTCGAAGGCGGACGACCTGCAAACTCACCTCAAGATAGCCGCGGAAATAGTAGAGCTGGACAGCAAAGAGATAATACTGCACAGCGATTACGTGATTTGCTACTACGACGAAAGTGCTCAGCGGGGAGCGGGCACCAAGGGAGAGCTTACGGTCGCGCGGATTTTTGGCAAGCCAGTCTATCTTGTCCAGGGAATGGAATTCCCGTCGATTCCGAGCTGGGTACTGGGCTGCACCGACCGGATATTCGCCGGCTTCGAGGAGCTCCGGTCATTCCTCAAAGAGAAGTATTCGAAGTAGCAAAGGAAAAGAAGCTTTCGACGGCACGGTTCGCAAATCGGACGCGAAGACGAATGCCGTCGCCTTAGCGTTCGATCATCACTTAAGAACCATTATCTTCCGGACGTCGGTGTAAGTCTGACTGGCCGACTTTGCCGTCAATCTGACGAAATAAACTCCGCTCGCCAGGTTGTCGCTCGACAGTTTCAGATAATACGGGCCACCGCTCGGGTAGGCTCCATTCGTAAGTGTCCCGACCTTTTGACCGATAACATTATAAACATCGACCGTAACGTTCGCTCCGGCCTTCAGGGCAAAGGAAATTGTGGTGGTCGGATTGAACGGATTGGGATAATTCTGATACAGCTCGGCGAGATTCTTCAGAGTTGGGATCGCACCCGGACCCACAATCTGATCGTACGTTCCCTTGGCGACCGCCACAGCTCTCTCCAAATCCTGGAGAGTGTCGCCCGCAGCGAGTACAAACGTGAGCACCGTGCTGTCTGCAGGCTGGATCACCACCGGTCCGCCGGCCATTACCATAGAAATGTCACTCGGCCCGGCAAACGAGTTTAAGGTACCGCTCGACATCGCCGTCCACTTATGAAGCTTGGAGAAGCCGGTGTAGATCCCGTTTGTCGGACTGGCATTATCGATGGCAGTGAAATTGGGGTTCCCTCCGCTGAGGAGTGCGCACCCCGCGTAGGTCTTTGTAAGCCTGGTTGAATCGTACGCATATCCGAGCTGGTAGTTCTTGTCGTACGCAGCAATGTTGTTTGCACCGCTCGGGCCGATATCCCAATCGAGGAAGAGCCCGGCATAGAAGTTTCGTATCGCCGACGAGTTCAGGTTCTTAATCGCATACTGGAGAATTATGAAATTCGCGGTCGAGTCACTCTTGAAGGCGAACGAATGCAGGTCCACCTGGATGCCTATACGGTTCGAAGTCGCGTTGCTGTCGGTAAAGGCGGTGAAGGCCTCCTGATCTGCGACAGTGCCCGGCGTCTTGATGGTGACAAGGCCTAACGGCTTGAAATCGTTGTCCTCTTCGCTCGCGTACTGGGTGGAATCGCGGGCGACATCCACCACCTTATCCGCCTCAGTACCTGCCATGAACGCTCCCTCGAAGAGGAGCTGGTTATTGTCCGGTGTATAAACAAACCCTACGCCCTGAGTATTGTTCGGATAATCGTTGAAACCGATATTCCCCTTGGCGCTGATGGTGGTATATATATTGTTTACGTCCATCTGATTGAACATGGGATTCAGCAGGACATTGAAACTGCTGTAATCGGTATAATTGCCGTCTGTGATCGTCAGGAAGAATGTCGCCTCGTGGTCGGTCGGCGTACCGGGATCCACTTTGAAAGTGAGGTTGCTCCCGTGCAGCTCGTAGGATCCCTTTGTCTGCAGCGCGCCGATTGCGACACTGCCGTTGACTATGGTAACGTTCGGGTCGTTGGATGAAAGCGAGACCCTCAGGTTGCTGGTCGGCTGAAGCCAGTCGGTTACCTTTCCGAAGACCTGAATGGTTTCGCCGTCCGTATAGATTCCGTCGTTGTTGCCGCCTACGGAATCGCTCATGGTTATGTTTGAGACCTGAACTCCCGGCGAAGAATAAGTGAGCGCACGGTAGGCGTTGACCCTTCCATAACCCAGCTCATCGACGTACCCGGGATTGATGGAGTTTATGTTGTCGGAACTGACTCGAACCTGTTCCAGGATCTGCTCCGGTGTATAGTTGGGATGTTCACTTGCAACGAGGGCGGCCACTCCGGCAGCGCAGGGGGAGGCCATCGAGGTCCCGCTCAGTACCCTGTAAGAATCGGTGCCCCACGTTGAAATGATATCGAGTCCCGGCGCGGATACGGAGACATTGTAGCTGTAGTTTGTGAAATACGCCGCGACGTCGTTCCCATCGGTGGCAGCTACGGACAAAACTCCGGCGTAGTACGCCGGCGTCTGGAATTCTGTGGAGTGGTCGTTGCCGGCGGCGGCTACGACGAGGGCTCCTTCGGATTCGGCATAAGTAATCACGTCCTGCTCATACTGGGAATAACCCACGCCGCCCCAGCTGCAGTTGATCACGCGCGCGCCGTTGTTGGCAGCATAGGCGATACCTTCGAATCCGTAGACGATGTAAGGTTCACCGGTGGTCGGGTCCACCTGGTCGGCCTCAGACACTTTCACAGGCATTATCCTGCATCCGGGAGCCACGCCGGCGATGCCGATTCGGTTGTTGGCAACGGCAGCAACGATTCCGGCAACATGAGTCCCGTGAGCGGGAGAATCTTCCATCGGATTGTTGTCGGGTGTTCCGTTAATACCGCCGAAATCCCACCCGATCGAATCGTCAGGATAATTTGTATCCGTTTGCCAATGCGGATTCTGCCAGATGTTTGCAAACAAATCGGGATGCATCCAGTCGACGCCCGTATCTACTATGCCGACGATAACGCTGGAGTCACCGAGTGTTATGTTCCACGCATTGAACGCATCAATTTTAGAAAGTGCGTACTGCTGCGAAAGGAGAGAATCGTTGGGAGTGTATTGGACGTCACTGACCTTGTACATGTAATGGGGCTCCGCATACTGAATATCCGGATTGGCATCGAGAGCCTGAGAGAGGAAAGCCGGGGTGACGCTCCCAGAATAATGGACCAGGTAGATATTGTTGAGTATTTCCGAGGATTTGTCGAGCCTGACGTGCAGAATTCCCAGGACAGGACTCATGGAGCTGACATTTGCTTCCCTAACTATTCTCCCCTGCAGTTCCGGAAGGTTCATTAGCTTCTGTACGCTGCCGACAACTCCGGATTTGAATTTGACCACGATCACCCCCGGAAGAGCGAGCTTGTTCGGATTGATGGTGGGACCCTGCCTGTAGATTTGCGCCCCACCGGACGGATGCCCCGTCCAACCGAAGGCGTTCGCACTCGACGCAAGAAGCAGCGCCGTAAACAGAACGGACGTTAATACATAACCCTGACAACGGTTGAAGCGCCCCGAGGCTTTCGTGAACACTGGTTTACTCCTTTTGTAGAACTTACGAAACAAATACTCTGCCTGCTTTCAAACGCCTTTCAGCCTCAACCGCGTCACTGACGCCGATCCTAAATCGTGATCCCGATACCGGCAGACGCGACGTTTATCTGCCCGATATTATAGTCGGCGTTAATCGAAATCACTCCGAGTCCGAGATTAAGCCCTATGAGTTCGCGGAATGTGTTCTTCCCCTTCAGGCTGAAGGAAATCGGAATCGACTGGGGATTCGGATCTATCGGAGTCGGCTTCGGCAGATAGTTGTAGTTAACATCAACCGAAGAGCTCTCCGTCTGGAGGCCTCCGTAAATCGTCAGAACTCCCAGGGTCTTGCTGACTTCCAGGTTGGCTGCAAATGCGGATGCCTTCAGGACTTTACTCCCTGTCGAATCCTGAATCGAGAGATTCTGCCAGCCCACCTGCACGGCAATGTCGACCGGACAGAGAGGGATGTACTGGCTGATGCTGTGACGGAGTCCGTAGCCGAGGAGCTGGAACGACCCGTAGTTGCCCAGTTTGATTTTCGGCAGGAAGCGAACAAATATGTCCGTGCCCATTATGCTCCCGACGCCGATCTGCGGAATCGGAATCGGAGCTATGGTCGTCTTCAAGAGACCGGGTATCGTGCCCACCGTCGCACTCGAGTCAAGGTTGAAGGTTTGCGAAAAACCGTTTCGAGTGATTGTTGTATCCTTCCGTACGTTGAAGGTCGCCTGTCCGTCCGTCTTTTCTCCGAAGATTGTCGGCGCGTTTTGCACGGTGAACGTCGCAGGCACATTTATGGTGAACGCCTGTCCGTTCAAAGATTCGTTGAAGGCGACGGTATCCAGGTAAGACAGATTGAAGGACTGCTCGGAACTCGGTATGAATGCAGCCGCGGCCTTCACTCCCACATAAAGATTCAGACCGAACGGAAGTATTCCTCCGACTTTCGCGGTGTTGAAGAGACCTGAATTTACATCGGCGCCGAACGCATCGACGGCCGGCGTTATGTATGCCTCTGCATACTGACTCCCGACCTTGCTCAGCGTGCCGGCCAAGTGCTGTGCGTTCGCGAAACCCGTTAGCATTAGAACGATCGCCGCTGCGGAAATCGACCTGCGCATTTGTCCTCCCAGAATTTTAGTGAATTTCACCTGTTCCCAAACAGTTGGAAAAAGCGTTGTGTTGCAGCCCTGAATGGAAAATCATTTCAATACATTCTTCAAACGACTCGTTATCTGTTCAATATCACCCATGCCGTCAATTTCAACAAGCATATTCTTGTTCCTGTAAAAGTCTTTGACCGGTTTCGTCTGCTTCTGGTATACTTCGAAGCGCCTCGCGATAGTCTCTTCCTTGTCGTCGTCTCTCTGATACAGCTCGCCTTTGCATTTCGGACAGACCGAGTCCTTCAGGTCGTCCACGAGGAGATTGAAAATCGAACCGCAGTTCCTGCAGACACGGCGAGAAGTTAGTCGCTTAACCAGCAACTTTTCGTCGACTTCCATGCTGATTACATGGTCGACCTTGATCCCCGCCTTCTGAAACACTTTGTCCAGGGCTTCCGCCTGCGGAAGGGTCCTGGGGAAACCGTCGAGTATGAAGCCGTCCTTTGCGTCATCCTCCTTTAGCCGGTCCTGAATAATCCCAATTACAACATCGTCCGGAACAAGTTCACCGCGATCCATGTATGCCTTCGCCTTCTTTCCCATCTCCGTTGCGCGCGAAACGGCTTCCCTGAGTATGTCTCCGGTGGCAATGTGAGCCACTTTCTTCTCGTTCGACAGGATTTTTGCCTGGGTCCCTTTTCCGACGCCCGGGGGACCGAAGAGAATCAGAATCATAAGCTTATCCTTGAGTTTTTGTGCCTGCGAATGTTCTTTGCTGCGAGTTGACCGCACGCACCGTCGATGTCCTCGCCTGAATTCGAACGCACGAAAACCGTGATTCCCTTGTCGCGAAGCTTGTCGGCGAATTCCTCGATGCGGTCGCTCGGTTTTAGTTTAATTGCAACGGGATCAATCTGCAAGCCAAGTCTGGACAAATGTCCGAGCGGGTGGTACCGGAGAAGGTTTATTTTGAGCGGAATCTCACCGGAGAGCTTAACGAGCCTGGAAATATCCTCGTCGGAGTCGTTGAGCCCACCGAACAGGATATACTCGAACGTAACCCTGTCCCGTCTCCGCCTGGCAAAGTCCCTCACGGCAGGCAGGAGCTGCTGCAATTTGTATTTCCTGTTTATCGGCATAAGGAGGGTCCTCACTTCCTCGTCGAGACTGTGAAGGGATATCGCCATCCTGAACTTTATCTGTTCGTTCGCCAGCAGAGGTATCTTGTCGACAATGCCTGCAGTGGAGACCGTGATCCCCTTCGCACGTATGTTGACCGACCTGTCATTTGTCAATATTTCTATCGCGTTGATTACGGCAGTGTAATTCAAAAGGGGTTCGCCCATACCCATGAATACCACGTTGGTGATCCGTTTCTTCGCGTAACGCTGTGCTATGAGGACCTGCGAGACGATCTCCCCGGCCGTCAGGTTGCGGGAAAAGTTCATCGCCCCCGTAGCGCAGAACTTACAGTCGAGCGCGCAGCCGACCTGCGTGGAGACGCAGACCGTTTCCCTTAGGGAGCCTCCTTCGTCAGGGGACTTTTCGCTCGGGATAAGGACGGTTTCTATCTTATTCCCGTCCGCCAGCTGCAAAAGGAATTTCGACGTCCCGTCGACATGCGACTCTTCCGAGCCTGCGACCTCCGGATATTTTATTTCCGCTATCTCTTCGAGCTTCGATCTCAGCGACTTCGTGAACCCGGTAACCGGGCTGAAGTCCTCGATGCGTTTCTGATATATCCAATTGAATAGCTGTCTTCCCCTGTACGGCGCTTCGCCTATTTCGCCGAAGAACTTCTCCAGCTCCTGCTCCGTCTTACCGAGCAGGTTCAGTTTTCCATTCGGAGAGGTATTCCTGTCCGATTCCGATTCGGAGGGAGACGTCATATAGGAAGCAGGGTGCCGATCTTTCTCTCGACGGCGCGTTTATATACTACCTCGGCGAGCGCGACATCCCACGGGGCGATACCCTGCGATTTGAACAGAGTAATCTCCGCGTCGTTTCTTCTGGCAGCGCGGCCGTTGAAAAGGTCGCCGAATTCGTATACGTCGCTCCAGTGCAGTTTTCCCTTGTCAATGAGCGGAAGGAAGTCGCCGCATTCGAGCTGCCCCTGCTCGCGGCTGTCGATTACAATCAGGTTGCTCCGCTCGACGGCACGTTCGTCCAGCTCACGCTTCACCAGCATGTTGCCGCCGACCGCATTTATGTGACAGCCGTTCTTCAACATTTCTCCGATTAGGACCGGTGAGACGGCGCTTGTCGCAGTTGTCACCACGTCTGCCGACGCCGCATCCTCGACTTTCTTGACAGGCTCCAGTTTCGGTTTCAGTCCGGCCTGGAGACGCTCGCAGAACTTCTCGGCATGCTCGAAATTTCTGCTAAAAACCCTCACTGACTCGAATTCCCGCACGGCAGCTGCGGCCGTCAGCTGAGTCGCCGCCTGGTATCCCGAGCCGATGATTCCGAGAGTCCCGGCGTTCTTTCTGGCCAGCACTCTGGTAGCGACACCGCTTGCCGCGCCGGTCCTCAGCTGTCCGAGTTTGTCACCCTCGATTACCGCGCGAAGCTCGCCGTTGCCGTTGTCGAAAAGAAAAACGAAAAAGCGCGCCACTCCTTTGAAACTGGTGTAGGCCTTGTATCCGAAGCACCCGTCCTTTTCCAGTGATGCAGGCATCAGGTGAAGGAAGCCGTTCTTCATTCGAAGCCGTGTTCTGGGAACGAAAGTCGCTTCTCCACCGGCCAGCAGCCTGCCGGAGTTTTCAACTGCCGCAATCGCATCCCGAATATCGACGAGCTCACCTACCTGCTTTTCCGTGATATATAATGTCATGATTTTACGAGGCTGTTTGCAATGTGTTTCCCGTGTTCCCTGCCGTTTTCGATGAAGATCTTGTTGCAGTCGTAACCGGCTACGATCGAACCTGCCACAAATATCCCTTTTAAGTTTGTCTCGAAAGTTTGCGGATCATGCTTCGGGATCCCTGTTTCGGAATCAATTTCAATTCCAATATTCGTAAGAAAATTAACATCGGGATGGTATCCGGTCAAAGCATACACGAAGTCGCATTCGATTTCCTCTTTTTCACCGTCTACATCGACTACAATCCGGTCGTCCTTTATTTCAAGTACCGTGGAATTGAAACGCGCGGCAATTTCGCGGTTCTTTACGCGGTTCTCGATATCGGGGAGTATCCAGTACTTCACGCTTTTTCCGAACGCTTCCCTGCGGTAGATGATGGTGACGTCGACGCCGTGCCTGTAGAGATCGAGCGCCGCCTCGACGGCGCTGTTTTTCCCCCCGATAATCACGACCTTCTGGCCGAAGTGTCTTCCCGGCTCCATGTATGTGTGAGATACATTGGGAAGATTTTCACCGGGAATGCCGAGCAGGTTCGGGTTGTCAAAGAAGCCGGTCGCAACGACGATCCTGTCCGCAGTGAGGAAAGTCAACTGCGATGTCCGTTCATCCTTCGTTTCTACCTTAAACCCCGTGGCGCCGACTGATGTCTTTCGTACCGCGAGGACGCGGGAATTCCCCCTGAAATCTATTCCGTAAGAACGGGCGACTCTTGCGTAATAGTTGACGGCTTCTGCACGCGTAGGATGCGATGCCGATGCAATGAAAGGAATTCCCCCGATTTCCAGCAACTCCGAGGTTGAGAAAAAGACCATGCTGGGGGGAAAATTCTGGATGGAGTTCACAATCGCGCCTTTGTCGAGAAGTAGCGTGTTCAGATTCTTCTTTTTTGCTTCAATTGCGGCCGATAGCCCTGCCGGACCACCGCCTATGACAATCATATCGTAGTTCATTTCTATGCTCAAATTAAATGATAATTACCTGAAATTGGATTTGTCTCGTTCATCAGAACAAAATATCCGCATTGAAAATTCAAGCTTGCGGCCCGGAATCTCACTCAGGTAATCGAATGAGGATTTGACGTGTCACTCCCGATTGGAAAAGCAAATACATTTTCATGCAGACGAATGCAATGCACTTCGGCGATTGGGCAAATTTACCACGACGCCTGGAAAGAGTATGTCTGCCGTCAGAGGCATCGACTTAGATTCCTCAGAGCCGCCGGACGGATTTTCTCGAAGACCCGTCCCTTTGGGAATTCCCTCGTGTGCCGGTCCGGCACATGTGCGAGAGCCGACGACCCTGATTGGCTCACCTCAAACCAAAATGAAAATGCCCCCGTGAAGAGGCATTTGTTTACAACTTCAGAGCTGGCGGACGGATTTGAACCGACGACCTGCGGTTTACGAAACCGCTGCTCTACCAGCTGAGCTACGCCAGCGAATTCGATTAAGCTATGAAATATAAATTAGCCGGGCCGAACTTTCAATTCTAAACTCATTTTCCCCATCGCCGCTCGGGCTAGCCATCCCACAAATGCCATTTATTTCAACTCTGTTTTTATTAGATTATTGGCAGAAATTTCAGGAATAAGTGCTTCAATAATCCGAGAATTACCATGAAATACGACTTCGCGATAGTCGGAGGTGGACCAGCAGGACTTTCTGTGGCATTGCAGGCTAAGAAAAACGGTATGTCTGCAATCGTCCTTGAAAAAGGCGGCTTTGTAAACGCAATTCAGAACTTCCCACGTGATATGATATTCTTCTCCACGCTCGAACAGCTGGAGATCGGCGACGTAACGTTCGATCTGGGTTCTTCAGAAGACCGTTCGTTCGCACACGCCGTCGTGCAGAAGGGAATCTACCGCTTCAAAAAGGGATTCAGGGCTCTGACTAACAGCTCCGCATGGAGAAATGCCGCCAATCCGACTACCTCCACCGGGCAGCCGCTAACCACCGCAAGCAGCAAATCTCTCCTCAGGAAGACAGCGGGACTAATGCGTTCTATGGTGGAAGGCCTCCCTTCCCCACACCCCACTCGCCTTGAAACGGTCGAGTACTACCGAAAAGTAGCTGAGATGTACAAGATTGAATTTAAGAGAGATTACGAAGTGGTCTCGGTCAAGCGCGCATCGAACGCGGAGCATTGCTTCGAGGTCGAGGTCAGGAACCGGCTTGCATCCGACGTGATTCTTGTCCCGGCCGACAGGGTGGTCATTGCAACAGGCTTTTTCGACAATCCCAACATGCTCGGTGTCGCCGGAGAAACGCTGCCGAACGTTTCTCATTACTACGATGCGGGTGATATCCATTCCGGAAAGCCGGTGGTCGTCATAGGTGGAAACAACAGTGCTGTTGACGCTGCGATGGACCTGCATGCGAACGGTGCCGAGGTGACCCTCGTGCACAGGGGCGGGACCTTCAGCAAGGACGTCAAGCCCTGGGTGCGCCCGCAAATTGATGCATTGATAAACCACGGGAAGATCGCTGCACTGTTCAATGCGCGCGTCGTTGAAATACGAGAGGACAGCGTTGACATCGACCGGGAGGGGACCAGGCAGACTCTCGCAAGCGACTTCGTCTACGCCATGATTGGTTATCACCCTGACGTGAGTTTTTTGAGAGGAATGGGAATTGAAGTGAACGACAAGACGGGCATTCCCAACCACAATCCTGAAACGTTCGAGACGAACGTTCCCGGGATATACGTCGCTGGGGCGATAACCGCGGGCTACGACTGCGACAAAGTATTCATAGAGAATGGAAGAGAGCATGGCAAGGCAATTGTAAAGAGCCTTGTCGCGTAGCGAGATTTTGTGCTATGCCGTTTTCAACTGTCCTTCCGCCGGAGATCCGGGACGCATCCTGTGATCCGGCTCCGACATTCACATGACCTGACTCTGATTACCAGAAGGCGACGATCATGTTTTAAACAAGAGGCTTTGCCATCGTGGGCGATATTAATTCAGATTCAACTTCAATCAAGGCCGGCGACACTGTAGAAGTTCGGAAGCCGCCGGAGATAATCGGGACATTGGACGCCGACGGATCGCTGGATGATCTGCCGTTCATGCCGGAAATGCTCGAATATTGCGGCAAGACGTTCCGAGTAACCGGAATGGCGAGCAGGACATGTGTTGCCTTCATGAACGCCGAGCTGACTCTTCGGATGGCGGAATTCAGAAACGACGATGTGTTTTTCCTGGATGGCCCCCGTTGCACGGGCTTCGACCACGATGGATGCGACAGAAGCTGCAGGATATTCTGGAAAGCGGCCTGGCTAAGGAAAGTGGACAGCCGGTCGGCAAGCAGCGCTTCATGTAGCGCCGGCGCGGAGGAATTAAGAAAGCGATTGAAGACGAGAGGAGACGAGCGGACTTATTTTTGCCAGTCGACCCAGCTCGGCAAAGCGACGGGCGACATTTCCAGGACACAAAAGTTCATAAAACTGTGCGAGGACTTTCGTTCAGGTGCCTGTACTGGAGCCGATGCGGTGATGGCAACTACGCGCCCGGTTGCTCAGAAGATCATTGGCAAGCTGAAACGCCCCCCGGCAGGCGCCAGGAATTTTTCACACGAAATTCTGAACCTACGGCCGGGCGAACTCGTCGAAGTGAGATCCTTCATCGAAATAGAAGATACGCTGGACGCTCAGGGAAAGAATAGAGGACTTGCATTTGTTCCGGATATGAAGCGGTATTGTGGAATGCGCTTCAGGGTAAGACGCCGGATAGAGAGAATGATTCACGAGCACAGCGGTGAGATGGTCGAAGTAAAAGGTACAGTCCTTCTTGAGGAGAATACATGTACTTACGATCATACGTTCGGCGGTTGCCCGAGAAACGAATTTAATTACTGGAGAGAAGTCTGGCTCAAGAGAGTTGAGCCGGCGTGATTCGACCTGATTGGCACGGAGTAGAAGGAGGCGGGCAGATTATCGGCTGCTCAGAACTGTCCTCAGTTTTTCTCCACGGTAGGTGAAATGAGATCTGCGTAATTCTTGTCCGCGATTTCCTGCCTGGACCTGGGGCGTTGCTCGTATACATGGGAAATGACGACATACATGGCAAATCCTAGTATGCCGAGCAGAAATATGGAAACACTGTTGGATGCCACGGAGTAAAGCATAACCGCGACGGCATAGACGTACATGGTGAGATCTATAACCTTCGACCTTCTCGCTCTTTTTTCGCGTTCATTTTGATTCGTCCAATGGAGAATAAATGGTCTTCGGCTTATCTCCCCCGATAACCCTGCCACCCCATTGGCGACCAGCGCCGCCCGGTCTTTGGCCGTCATGATACGGTCGCTGAACGAGACTCTATTCAAACCACGCAGCATCGATCCGTCGTCCTCGATCCTGATTCTCACTGCATTTTTGGTCGTCATGTCCGGTCCTTTCATATGAACGTGCTACATATAGATTGCAACCTCTATGCCGTCACGAAACGATTGGTCCTACCCTTATATCGGACAGAAAAGGGAAAAACATCTGCGGGGCAGGAACCGATATCCAAGACGGTGGGCATAATTCCACAGTCAACACCAACGAGCTTGGCGCATCTGTGGTGTCCATGCTTGCAAGTAGTCAAGGGACAGCGAATTACGCCGGGGGACCTTTGACGGAGAAAGGTCGAAAGGGGGCCGGTTGATATTGGTCCCGATTTCCCCTCCCTTCATTTCTCGTTGGCTATATGTCTCTATTTCCGGGCCCGACACCGTCAAATGTCCGGTCACCGATCCTCCCGCAAGAAGGTAAAAATCACTTATGGCACTGTAATTCTTTCCGTTAGAACTCGACATTCCGCAGCGCGCCCGATAATGAGACGAGTCGGTTTACTCTCCGACACCACCCCATGCGGCGCCCGATCCTCCCCTGCCGATATCGGCCGGGATCACGCTAAACCACAATAATCGGCGGGAAGAGCTACCCGCCGGGAGTCCGCATGAATTCAAAAACTTTTTCGGGAAAACTCTCGTCTTACTATTGCATGCCTGAAAGTACAGAATCGGAACTTATCGAGAGATTCAAGACCGGCGACCTCATGGTCTTCAATCTTCTTACGAAAATGTGGTACGACAAAATCCTGGGCTTCCTCTACAGGACACTTGGCAACATCGAGGAGGCGGAGGACGTGTGCCAGAAGACCTTCATCACGGTATATTCGAGACTCAACCGGCTGAACGAGAACGATAAGTTCGCTACATGGCTCTACCGGATCGCACACAACTGTGCCCTGGACCATATCAGGGACAGAAAGAACTGGTTCCGCGGGAATGGCCGGATGCATTTGGACGGCTCGGATGAGACATCCGACCTCGCGGAACCGGAGATTCCGGACATGGAGAGACAAATCGACGGCACTGCACTGCACTCCCTTTTCGAGGAGACGCTCGGTGCCCTGCCGGACGAGCAGAGAATCGTTATAGTCATGAAGCTGTACCAGGATTTGAAGTTTACGGAAATCGCTGAGATAACCAGCGTCCCCGTAAACACGGTCAAGACGCGTATGTATTCGGGGCTCCGAACCATGAAAGAAGCTTTGAACAGGAATAGACTTATCGAGGAGATTTTAAGAAATGCGATGTGAAGACATTAAAGAGGAGCTTGTCTCGTTCGTACTCGGCGAGCTGAACGGGAACGAGCAGGAAGCCATCAGCGCTCACCTGGATTCCTGCGAATTGTGCAGGTCGGAAGTGGAACAGTACCGGCAGGTACTTCTCGCGCTTGGCCGGTGGAAAGTACCGCCTCACGGGCGGCCGCCGAGCTTCGCGTTCATGCCAGCACCTTCGCTGCCGGACGAAAAGAAGCCCGCGCGTAAGCGACGTTTCGGAAGAGTCGGTGTCGACATTGTCGGCGCGGCATTCGCCGTAATTCTCATTGTAGGCCTTCTATTCACCATTCACATCGATTACAGGAACGGAGTGCTGTCGATAAACATCGGAACAGTGGCAAGCCGGTACGTCCCGGCGGACTCCGCAAGGATTGCCGCAATAGTGGACAGTGTCCGTCAGGAAGATATGCGCCTCGTATCACAGATGATTTCGGCAAGCGAGACTCGGCAGGCCAAGCTGTATCATGCGGAACTTGCCTCTTTCTCTCGCCAGCTTAACAGCCAGCAGCGGAGCTACCTGACGTACATGATGGATCACATTTACCGCCTGCAGCAGCAGGATCAGATCGCATATTACCAATCGTCCGCGGCGCTTGACGGGGTCGTCAAGCTCGCAAGCTCGGTCAGGTGAAGAACCGCCGTAGCCGACTCACGATGAATAAGGAGAACACAATGCTTGGAAGAAAAGTCATACCTGTTGTCGTCTGCGCACTCCTGTTCACGGGACCCGCACCGGTTCCGGCACAGGAGAAAAATCCATCTTCATACCCGGACATCGGCGTGATGGATGGCATACTTCAGCAACTCCTGACCGGTGGGAGGGAAGAACGCATGTCTGCCGATGTAGCCGGATCGTATCTCCCGGGGTACGGGCTTCTATTCGTCATCGATTATTCCGGCCCCGGCACATTCCCCGTTCTTGCAGGAGAGAAGATGGCAAAAGCCGCACAATACCTCGACATGAGGGCGTTCGACTCCTCCATGGCCGCATTCGATTCAGCGATGGCGGACCTGGACATAAAGATGAAGCTTTATGATCGTCAGATGGCGCGACGGGATTCTGCAATGGCCCGCATGGACATGAAAGCGAGACGATACGATTCGCTGATCGCGCGCACCGACTCGATCGTTTCGCGCCACCCGCCGGTCGTCAGAGTTCGCCCTCCGAAAATTGAGCTGCGGGGAAATATATTCGCTGAAGAGGGGCGGCAGTTTTCCAAAGAAGAGCTGGCAAGGATCGACAAGCAGGTCGTAAAATTCCTGGCAAGTTATGCCGACGCGGAAAACAAGCTGACACCAGGACAGCAGGTCTCGGTCGTCGTGATGACGGGCGAAGGCTCACCCGCAAGGTACTATACAGTCTCCCGGAAACAGATATCCGATTTCCGTTCCCGGTCGGAATCGGAAGACGCATTCAGACACGCTGTAAGCTTCGGCGAATTGAAGAATCACCACGATTCAGTCGGAATACTCGCAACTATTCTCGACAAATCACTCACGAGCCGGTCAAGCGAGAAGGACGCGTATGTCTTCGGACCGCAAAGCACGGGAGTATACCTGAAAGGGCTTGGAGCATTCTTCGTTTGCAGGCTCAGCAGCTACCCCCACTTTGTCGAAGAAGCGACGGGCTCGTCTGCAGACCACTCCGGAACCGATGAGCTGGAGAATCTGACTATTCGCGCGATTGCCAATTACGGCGCTACGCTGAGGTTTATGCCAGCCGACGAGTCTATAATTGTGCTGCTGGATCTGAACACGATCGGTTCGGAGAACGGGAATGTCATGGTAAGCGTGAAGAAGAGAGACGCCGATGCATATTCGAGAAACGAACTCAGTTACGACGCGTTCCGTCAAAGGGCCATCATAATGCAGTTAAAATAATTCACAAACAAAATCCCACCTCATACACAGCAACACCAGCATAGTGCAGCCCCGGGAACGGGGCTGCCCGTTTTTTTGCCACACTTTTTGCAAAACTCCTGAGAGGAATCTATTGTTCTTCTGTGGTGGAAACTTCGGACTATCGTCGATCAAAGACATCAGATTCACCGGCATCGGGGTCTGCACCCTCCTATCTAGATGATTTACCGCGCGCCAGGGATCTGATAGCGCGATTCGGCTGGAATGCAATGTCATACCAGATTCTTAATCCCGGAATAAAGCTGTGGTTCCCGCGAGATCACGACGGAGTTGTAGGATACGTAGAAGCCCACAATTACCGCGTCGTGGCGGGCTCGCCCATCTGTGACCTCTCCGAACTACCGCGGATAGTGAGCGCGTTCGGGCGCGATGCGGTGCAGGAGGGAAAGAGAGTATGTTACTTCGGCGCACAGGAACGAATATCGGTGATAATGGAGCAGCTGGGACCGGTGGCAAAGCTCCTACTCGGATCCCAGCCTGTCTGGCATCCCGGAGACTGGGAATCCCGCGCATCCACGAAGGCATCACTCAGGGCACAGTTCGCAAGGGCAAGAAACAAGCGTGTGACCGTATCCCTTTGGAATTCCGACCACGCGGCGGGGAGCGAGGAACTCGAACGCTGCCTCGGCGAGTGGCTCGAGACTCGCGGGCTCCCGCCGATGCATTTTCTTGTCGAACCTGAGACTCTCCACCGGATTTATGACCGCCGCGTCTTCGTGGCGGAAAGAGGCGGGAAACCTGTCGGATTCATAGTCGCGTCGCCGGTTCCAATGCGCAAGGGTTGGCTCATCGAACAGATAATTCGGGGAGCCGATGCCCCGAACGGGACGGCCGAACTGATGCTCGATACAGCCATGAAGAGCCTTGCCGATTCCGGCTCCGAGTATGTTACGCTGGGACTCTCGCCGCTCTCCGTCCGATCGGGAATCTCGCAGCTTCCCCTTCCCGCGTGGATCACCCTCCTTCTCCACGGCGTGCGCATACTCGGCTCACGGTTCTACAATTTCGACGGCCTCGATTCTTTCAAGTCGAAATTCATGCCTCAACTTTGGGAACCGATTTACGCCGTCTCAAACGAACATCGCTTCTCTTTCCCGACCCTGTACGCCATCGCCGGCGCTTTCAGTGGGACATCACCGGCCTGGTTTCTCCTGAAAGCGAGCGGAAGGGAATTGAAGAGGGAGATGAAGAGGCTGGCCGTCAGGTGAAAATCCATCCGGATTTGTTACCTATAGGCAAGTGGATTCATTATCTAAATTTTCATCATACATTCATCTAAGATCCGGCTCTAGAGGTTTGCCTACCCTCATGCCGGGAATATTCGACCGCTGGGAAGCCTGATTTCTCTATTCCTCGCGCTATTCGCTTTCCACGTTATCGGCCAGTATCTCATGGACTCTCCTGGCAAGGGAGTGTTGAGTGAACGGCTTTTGAATGAACTGCACTTCTTCTGTCAGGATTCCTTCCGGGGCAAGCTCATTCGCGGTATAGCCTGACATGAAGAGCGTTCTGATCCCGGGCTTTATGACCGCTATCCTTCCGGCCAGTTCCCTCCCGCTCATCACCGGCATTATCACGTCGGTGAGCAGCAGGTGAATCATACCGGAGTGTTCCTTCGCCAATTCAATTCCCTTATCAGGCCCCAAGGCCGTCAGAACTTTATACCCGCATTTCTCCAGTGCCAGCCTGGATATTTCAAGCATGTCGGGTTGATCTTCAACCACGAGGATCGTGCCGTATCCGCGAAGTGATTCGGGAGAAAGCTGCAGGTCATCGCGATCCGATTGAGCATGCGATCTCGGGAAGAGTATTTCAAATGTCGTACCCGCACCCGGCATGCTTGAGACTGAGATATGACCTTCATTCTGCTTCACGATCCCGTAGACTGTCGACAGCCCGAGCCCGGTCCCCTTGCCGGTTTCCTTTGTCGTGAAGAACGGTTCGAAGATCCTATCCATAGTTGCCGGGTCCATGCCTTTTCCCGTATCACCGAAAGTCAGTTTCACATACTCGCCGACGACGACGTCCGGGTGGCTTTCAGCAAAATTTTCATCACAGTAGACATTCTCCGTTGAAATGGTAATGGCGCCCGGTCCTCTTATGGCGTCTCTCGCATTAGCTGCCAGATTTACAAGTATCTGATCCAGCTGCGATTGATCTATTTTGATATTCCATATGTCCTCCCCCGGGAGGAATTTCAGTTCGATATTTTCGCCGATAAGCCTTTGTAGTAACTTTCGGATGGAATCGACAGCGACGTTCAAGTCGACAATTTTCGGCAGAATCAATTCCTTCCGGGCAAAAGCGAGAAGCTGCCGGGTCAGGTCGGCACCCCGGTTCGCAGCCGAAAAAATTGAATCTATCGCTCTCTTGTCGGTTAGTGCAACATTTTGCCTGTCTTTCAGGAGTTCGGCATAGCCGATGATAACGCTGAGAATATTATTGTAGTCGTGAGCCACGCCGCCAGCGAGCTGTCCGATGCTCTCGAGCTTCTGCGACTGCATGAACTGTTCCTGCAGCAGCTTGCGATCGGTAATATCCTGCTTGATGCCGATGAAATGCTCGATTGTCCCGTCTTCGCCGGGAACCGGAGCTATCGTCATGTACTCGTCGTAAAAGGTCCCGTTCTTGCGTTTGTTAACCAGTTCCCCTTCCCACACCTGGCCGGATAAGATCGTGTTCCACATCTTCCTGTAAAACTCCGCGTCATGTTTGCCTGATTTTATCAGCTCGCGCGGATTCTTGCCGACGGCCTCCGTGAATGAATATCCCGTGGTGGTTTCAAATGCATGGTTGACCCAGATGATCCGGCCGTTTTTATCGGTTATCAGAATTCCATTGGCCGCTGTATTGAGAGCGACACTCTGCAGTCGAAGCTGGTCTTCCGCAATTTTATGCTGCTCGACTTCGTTTCGGAGGGTCTCGTATGTCCGCGCAGCCGAGATTGCCATGGCTGCCCTGTCTGCGACGTCCTGCAGGAACCTGAGATCCTGTTCATTGTACTTCGAGCCTTCCGCATTATGACGTGCCAGACTCAACACCCCGATACAAATGCCCCGATCACGAAGGGGCGCGTACACAGCGCTGTAAAGAGGAAGTCGGGAATAATACTCCCGCTCACTATCATCGGCTTCCGCCAGCAGCTTCTGCATATCGACGGTAGGAATCAGTTTAGGCTGGTTGGAACTTATTACCTCACCACAACTTCCTCTGTCTGCGCGAAGCGGGTAGGCGCTAAAATGCCGTTTGAAGGCCTCAACGGCATTCTCATCCCTGTTGTAAACCGCGGCCAATTCCATGTTGGGATCATCCGCACGGTACAGGAAGATGCTTGCTGCGTCACCGATCAGCTCAGCACATCTCTGCACACACACCTCGGGTATTTTTTTGTACGACTCTCCCGAACCGAGCAGAAGCATGGACAGCTCATTCATTATTTCCGTTTCCTTGGATAATCTGTATTCCTTATCCGCAGCTATTCTCCGTTCCGTGACGTCGAGGCAGAGCCCCTCGTGATACATTATCCTGCCGCTGCCGTCGCGAATATACCTCGCGAAATCTTCCACCCATACCGCTGCCCCGCTCTTGCATTTCAGTCTGTATACCTCCGTTACGGGCGAAAATCCCGTATAGCGTGTCTCGCCCTCGCGCTCAGACGGATGGAAATAGAGAGTCTCGGGAATGCTCATGTTCAGAAGTTCTTCCTCCGAGTAGCCGACCATAAAACAGAATGCCGGATTCACTTCTATAAACCTCCCGTCTGAAGTACTTTTGTAGTGGCCGACCGGCATGGAAGCAATCAATTCCTGGTAACGCAGTTCAGTCTCCTTTATCTCCGCTTCGGCTCGTTTTCGGTCCGTGAGATCGAGAAGAGCCGTGACGCGTAACTCGCGTCCTTGCCACGACATCACACGAGCATAGGAGCTTACCGGTACCAGTGCACCGTCCTTCCTCAGGAGAGAGTGTTCGAACCCTCCTTCGGAGTGTTTAGCGATGCGCTTCCTGACCTCCTCGCGGAACTCCGGGGCAACGAACTCTGAAATCGGTCTTCCGAGCATCTCGCCAAGCTCGTACCCGAGCATCGAGGCAATGCGGGAGTTTCCATCGACGACGACACCGTTGTCAGATATTACGATGCCTTCGCGTGCCGCCTCGCTGAGCTTTCTGAAACGGCCCTCGCTTTCTCTCAAGGCTTGTTCAGCATGCATCCGCTCCGTTACATCATGAGCGACTCCTTGCACTCCGACCTGCTTTCCGTCGTGAGTAACGGGATGCTCAAACGCCTCAAGCAGAACGAGATGCCCTTTGGCATGACGGATTTCTACCAGCGTCCTCGGCTCGCTGAAGTCGCCTGCGAGGTGGGTTTTTGTCAGTGATTTGGCATAACCATTCATAGCAGCATCGGTGACAAACCAGTCCCTCCTTTCCAGCCACTGTTCGGGTTTGTACCCGGTGATGTTCTCCACCGCACGGGAGACGTAAGTGTTATTGCCATCAGTATCCTGAGTGTAGAAAAACAAATCAGGGGTCCCGTCAATAATTGTCCTCATCCTCTCTTCACTGGCGTGCAACTCAGCCTCCGCCAGTCTCCTTTCGGTCAGGTCGCGGCCTATTGCCAGGATCACTTCTTCTCCGTTCAGCACAAATCCCTTTTGCCTTACCTCCGCTGGAAACCGGCTTCCGTCCCTTGTCATATTGATTGTTTCGTAGGTCGTCTCGGCGGTACCCCGTTTGACAACATCCTCATTGACTTGCGATCTTGTTTCCGGAGGACGTAGATCGAAAAGTGTCATCGAAAGCAGCTCCTCCCGCCTGTAACCGAATGCTTTCTCCGCGGCCTCGTTAAGCTCGATGATTCGCAGGTCGTCTCGTCTCGCACACAAGACAATCTCCGAAAGATTCCTGAAAATCAGGTCATGGAGTATCCGTTCCTCTTCGACTTTTTTGCGCAAACTCACGTCGCGGGCAATCGTATGCATATAAGGTTCACCCGAGAGGATCACCCGCCTGTTGTTGAACTCCACGGGGATTTTCCTTCCGTCTTTACGAAGGAGAAGTGCCTCGGTAAGAGCAGGCTCACCGCTTATGATTTTGTTATGGAACTCATTATATGCTTCAAGATCCACATCCTCGTGGAGATCCGGAATTGTCATTCTGAGAAGCTCCGGTCTGGAGTAACCTGTCAGTTCACATGCCGCCTCGTTGACGGAAATAAACCTCGACTCTGCGTTCGAGATGAAAATTGCGTCCCTGGATCCTTCAAAAATAACCTTCTGCCACTCCAGGGATTCCTTAAGTTTCTTGTCCGTCTTCTTCTTTTGGGTTATGTCCCGGACGAAGGAGAGAAACGCTTTCCGCCCTTTGAACTGGATATTCCGGCTGTGTACTTCGACGCTGATAATCTTCCCGCTTTTCAAGCGATGACGCTGCTCCCCCTTCAATTGGAACCCCGAGGCGGCGGCCGGGGACCGCACTCCTCCAGACCGTTCGAGATCGTCGTGAGGCGACAATTCGGATACCTTCATCTTCAGGAATTCGCGCCGCGTGTACCCATACATGCGAATGGCAGCGCGGTTGACCTTCAGGAATCTGAGAGACTCTCTGTCGGAAATCCACGCCGGCATCGGATTGGTTTGGAAAACCACACCCCCTGCTGCCTCCTGGTCACTTTGCCGCGGTGATCGTACTTTTTTATCTCGAAGCATCTAAACCTCCAGACTCACTTTCAATGGTCTGTCATTACTTCTATCGGAAAATTTAGCCGAATCTTGTGTGGAATCGGGTGAATCCAACTTGCGGAACTTCGTTAGGCGGCCGCGGGGCACCTACTCCACTTTTGTGACAATCCACCAGATAGTGCCCCCCGCATTCTTCACACCGGCGCGTTTGTTCTCATTTCCCTTCTTCACGGAGACAGCCCCGTCGACGGTCAGGTACGGCGAAAGAGAGCTGTAGCCGTTCGGTTTGTAAGTATCGTTCAAATTGTGGGTCCTCCCTGACTATCCGCAACCCGGGCGAGCAAAGAAGAGTTCCGCAGTCCGCTCCACCCGCGGTTGCAGCGCCCAACCGTCAAAATGCGACCGCAAGATTTAGCGTGGACCCAACCGGTCGGTATTCGTCCGGAACCGTTCTCCTGAGTTCGACGTTGGTTTTTCATAAACGATCCCAAAACTCGAAGGAGGGATTTATCATGAAAGTTCTGATAGTTCTGATTGCATCGCTCCTGGCAACGCCGACTTTCGCACAGGGGCACCACACGATACAGGTGATCGGTCACACGTTCAAGTTCGATTTTGGGGAATACGCCTTCCAGCTTCATTTCAAGAACGACACCCTGCTCACCCTTGCGCTCCTTAGAGGTACGAAGCCCGGTCCCGAGCAAACAGTCGTCATATCAAAAACGCGGATACGCCCCAACGTCTACATGGTGACGTGGCAGGAAAAGAGTGGAACGACTGTGACCGATGTGCAGGACTTCGGAAGGGGAATCGTTTATGCGAACATCACCGAGCCGGGAAACCATTTCGAGCATTGGATAGGGAAGATTACCCCGCTGGATGAGAAGTCATTGAAGTAACTCCGATGTGAGCAAATGACTATGAGATCTGAGGCGACCGGACTCTATTCCCTCTCCCGACCGGAGGTGAGAAACCCGATTAGGAAGTATGCCGCCATTATGATCACCAGCCTGAAGAAGAAATTCATGAGGGTATCACTGGCCGAATGGGAACGACTGTCGATCTCTTCAAATTGGCAGACGCAAACAGCCGCCGCTCCCGTCAAAATCAGCCAGCCCGCCAATGACTTCGGGAGATAGAACAACCCGTTTCGCCGGAACCAGCAAAGTCTCATTTAGCTACTGTGATCTAAGGCTGAGTCACTGCGATGGCCGCGATGGCAACCCTGAGACTGCAACATTTACTTCAATCCTTCATACAAAGTTTTCAGCAAAGCCGACCTGTCGTCAGATTTGAACGACCAGAACATTACTCCCCCTAGCTCACGGGCCTTGATGTAGTCACACTTGTCGCGGAGCGACTGCGGGTCATCGTACGTGATGAATATGTCGCTGTCCCTGTTGAATAGATACGGCACACAGGACGTCGAGTCCCAGTATCGGACGTACCCGCTCTTGTCTATATAGTTGGCGACGAGTCCGCTGTAGGTGGTATTCATGCGCGTTGCCGGCAAACCGCCGGGTTGGTATCGCCCGTTGAAGGCGGAAGAATCGACGTGCCAGGCGCGTCCGTAAAACGGTACACCGAGCACTATCTTTGACGGGGGAACGCCGGCCGCTACAAACGCCTGAACGGCCGCGTCGTCCGAGTTATGGTAGGGGTCCATGGGGTTGGTGAACAAAGGCGAATTAAATCCAGCTAGTGAGTCGGCGCCTGGAACACTGAAGTCATAGGTCATAAGATTCACAAAATCGAGATACTTGGAGTCCACGGCAAGGTCCGTATGTACGAGGTACTGGTCGAAAGCGCCGGCCGCGGCAGTCAGGAGATAGTATTTCCCCGTCTCCATCCCGAGACGATCGAGTGCCATGCGCATTTCCGCAAGGAAGGCGGTGAAATTCTCTTTGTCCTCCGGGCGATGCACATTTCCTGCACCGGGCAGGCCCGGGTATTCCCAGTCTATGTCGAGGCCATCCAGGTTGTTACGGCGTATGAACCGTATCGCGCTCTCTATGAATTTCGCCCGGCTTTCGCTCGTCATACACATGTCGGAGAATCCGCCTGACCATCCCCATCCGCCTACGGATATCAATATCTTGAGATCAGGATAGCGGCGCTTCTCCTCGTTGAGCAGCGCCAGGTTTTCAGCGGTGCTTTTGAATCCATCGGTGATTGTGTCCCCCTGAATGTTGGCGAAAGCGTAGATTACGTCGGTAACCATGCCGAGCCCAAGCGAATCGGGCTTGACAATATCATTCCCTTCGAATAGATAACCAACTATGAGTTTTTCTGCCTGAGTATTCTTTTCCAACCGGTTTGTGCCCGCGCACGATGCCAGGAGGATACTTACTAATCCCGCTGCGATATAGCGCCACATTGTAACTCCTTCATGATTCAATAATTCAGAACAATGTATCACGCGGCTGCTGGTTTCACAAGGAATGGGACTTTAGTCGTTGCGGATATAGCCCGGCAATTCCCAAGAAACCTTGCAAGGCTGCCACCTCACTTCACGCCTGGTCCGAGTGCTCCCACCATGCGACCGTGCCGAGATACCCGAGCACGACGGTTAATCCGAGCGCAATCCAGCTTGCAGCGCCTGCGGCAGGAAGTGCGCTCCCCGCGACGCCGCTGCAGATCGCCGGAACGGCCCACGGGAAATAAGGAGTAATTCCAGGAAGCGCCGTTCCAAGGAGCTGCGTCATGATGAGGAGCAGAATGACCACGCCTATGGCAAGGAGGTATCCACGCCCCGCGCTGGCCACGAAGGCGATCGGAGTGCAAAGCAGGATGGTAAGGAGTGCGCCGGCGGAAAATGTGAGGAACCAATTCCAGGTCACGGCAACGGACCAAACGCCGAGACCGATCAGGGAGCCAGTTATCACGGCGGAAATGAAGAAAAGGAGCGAAAGAACAACGCTCCATATCGCAACCACGACGAACTTCGCAGCGATGATCGTCGCCCGTTTGGTCGGCAGCGCGAGTAGATCCTTCACAACCTTATCGGAATACTCTCTCCCGAAAACCCAGCTCGTCGCGACTCCGTAACCCAGCGGACCTAAGGCCAGTATTGTCTGGACCAGCAAACCGAGGAAGTGCGGCCAGTCGGCCTTCTGAAGCACGGACGCCTTCGCGCCGAGAGTTGCGGACCTGCCGGCAATTTCAGGATGCTTGGCAACGAATGCGAGCATTCCGATCACAACCCCGACAAACACGAAGAAGATAACAGAGACTGAAACCACTTTCGATCTCCGCGCCTTTAGGGCCTCCGACCACAGCGCCGCACGAAAAGCACTCACGACTGACAGGTCTCCGAATATTTGCCCGACTGATATTTCGCGGATTGGACACTCATTTTCGAGGTGCTCATCTGCCTTTCCCCGCCCCCACGATCCGCAGGAAGTACGATTCGAGATCTTCCTCGTCAACCCTGATCATCGACAGACCGCAACCTGCCCCGACAATCATGGATGCCACACGCTCGGGTGTCGATATAGATTCCCGGTCTTCAAGCGACAGCGTACCGTCATCGCCTGACGAGACGGAAAATCCTCTTTCCTTTAAAACCGAAATTGCCTTCGCATTATCCGTAGTCGAAACAAGAAGCCTGCGATGAAGCTCCCCTTCCAGGTCGCCGGTGCCAAGCTCCCTGATCAGTTCTCCCTTGTGTATTATGCCGATGCGGTCGGCAAATTTCGAGACTTCTCCGAGTATGTGACTCGATATGAATATCGTGACGCCGTTCTCTGCCGCGAGGCGTTTGAGCAACTCGCGAATCTCGACGATTCCTTCCGGGTCGAGTCCGTTAGCCGGCTCGTCGAGTATCAGCAATTCGGGATCATGAATCAGCGCTTTTGCGAGACCGAGTCTCTGTGCGTTTCCGAGAGACAGGTTCTTCGCCCGTCTATCCGCGTACTCGCTCAGGCGGAGCTTATCCATTATTTCGTCGACGCACCTGAAGTTATCGACCGACCGCAACCTGCGGACGACTTCCAGATTTTCCCGGACGGTGAGTTCGCCGTATGAATATGGTATTTCCACGAGGTAGCCGACCCGGCTCCACGTGCCGCTGTCCTTTCGGTCGACTTTTTTGCCGAAGAGGTATGCCTCGCCTGAAGACTGCTTCATCATTCCGAGAAGCATGCGGATGGTGGTGGTTTTCCCCGCGCCGTTGAGTCCGAGGAATCCGTAAATCTCCCCTGTTTTGACGTGGAGCGAAACACCGTGCACCGCCCGCACACTGCCAAAGTTTTTGGAGAGGGAGTCGGTAGTTATGCAATCGGACATATCAGTTAATCCGCAAATCTATGCATCAATTCCAGGCTGTAAGATGAAAGCAATCGAGGGGTCGCCCGACACGCAGCCAATTGCGCCTTTCCTCCTCATTTTCTCCCTTCATCCGCCCCGTCCGCCGGTGCAAAATCCCCATAGTTGACCAGTTTTACATTGTACTTCTTTAATGCCTCTTTGAACTCCGGAGAAAGCAGCGCGTCCAGCTCGGCCTGACGGTTCGCACCGACATACGGCAAACCGCCCGGGTTAGAATCGATCAGTGCATTGGACTCCCTCGTATCCAATGCAATGTGACAAACGAGGAGGTTGATGTTTTCCGTGCTCAGGTGCGCCATGTCATCCAGAAGGACTTCTTTCTTCTTGTCGATAGGCGCCGAGTACATAATTGGTATATCCTTATCCCCGATTGTCCGCGTAACGACAAGGTGATACTCTTTTGCGAGCTTCTTTACGATTGCCCAGTAAACGGGGTTTTCGTCGATTGCACTCATGTGGGCGTCAAGGTATTTCACATTCAGACCATTTCGGAGCGCTCGCTCGATCTGTGCCCTCAGCTCCTGTTCGACTTGATCCGTCTTGGGCCCGTTCGCTTTCAGCTCTGCCGTCGTCCCGAAGAAGTATCCGTCGCTGTCCACGAGACTCGGTACTGCCGATCTTCCGAGCACCGGTCCCCACTTGTAATTTTCCCACTCCGAATTAAGCGAGAGATGAACCCCGACCGCCACGTTCGGATACTTCTTCAGAATGGAAACCGCTTCCCTGAACCACGGACAGACGACCATGACCGAGGCTGAAAACTTCATACCGGTTTTCGCGAGTTCCTCGACGGCAAGATTGACGGAGTGGCACATGCCTATGTCGTCGCAACGGATAAGGAGCTCTGGCGAGACCCCGCCGGTTGTGTCCTGACCCGATGGATCTGGTCCGCGCACTCCACCGCCGCTACCTTCAGACTGAGCCGAGGCAGGAGATGACATTACAATTATTATGAGTGCAAAAGCAGCGAGCCAGTATAAATTCGATCTCTTCATAGTACAGCCTCCTGTATGTAGTGAATGACGTCCTTGACGGGCCGGGACAACAGCGAGTCCGTTTTTGATAAATCTATCGAGCACTTTTTCCAGAAGCAAGCGGCGGGCAGGATGCCGGAATCTCGAAGCCCGGCAGATCGAAAGCTCCGGCGATTGGTTGATCGGTTCGTTTCAGCGTCTTCCCTTGTTTCGATTCATCACATGGATCATAGCTCTTACGGGATTTTTCCATCGGTACGGGATATTAGTTAGTAGCCCAGTAGGTCCAGAAAACCATATACTGGTTGTCCGGAGAAAACTCAGCTTCCATGATCGCCCTGCCCGGATCGGTCGCTGTGAATATGGCGTGCCTGTTTCCGCCCATCGAGTCCATCACGTACGGCGTGCTGTCGCCGTACGCAACCACTTCGGAGCCGTTCGCTGAAAAGTTAGCCCCCCAGCCCGGGCCGAGCCTCGTGACGGCCGGAGTGAAGACATCGAATACCTTCACCGTGTCCATGTCCGAGATGATAAAGTTGGATCTTGAGATCACTCTTCCCAGCGGCGCGTGTGTCATCGAAACCGTACCGACTTCCCTAACCTCACCTGTCGCGGTATTCAATAGGTTCCAGTGGTCCAGGCTCAGATTCGAGCTGTCCTTTTCGTCATATAGCAATTCGTTCTGGCTGACAAACATCGGATAGTTGCAGAATGCACCCGTCGGGGGAGAAATCAGTCTTAAATTCGTCCCGTCGGAGTCGATTATACCCAACCCACTCCCCCTGCCGAACGCGATCTGGTCGAGGCCGGGAGATATTCGAGGGGTCGCGTACCACCCCGGAGGCGCAGCCAGCTTGACGAGACCTGTCCCGTCGGTGTTCATCAGGTACAACTCGGCGTACGATGTATCGACGATATTAAACAAAGAAGCAAGCAGGATCCTGTCGCCGCCGGGTGAGAGAGACCAGTCGCCCCAGCCGATGTCCGGGTAGATGAGGGCGAGGCCTGAACCGTCGCAGTTGATCATCGACAGCTGAAAACTCCTGTTGCTGAATAAGACTCCGCTCGGTGTCGCTAAAGGGAGCCCGCCCGGGTCAGCGAGGACTCGATGTCCCGTTCCGTCGATATTTATGATCTCGAGCTGACTGTGCCCTTGCCCGCTCTTGTTCCCGTTGTTGTTCAGAATGTTGCATGAGGAGGGCAACAAGACGGCGAGCAGAGTCAGCCCAGTCGAAAAGCCGGGTGAGCTCCCCGGAAATCCGGTGTGTCGAGCAGAAGGTCGGGTTATTTCCGAACTAACCCGCGTTGGTCGCAATGCCGTCTTCAATTCCCCTGAATCTATCGCAACGCGTTTGAACAAGCAACCCTTCCGGACGAGAGAGCGGAGCTGTGCTTCGTTTGCCTTCACCGGTTGTGTTTTGCGCTTTGATTACATATTATTTCCCAACCAAGAACAGGAAAAGACCATGACCAAGAAAAGAGCCGGCTGGCTTGAATACTTCATGTTGATAGCCGAACAGGTGTCGACCCGCAGCACATGCGACCGCAAGAACGTCGGCGCAGTAATTGTGCGCGACAAGGTAATTCTCTCGACCGGATACAACGGAAGCCTGCGGGGCGCACCCCACTGCGATGAAGTCGGACATGACATGGAAAACGGGCACTGCGTCCGCACCATGCACGCTGAGGCGAACGCCGTGGCACAGGCGGCAAAAAACGGCGTCAACATCAACAATTCGGAAATTTTTGTCACAGCCTCACCCTGCCTGAACTGCTTCAAGCTCATCGCGAACGCCGGAATCAAAACGATATACTACAAGGAATTCTACCGCGACGAGCGAATATCGAGGTACGCCGAAGAGGCGGGCGTCAGACTAGTTTACCTGGGAAACAAATCGGAAGCCGCGAAGTAAGGGGGAAGCGCGCTGCAGCTATGAAAAGCGAGGCGGGCTTCACGGAGTCGTGAGAACAAGCTCTCACGGCTTCCTGGAAATCCAGGACATACATATCGTCGACGATAGATCCCAGCTGTATTTTCCGCAGCTCCCTTCGTAGAGAATCGCGTAGTCGTTTCCCTCCTCAATAAAAGCTGGAAACCAAATCGCGCCCCCGTCGGGCTCTCCCCTGGCACCAGCGCCGAATATCGGATTGCCGGGATGGCGCTCCCAATGAATCAAGTCGTGCGACCTCGCCAGGCCGAAGTAGTCGGGTTCGTCAGCCAGGTAGGCACTACCTCCGTAGAGCATGTAGTACCACCCGCCGCTGTAGGACACGCGTGCCGTCGTGATGGAAATCGCGTCCCAGTTCCCCTTTTCTCCGGTGAAGACCGGCCGGTCTTGTACCTGTTCAAAATGAATGCCGTCAGTCGACCTGGCAAGGTAGATTTCATAGACCTTCGGCGTCCTGAGTTGAACATCCGGCCCCATGCCCTTGAGGTTCACGAGTCTCTGAAATAAGAGATAGACCGTGTCGCCGTGCACTATAGCAGAAGGGACTCTCCCCTGGATAACCGGTCCCATCTTCCTGAAGTGGACGCCGTCTTCGCTTACAGCAAGCCCCACGTGATAGCCTGCGGTACCGATTGCCGAGTAGTAAAGGAAAACCTTCGAGTGAAAATCAATCGCCGATGGGTCAAGCACCATTCCGTCGTCGAAGCTTCCCTTCTTCCCTATACCGATTACCGGTTCTCCGCCGTTAAGCAGCTTATAAGAAATTGTCCCCTGATAGGCGCCGGTCAATTCAGCCACGCCTATCTGGTCGTGATAAGTACGATCCTCATTCGAGACCAGTCCGTCGCCACGGTAGTAAAGGAGCGTTTTCCCGCCGAAGTTCAGTAGGTCAGGGTTGGCCGTCCAGCGCGATTGCCACGTCTTTCCGGTGGGAGGAAGGACCGGGTTGTGAGCGGAATGATGCCAGGCAAGACAGTTCCTCGTATAGCTGTCTGAAAACCGGTCCCAGAAACCTTTCGTAACACTCAGCTTTGCCTTGCCGGGGACAAATCCGGAATAGTTTCCATCTTCAGATTCAGCCCGGCTTTGATTCCTGACGGCTGATTCAGCCGCAATAGATGAAAGCAGAGCGAGCGCCACGATGCCGATGCGTGCGGATAATTTCAATCCTGATAATCTCCTCTCCAAGAATATAACGATGACTTTTCAGGAAAAGATATTCTCCCGGTGTGCCATTATCAACAGGAAAAGTCTGATTTCAGGATATAGGGGTATTTACGGCGTCAGTGTTGAGTTCGTCCGCGACCAGGGCTCCGTGCATCCGTGCCGCCGTGGTCCGCATCGCCAGAATTCCCTCCCAGCACAGCGTCCAGAGTGCGTACAATATCATTGGGCGAGTAAGGTTTGTGCAGGATTTGTGTGACACCGATCTTGACAAGTTTTGTCGCTGTTTCCGGGTCGACATAGCCGCTGGCGGCAACGAGCTTGACTGCAGGATCCAACGACCTAATTTTTTCGAGTGTCTCGAATCCTGAAATGCCTGGAAGACCGAGATCGGAAATGACACCGCCGATTTCACTTCCAAGCTGTGAGAATAGCTGGATTCCTTCTTCTCCGTCCCGGGCGGAGACGACATCATAGCCTTTCGACCCGGCGACAGCCCGAACAATCTCCCTGAGCATTTCTTCATCTTCGATAACCAGGACAATACCTGTCCCTTCGGGAGCATTCAATGCCTGGGCGTCGGCAGGCTGGCTCGTAACCGTTCCCCTTCCTCCCGCCGGAAAGTAAATCTCAAAAGTCGTTCCAAGTCCGGGAGTCGAGTCGACGGATACGAAGCCGCCGTGGTTAGTGACAATACTGTGTACTAAGGCGAGGCCGAGCCCCGTCCCCTTGCCGATTTCCTTCGTTGTGAAGAACGGGTCGAAGATCCTTCGTTTCGTCGCCTCGTCCATGCCCATGCCGCTGTCGGTCACTCTCAGAAGGACGTACTCGCCCCGCTTGGAATTCGAAAATTTCTCGGCTACCGTCTCTCCGCCGGCTATACCGGTGAAGAGCTCCAGCGCACCTCCGTTCGGCATCGCGTCCCGGGCGTTGATACAAAGATTCAGTAAAACCTGGTGAATCTGTGTCGGATCTGCGTCGATGTAGGGCAGATCATGTTTGAGGTCCGTGGAAACGACAACCGTTTTCGGGAGGGTTTCGTTAAGCAACCGCGACACCTCCAGCACAATGTCGTTCAACTGGATGTGATCGAAAGACGAATCCTCGCGCCGGGCAAAAGTGAGGAGCTGTTTCACCAACCCCGCCCCCCGCGAAGCGGCCTTTAGTATCGCATCGGCGCTCCGGTTGACACTCTCCGCTGCAGGGCTTTCCCTCTGGAGCAGCTGCGAATAGCCTATAATGATGCCAAGTATATTGTTGAAGTCATGAGCAATGCCGCCTGCAAGCGTACCGAGACTTTCCAGCTTCTGGGCTTGTATGAGCTGTGCTTGAAGGCTTTTGCGTTGGTCCTCACGTTCGATATTCTGGACTGAATATGAGATATCCGAACACAATTCCTCAAGTAGGTTCATTTCCTCTTCGTCAAAGAAACCTACCTCGGGGGAATAGAAGGTGAATGTACCGTAAACTCCTTCAGCGGTTTTCAGGGGAAAGGAAGCATAGGACTTGAATTTCAAATTCAGAAGCGCGGTCTGCCACGGAAGGCTTATTCCGTCATGTTCAATATCGTTTCGAAAAGCGCCCCGTCCCATCCCCAGGGCAAATCCGATGGAACCGATTTTCTCGATATCTTTCATCTTCGCGGAAATTCTTATCATTTCCAGGAGATTTCCGCCTTCGCCGTACTGAGCGGCGGGTTTGAGAAAACCATCGCCCGAGTCTACAAGTCCAACCCAGGCAAACCTGAACTTGCCCACGTCCACAGCTATCCTGCAAGCTTCCTCGAAAAGCCGCTGCTTATCCTGCACCCGAACGATAGTCTGGTTGATGTCGGAGAGGACCGCGTAAACCCTGTTCAGCCTTCTGATCCTCTCTTCAGACAGCTTCCGCTCAGTGATATCCTCGACGACGCCGTCGTAGTAGATCGTTCTGCCGTCAGGTCCGCGAATCGCACGGGCGCTCTCCCTCACATAGATTACCGTCCCGTCCAACTTCGTCCAAGCCGACTCCAAGCCTCTCACCATCCCGTCGGACTCGATCGTTTTAATAAACTCGGACCGTTCGTACGATGGCTCGAAGCCGCTCATCTCCAGATTACGAGTGGAAAGCTCGTCGTAAGTGGAATAGCCAAGCATCCTTACCAGCGCCGGATTAGCGAGGAGTATTCTTCCCTCGGGGGTTGTCCTGTATATGCCAACTGTACTGTTTTCGTATAATGTTCTGTACTTCTCCTCGCTCTCCCGTAATTCCTCCCTGGACCTTAGCTGTTCCGTCACATCCCGGTGGATGACCGTATATACTTTCTTCCCGGCGACCTCGATCTTGGAAATTGACGCCTCCATCGGGAACTCCTCGCCGCCTTTCCTGAGACCGGCAATAATCCTCATCCCCATCATATGGCGCGAATAGCTCGACCCACCAGGTTGACCGAACGCGGCTATCTGCCCGGGATGCTTCCCTCGAAATCTATCCGGTATCAGGCTGTCGAGAGTTTTTCCCATCATATCGGCAGCGGCAACACCGAACATCTTTTCGGCGGCAGGATTAAAAAGAATGATCTTGTGGTTTTCGTCGAGGCTTATGATCCCGTCCATGACTGAATTGATGAGCCCCACGAGGCGCTGCCTGCTCAACTCAAGCTCCTCGGCTGCAAGTTTCTGCTCTGTTATTACTTCGGAGAATATGATGATTCCGCCGATTTGTCCCGCATCCTCATACCAGGGTCGAACTTCCCATCTCACCCACTGAGCACTCCCGTCGGGCCGCGGAAACAGATCCTCGTCGCTTTTCTCAACATTGCCGGCGAGGCATCGCTTATGAACTTCTCTCCACCGTTCGGGGATTTCGGGAAATACATCGTAATGCGAGCGGCCGATCAGCTCCTGGTCGCCCAACCGGTAATCCGAGACGAACCTCCTGCTAACCACGACATATTTCATCTCGCGGTCCAACATCGCAACGGCGGCCGGACTATTCTCCACGAACAACCTGAGTATCTGTTCCTGCCTTCTGAGTCTTGACTCTCCTTCTCTTCGGCGGGTGATATCCCGGACGACGCTGATGACCGTAGGGGCACCCTCGATTTCGATAACTCGCGAGTTCACCTCGACCGGGAAGGGCGTGCCGTCTTTCCTGATATGAACCGTTTCGAAAAGGATGCCGTTCTTACCGGCTTGTGTCTCCTCGCTCGATGTCCATCCCTTCTCACCGGGGTATCGGATATCATCCACAGACATGGACAACAGTTCGTCTCTTGTATAGCCGTATGCCTTCTCGGCGGCGACATTTGCCTCGATGATGCGCCTGTCGGTGAGACGCGTGAATACTATAATGTCTTTCGCGTGATTTGCGAGGAGCCTGTAATGGCCCAGGGCCTTTTCCGCTTCCTTGAGTTCGGTGATATCCTGAAACGACCCTCTGACCTTGACGACCCGCCCCCCAACCTTTACCGGCACACCAATCGTCCTTACCCACTTATGATTGCCTTTTGCCGTTGTCATATCCAGCTCGAGGTCGTAAGGCTTTCCCGTTTCAATCGCTTTCTTGATTGCCGATTCGATTCTTTCCCGGGATTCCTCCCTGTAAAAACTAAGACCCATTTCGACGTTTGTTTCCATCCCGGGATCCAGGTCATGAATCTTCGCGACTTCCTCAGTCCAGGTTCCCTTCAGCGTTTGGACATCGAATTCCCAACCGCCGACCTTTGCCATGCCGCCTATTGCCGAAAGAAGCTCTTCCCTTTCTCTAAGAGCTCTTTCGGTCCTCTTGCGGTCCGTGATATCGTAAGCCACAATCATCGCGGCTTTCTTCCCCCCGAACTCGAGTGTGTGAGAGGTTATCTCCACATCGATTATCGTACCGTTCTTCAGCCGATGTTTCCATTCGCCTGAAGCGCGCAGATTGGATCTGGGCCCATGCACAAATTTTTCCAGTCGCGCTGCATCGTTTTCAAGATGGATATCCTTCAGCGTCATGGAGAGGAATTCGTCACGGGAGTATCCATACTTTGAGATTATGGCATCGTTTACTTCGAGTATTTCGAGCGACGCGATATTGTAAACCAGCATCGGTTGGGGATTTGCGTCGAACAACAATCGAAACCCAGTTTCAGCCGCCGAGGTTCGTCCTTTCATGACCCGGTATTCTCCATTGGTGGTCGCCTGAGCATTTCATCAGGGTCGGCAATAAAATCCGGTCGGTGTGCGGCACCGGTGACGCACTTGAGGGCAAATTTGGCCGCTCTATCTCGTACCGTAGTACTGGCATCGTCGCACTTGTGAGCCGGATAATTGTCAAAAATCTCCTGAAAAATCAGGATGCCTGACCCACATACCATGACTCAACATCACATCTGAACAGCTATGTTCCGAGTAAATCCCCTCTTTTTACCTCGAACCGGTTCGTTCGGTATCCGTCTTGGTAATGTACTTCGGGCATCACACACGCTTTCTAAAAAATGTATGACATACAACTCCTACAAGCAAGGAAATCGGAAAAAGCCGGCTGCTCCGGCGCGAAGGGAGCTGCTGGCAAAGCCGTCAAGCCCGGAATGGAAGCGAAGATCCGGTTTGCACCCAGCAGCGATCGCCCCTCCGGGAGAATGTCAATCCGACATTTTTAAGTGCTTTTCGAGGTAGCCGTAACCACCGGTCAAAATCCGGCATATTCTTCTGGTCGAACCCGGGACTGATTGCGTTTTATTGAAAACCAGAGACTACGGAGCTAAATTATGTCGTGAGTGAGAAAAGAGTTCATATTATCACGCTTGGATGTCCCAAGAATGAGGTCGACAGCGAAGTACTTGCCGCACAGTTGAAAGCCAACGGCCATTCGATCGTCAGTTCCACACACGAGGCGGAGGTAGCGGTTATCAATACCTGTGGCTTCATAGATGCCGCGAAAAGAGAGTCGATCGAAACGATGCTCCAGGTGGCCCGGCACAAAAGCAACGGAAAGCTCAGGAAGGTGGTCGTCACCGGCTGCCTCGTTGAGAGATACAGGAACGAGCTGAAGGAGGGGTTGAAAGAGATCGACGCGTTCTATGGAACGGGTGAGTTGAAGGAACTGCTGAATGAACTCGGGGCGGAATATAAATATGAGATGCTCGGCGACCGCGAACTCTCCACTCCGAACCACTACGCTTACCTCAAAATTTCCGAAGGCTGCGACAACCCCTGCTCGTTCTGCGCCATACCCATCATGCGAGGTGGACACGTTTCTGCGCCTATGGAACAGCTTGTCCACGAGGCGGAGCTGCTCGCTGCCAAGGGTGTCAAAGAACTCATAGTCGTCGCTCAGGACACGACTTATTACGGTTTGGACATATATGGCAGACGAGAGCTCGCGACTCTATTGGAAAAGCTGTCATGCATAGACGGTATCAAGTGGATAAGACTGATGTATGCCTATCCTGCCAAGTTTCCCGAAGCTTTGCTCGATGTGATGAGGGACAATGAAAAGATCTGCAACTACATCGACATTCCAATACAGCATATATCTGACAGGGTTCTGAAATCGATGCGGCGCGGGATTACGAGACACAAGCTGGAGGAGCTTCTCAACAAGATACGCGAGAAGGTGCCGGGAGTGGCGATCCGGTCGACGCTTATAGTCGGTTACCCTGAAGAAACCGCAACGGAATTCGACGAGCTTTACAAGTTCGTTAACGAGTTCAAGTTCGAGAGGCTTGGAGCTTTCACATACTCTCAGGAGGACGGCACTACTTCTTCCCAATTGGGCGATCCCGTCCCCCAGGAAGAAAAAGAACGAAGACAGGCGCTCATTATGGAGGCGCAGCGCCGGATCATTGCGGATTTGAACGATAGGATGGTCGGGAAACAGACAACCGTTCTCATCGACAGGAAGGAACAGAAGAACTACATCGGCAGGACAAGCCATGACGCGCCCGAAATCGATTCGGAGGTCGTAGTAACATCCCGCAGGCCGTTGGAGATCGGCAGGTTTGCGGAGGTCACAATTGACGAAGGTTACGAGCATGACCTCTACGGCACCGTTATCTGAGGAGGTATGCCATGATGAAAAAGGCACTTCTTCTGTGTCTTCTGACCGCAATCCCGGTTTGGGCCCAGGTTGAGCTTCAACGCGTTCATTCATATTCCCCGCCCCATTTCTTCTTCGACGCGCTGAACTTCAAATCCGGGCCGGATCAGAGCAGGCTGGATTTCTATTTCCAGATTCCGTACAACGAACTTCAGTTCCTGAAGACCGGCAACGAGTTTACCGCATCGTATGAAGTCTTCCTGCATATGACGGACGATCAGGGAAACCCTGCCCTCGAACAGGCCTGGGACGAACGGGTCTCCTGTCCCAGCTTCGATGAGACTCTCAGCGACAAGATATTCTCGGTAACGTACCGCCACTTCAACGTCATTCCCGGTTCCTACACACTGCAGGTGACGGTCACCGATTCCGAGACTAACCGGACGTATGTGGCAAAGCGAAACTTCGTTGCGAGAGATTATTCGAGTCCGGAACCGTCGATCTCCGATGTTATGCTGCTTATGAGTTCGACCCAGTCGGAGGGAAAATATACGATCATACCGAACATCGAGGGAAACGTGATATCGGAGAAAGACTCTTTTCCGGTGTTTTACGAAGTCTATTCGCCGGAGGCAGGAGACTCGCTTCTTGTTCTGACCGAGATAATCGGGGAGAAGAACAAGCTCTTCCATTCAGACGCTTCCTGGTTGAAGCTGACCGACACGGTGCAAAAGGCCTTTACTAGCGTTCCGAAGAGCTCCATCCCGATGGGTGTTTATCGGCTCGCCGTCTCACTGAAGCACTCCGCCGGAAAAGATGCCCGGGTCGTCGCAAATGCCTCGCGGTTCTTCTCGATCCACTTCCCTGAATTGCCTCTCACGATAACGAGCCTCGACGAGGCGGCAGAAGAAATGCTGTATGTTTCGGACATGAGAACAATCGACAGTATTAAACATGCATCCGACATGCTCGCCAAGGAAAGGATATTCCTGAGGTTCTGGCAGGAACACAACCCCAACCCCTCTTCGAAGACGAACCCCGTAATGGAAGAATATTTCAACCGGGTTGCGTACGCAAACCAGCATTTCACCCATTTCAGGAACGGATGGAAAAGCGACATGGGAATGATCTACATCCTTATGGGCCCGCCGAATTCCGTGGACAGACACCCGTTCAACATAGACTCGAAACCCTACGAGGTGTGGCACTATTTCCAGAGAAACCGGCATTTCGTCTTTCTGGACGAGACCGGATTCGGCGACTACAGGCTCCTGTTGCCGATCGCAGACGGATACCCGCCTCCATCGGCATCTGACTTTTTCGGAAGATGACTGACAAAGCACGACTGAAAATTCTGTTTCTGTGGCATCACCATCAACCGTACTATAAAGCCGACGGCTCTTTTCTGCTTCCATGGGTGAGGATGCATGCCGTCAAGGACTATTGGGATATGGTTCGGATCCTTGACGATTACCCGAGGATAAAACAGACATTCAACTTCGCCCCCTCCCTGATCGAACAGATAAACGAGTATGTGGATCACGGGGCCACAGATGCTGCTCTAGCTTTGTCCCGAAAGGACCCGGCCGCTTTCACCGAGCAGGAGAAAATAAGCGCCGTCAACACTTTCTTCATGGCGAACACCGACCGCATGATCAAGCGGTATTCCCGGTACGACCAGCTCCTCGAGAAACGCGGAGCCGGCGCGACCGAACGCGATATATACGCCGCAGCCGGGAGATTCACGACGCAGGAGTTTCGTGACCTTCAGGTATGGTGGAACCTCGCCTGGGTGGGCGAGTATTCCCGGTTCGATCCTCCGTTCAAACATTACCTCGAGAAGAAAAAGGACTTTACCGAGGAGGAAAAACAAAGCCTGCTGGATGCACACCTCGAAATTATGGCAAGAATTTTCCCGTCGCATATCGAGGCCGCCAGGCGGAAGCAAATTGCCATAAGCGTCTCGCCATTCTATCATCCGATACTGCCGCTCCTGTGCGACAGCAATATTGCCACTAGGGCAAATCCAAAGGCAACCCTGCCTACCCGCCGGTATCGCCGCCCCGAGGATGCCGAATACCAGGTCAACTCTGCTCTCGAATACGGCAAGAAGACATTCGGCGTCCGTCCTAAGGGAATGTGGCCGAGCGAAGGATCGGTCAGCGACGAAGCCCTTAAAATACTTATCAAAAATGGCGTTGCGTGGACCGCGACGGACGAGGCCATCCTGCACAAAACCCTCGCCGCCGCAGGCAAACCGGTGTCAAACGATTTCCTCGAGAAGTACTTCCCGTATGATTTCGTTGGCGATAACGGTAGAATACGGATATTCTTCAGAGACCATGGCCTTTCCGACCTGATAGGTTTCGTCTATTCCCGGTGGAGTCCGGATGATGCTGCGCATAATATGATTTCCAGACTTCT
Organism: Candidatus Kryptoniota bacterium; assembly: GCA_046706365.1. Taxonomy (GTDB): domain Bacteria; phylum Bacteroidota; class Ignavibacteria; order Kryptoniales; family JAKASW01; genus JAKASW01. The sequence continues at coordinate 11,006 of JBJKPN010000183.1, read as the reverse complement.
GAAAATCAGAGATGCCATCATAACGAGGTACGGCGATGAAGGCCTTGAACATGCCGTGGTTCCGATCATACTGGACGGCGAGAATGCCTGGGAGTTTTACCAAAGCGACGGCAAAGATTTTCTCCGCACGCTCTATTATTTGCTGAGCGGCGAGGACAGGCTTGAGACAGTACTCCCCGCCGGCATGGAGACTAAACCCCGCAATGTGATCAGGCACATCGAGCCGGGCTCATGGATAAACTCCAATTTCGACATCTGGATCGGCCAGCAGGAGGACAACAAAGCCTGGGACCTTCTTTACGATGCGCGCGAGGCATTCGGCAGAAAGTCGAAGAACCTGCCAGCGAAAAAAATGAAAGAAGCTTACAGACAAATCTTAATTGCGGAAGGGTCCGACTGGTGCTGGTGGTACGGAGACGAACACAAGTCTGCGCAGGCGGGTGAATTTGACAAGCTGTTCAGGTACAACCTGAAAGAGTTCTATATTAAGCTCGGAGCCGTGTCTCCACCCGGGCTGGACATACCAATCAAGCGGAAATCCGAGCAGTTAAATTACAGGCAGCCTCTCAGGACGATTTCGCCGCGCTTCGACAGAGCGAGAGAGAACGATTGGGAAAATGCGGGGTTTGTGGAGCACACGGAAGAGACCGGCGCCATGCAGAAGACAGGATTGCAGATCAAGAGGGTCTACTTCGGCAGCGACAAGGAAAAACTCTATTTGCGCATCGACACGACGCAGCCGTTATCTACGGAAAGAATAGTTGTTGAATTTTTCGCTCCGGAGAGGATAAGTCTTCAAATCGGCGACGGACTCGTTTTGCGATACGAATCGAACGGTGCCGCGAGAAAGATCTCGGCCGAATACAGGATTGGCGGCGAGACGGTTCTAATCTCGATCGGGGGAGGGTACCCGAGAACGGACGAAGCGGCATTTACACTTTCAATTTATCGGGGAAATGAGCTGGTGGACTCGATGCCCAGGCAGGGTATCGTAAGGTTCAGGATGTTTCAGTAGCTCCTGATCGAGACGCCGCCCATCGCGGAATCAATGTAGATCTTAAGCTCCGGTCCCTTCTTTACGCTCGACCGGTAGACCCCGCCTCCCTGGGCAAAAAAGCCGGATACATCCACGCTGGTCAGGAAACTCTCCGGGGTCATTATCATGGCATTGATATCGGACGGTATGGAAATATCAAGAGACCCGAGCCCCGTCTTCACGCGCACGCTGCAATCCGATTCGAGCTTCCCGCCGAAGTCGACTTTCAGTGACCCGACTCCACCTTTCAGCTCCACGGATTTTGCACGCGCATTGCACAGATTTTCAACCGTAACGCTCGATACGCCGGACTTCACTACTAATTCATCACACGTGATCTTGTTGGGAGATGAAAAGTCCAGTTTGAAGCTGCAGACACCGGTCGAGAATCTGGCGTCGGAAATCTCCATTCCCCCGAGGTCCACATCGGCGTCGCACACTCCGAAATTCATATTCAATGAGAGTGGGACGGAATTTGCCAGCTCGAGTCGCAGTGAATCTTTATTACCTCCGAGACCAGGAAACGGGAAATGATCTTCACCCCGGTTGTTCGATAGCCTGAACCGCCCCCTATCGCCGTCAACTTCGTACTCAAGTCTCGGCACTTTCTGACTCGACGAATAATCGTAGAAGATCTTGAATGCTTTGTCGGGGTCTTCCACACCCCTGAGCTTCAACTCAACGGCCCCGAGGCTGATTACCGCTTTCATCGATTTGGCAGCGCCAAGGTTCTCCTCGGTCCGCAGGGTCATCTGTGCGAAAGAGGTCGAGCACAGAAACAATATTGCAAATAGGCTTCGCATCTAACCGTTAAGTACGGGGGTTTCGGTCTTAGGTTTCAATAATGTTTAATCCTGTCTTTGAGGAATTTGTAAAGCATCTCCCGGGCGCGAAAAAGCTGGACTTTTATGGTATTTACGGGGAGACCGGTCTTAACTGCTATTTCCTCGTAACTAAGCTCTTCCTGGTGCCTTAGAACGATCACCTCGCGGTACTTGTCCGGCAGCGAATCTATCGCCTCTTGAATGACCTTCGATTTTTGTTCGCGGAGCATATTCAGGTCCGGTTCATAGGTGGAATCGGGGATTTCATATTCCATTTGCCCGTCTTCGGTCCGAATTTGCTCGTCAATGGAATAGACCCTGAGCTTCTTCTTGCGGATGTAGTCGATACAGTGATTGTTTGCAATCTTGAAGAGCCAGGAAGCGAACTGATGCTCGTAGTCGAAATCCTTCAGGTGCTGGAATGCCTTTATGAAAACCTCCTGAGTGAGGTCTTCCACCTGGCCCCTATCCTTCACCAATCTATAAACCACCTGGGCTACGGGATTCCTGTACCTGCGTATGAGAGACTTATACGCGGCTTCATCGCCGTCTATAGCGAGCTTGACGAGAACGGCATCTTCTTTCGCTCTCCTGTGGCGCTCTTCTTCCTTCATTCGTTTCTATTTGTAGTACTCGACCCCGAGATGAGTTATAAGCTCCTCACCCATCAGGTATCGGAGATAGTTCTTCAGCTTCGTCATCTGGATGAAGAGGTCGTGCTCCGGATATACTTCCGGCGAACACATCGGACTCTTGAAGTAGAACGACATCCACTCCTGTATGCCCGATTGTCCCGCGCGGTTGGCCAGATCGAGGAATAACAAGATATCCAGCAAAACCGGAGCTGCGAGTATCGAATCGCGGCACTGGAAATTAACCTTTATCTGCATCGGATAATTCAACCAGCCGAAAATGTCTATATTGTCCCAGCTTTCCTTGTTGTCGCCGCGCGGAGGATAGTAGTTTATCCTTACCTTATGGTAGTAATCCGAATAGAGAACCGGATAGATTTCCGGCTGGAGTATGTAGTCAAGTACGGAAAGCTTGCTTACTTCCTTCGTCTTGAAAGAGCCCGGCTCGTCGAGGACTTCGCCGTCCTGGTTGCCGAGAATGTTCGTCGAGAACCAGCCGCTGAGTCCGAGCATTCGCGCCTTCAGCATCGGGGCAAACACTGTCTTCAGGAGGGTCTGCCCGGTTTTGAAGTCCTTGCCGGCAATGGGAAGTCCGGTCTTTCGAGCGAGCTCATCCATCGCAGGCACGTCCACGGTCAGGTTCGGAGCACCGTTGGCAAACGGGATGCCTTCCTTCATCGCAGCGTATGCATAGATCATGCTCGGCGGAATCCACGGATCGCTTTTACGCAGGCCTTCCTCGAAACTCTTCAGGTTCTTGTGTACCGGCGCCTGTTCGATATAGCTCTCGGTACTGCCACACCAGACCATCACTGCCTGCCTGGAACCGTTATTCTTCATGACAGCTTTTATATCATCTCTGAGTTTCTCGGCGTATTCCATCTTCGACTTAGCCTTTTTTATCACCTTGGGTCGAAGGCGTTTCACATACTTCTGCTCGAAAACTGCCGGCATGACTTCGATGCCTTCCAGGAAAGACTTAACCAGTTTAAGGTCGCTCTCGTTTAGCACGCCAGCGCGCTCCGCGGCGTCGAATGCCGTCCCGCCGTAAATATCCCAGCCGGCGAATTTTATGTCGTCGATCCTGGCAAGCGGCACAAATTCCTTTATCAGCGGACTTCGTTTCTCGGTTCTCTTCCCGAGACGAATTGTCCCCATCTGGGTCATCGATCCGATAGGTGCCCTCAGCCCTTTCCTGATCAGCTCGACACCTGCCATTAGAGTTGTAGATACGGCACCGATCCCCGGCGTGAATACCGTAAGGGGACCGATGGGTTTTTCAATCTTCTTCCCCCGTTTAGGAGTGGGGCCCTTCTGATTTGAATTGTTTGTGGACATAATATAGCCTCTGTATTGCGGTGAAATTAGTGAGTATTGCCAAAAGAAAAACGGCTGTTGCGACGGCGATTGGAGGGTGTGAATACCCATCACCGAGAGTCTTCATTATAACAGGATCCAACATTCTGTTGAAGAATTTGTCGAATGCATTGAGGATCAGCCCGATTCCGAGAATAACAACCCGCTCCTGCCTGCGTGCCAGTCCGACGTTTGCCTTGAAGCCCAATGTCTCGGCCCGTGCCCTGATGTAGCTTACCATGATCGAACCGCCGATCGCAAATACAGCTGCGACCGAAGTCAGATAATACTGGTGACCGATCAAATAAAATCCGAGTCCGAAAAATACGGTAACTTCCGAATACCTGTCGATGGTCGAGTCGTAGACGGCTCCGAATCTTGTGACCCTTCCGGTCTTCCTTGCGACCGCGCCATCTATAATGTCGAAAAGCCCGCTCACGAGCACGAGTATTCCTCCGGCCACGAGTTTTCCGGCGGCGATCTCCCATGCGCAGACGATGCTGAGAAGGAAACCCAAAGTCGTGAACCAGTTCGGGTTGGCATTCCTTCTGCCGAGCCAGGACGCGAGCGGTTCTATGAGTTTCTTGAAGGATCTCTCGACGGAAGGAGGTATCAGGCTTCTCAAGCTTCAGCGCCCTCGACTATAATCACAAATTCGCCTCTCTTTTCTGACTCGGGAAGCGACTGCTGCAACTCTGAAAGACTTCCCCTGTAAAACGTCTCATGAATTTTCGTGATCTCTCTCCCCACCACGCATCTCCTGTCCCCGAAATATTTCAATAGCTCGGTAAGCGTCTTCGCTATCCGATAGGGAGATTCATAGAAGATTATTGTTCGTTGCTCGGAGGACAGCTGCTGGAGCTTCTTCTGCCTTCCCTTCTTCTGAGGCAGGAATCCTTCGAACACGAATCTGTCGCTCCTCAGGCCGCTGGAAGAGAGAGCCGCCACGAATGCTGCAGGTCCGGGTACCGGCACAACCTCGATCCCGGCCTCCACCGCTTCCCTGACAAGGAGGTACCCCGGGTCGGAAATACCGGGAGTGCCGGCATCGGTAATGAGCGCGATACTCGTGCCCTGCCGGAGCTTCGTAACGATCTCACCGGCCCGGCCGGTTCCGCTGTGGCTGTGAAAACTCATCATCGGTTTCGATATCTGGTAATGCTTAAGAAGAATCGAACTGGTCCTCGTGTCCTCTGCGGCTACAAGGTCCACCGATTTCAGGATTTCCACTGCACGGTAGGTGATGTCCGACAGATTGCCTATCGGAGTCGCCACTACGAAAAGCTTGCCCGCCGTCCCTTCATTCCCCGAATGGGTCCGCCCTTCGGACACTAGGCTCCCCAATCCCTGAGGTAACGAAAATCCACATTTATCGTCCTGTTGCCGACTTTTGCAATAATTGGCGGCCGCCGCTTGAATTGGCTCCTGACCATCATCCTGTACAAGTCATTGACCATTTTCTCCGGGAAACCGAGAGCAACCACTTCTTCTGTTTTCATCTTCTGGTCGACAAGGAGGTACAGCGCCTTGTCTATTTCCTCGTACGAATAGCCAATCTCGTCTTCATCTGTCTGGCCAATCCACAAGTCGGCGCTGGGCTTCTTCTTCACGATCTTGTCGGGAACTCCGATGTACGACGATAACTGCCACACCTGAGTCTTATACAAATCTCCAATAGGATTTATTGCATGCGCCATGTCGCCAAACAGAGTTCCGTATCCGAGAAGCAGCTCGGTTTTATTGCTAGTCCCTAGTACGAGCGCTTTTTCACGCGCCGAGATGTCGTAAAGTACAATCATCCTGGTCCTTGCCAGTATGTTCCCCTTCCGCAGATTTCCCATGGAAGGTTCGCGCTCGATGACGGCATCGGCCGATTTGCTAATATCGATCAGCTCCTTTTTCAAACCGAATTTTTCGGCAAGGACATTCGCATCTTCGACACTGTCCTTCGAAGATGTTTTGTATGGAAGGACCACGCACAGAACGTTCTTCGCACCTATTGCCTCCGCTGCAAGCGCCGCAGACAAAGCCGAATCCACTCCGCCGGAAAGACCGACCACCAGCTTGTCGAAACCGACTTTCTCAAGCTCGTCGCGTATGAAGCGCACAAGCAAGCCTCTTACAAGCTTAGGGTTCAGTCTTAAATCGTTGATTTGGGTTTCCATCTGCTCGAAAATTAAGAAACGCCGGTGCGTTAATCAATGTGAGTTCCGGCTAATATGGATGATGCGGCACCATCATGCGATGCCGCACATCGTCAATTCAGACGTATGTCACTTGGCCTGCGGCGTCGCGTGTCGTTTCTTCCTGACGAAAACCAGGAGCTTCGGCACTCCCGCAACGAGAATCAGCAGGATCACGACGCCGTTCGACGCAAGGGAAAAGTTTTTGCCGACATAGAATGCCGCCGGATGAAAATTCAGTTCAACTTCATGTACGCCCCTGGGTATCATCAGCGCACGGAGGAAGTAGTCCGCCCTGTATATCTTCGCCGGCTTTCCGTCTATTGTTGCATCCCATCCGGCAGGATAATAAACCTCGCTCAGAAGAAGGAGGTTGTTCCCGCTCGCCTTAACCTGCATTTTCATCGACTGAAGTCTGTAGTCCTGGAATCTGACATAGACGCTCGTGTCAGGTTTGTCGACGGTCAGGTCGGGATTTTCCATGAAGTAAGCGGTTTTGGCCGGATCGAATGCTCCTGACCGCAAATCGTTCAGAATCTGCAGACCTGAGCCGACTTTGTAATCATCGACGAAGAACGCGCGAGGCAGTATATCGTCGTTCTCTTCCACTGCCCTTGAACCCTTGAAGACCACTTTCCCGAGTGCGGCATCCGGCTTGTCGGTTATGATGTACTTGATGTCCAGCAGCCGCATCATGTTCGGATTTGTAAGCCCGACAACGTCGAGCATGTCCTGGTAGATTCTCAGTTTGGCACCTGAATATCCGCTTGCATCCTGTATTCCGAAATACGCGAGGTCGTTCGACGTCGTCGGCTGTCCGTTCTCCAGGGGAAGTACTCGATAGAGGCCGGGTTGGCTTTTCAGGAACTGTACGTAATCCGGCGTCGCGAACTGCTCGGCTTGAGTGCTGCGGCTGTGCATCTGCATAGGCTGGTAGTCTACTCGCCACAGGTCGAAGAGGAGTATCAGAGTAAGTGCGCCGCCGCCGACAACAGCGGTAATCCTCCGCTGGATGTAGAAGTGAATCACCGCGGTCGTTGCCATGCAGATGATGATCGATATGTAAAGATCGCCTATCATGTTATTGAAGAGCAGCGTGTAAATCTGATGCGGGATCTGCTTCCCTGTTCCCTGGATTATTCCCGTATAGAAATCCTGGATGGAACCCTGTAGTAGAAACGTCAGCACGAGGAGCCCGCCGAATATTCCCGTCCATACAAGCATCTTCCTCGACAGGATCATATCGGAATCTCTCCTTGCCTTCGCTATTGCATCGATCCCGTAAGCGGCGAGTATCGGAACGAAAATTTGCACAAGCACAAGTATCAGGCTCGGCGCCCTGAACTTGTTGAAGTCCGGGAAGTAATAGAACATCAGGTTGTAAATGAGCGGAAACTCCCTGCCGAAGGAGATGAGCAGTGAAAAGATTATCACGATCAGGCTGAATAAAACAAATGGGTTTCGCCTGTTCCTTACAAAGCCTATGAAGGCGAGCAGGAGAACCATCACGCCCATATATTCCGGCGCATCAGTAAAAGGCTCCGGGCCGAAATAGGTGTTGACGCGCACTGACTGATTGTTGGACAGTGGGCCGTTATACGTTATGTCGCCGAAGCCGTAGAACGACGGGACAATGAATGTGGCCATTTCCTCAGGACCGAACGACCAGTTTGTTGCATACTGGTAGTCCAATCCCCCGCCCTTCTGACCTTTATCCTGGGCAGTCTGTACGATCGGCGAAGCTCCTCTTATCGAATATTTGCTGTACTGGTAAACAGAGTAGTACATATCCGCCGACATCACGAATGCGATTGCACTTGCGACGACAAGAAGCAGACCAGCCCTGATTGTCCCGGCGACCTTCTCTTTCTTCACAAGGTTCCTGACAAACATGAAGATCAGGTACACGCCGATGGCCAAAAACGAATAGAATATCATCTGGATATGAGTCGACTGGAATTGAAGATGAATTGCGACTATCAGGGCCAACAGATACGACCACCTGAACCGCTGCATCAGCTCCATGACCAGGAGCAGTATGAACGGGAAGAACGCCATTGCCGCAATCTTGGTATTATGTCCAAACATTATCCAAATGATAATGTACATGGAAAACAGAGTTGCCGTCGCGCCGAAGAAACTGGCGAACTTCGTTAGCCCCAGCCTTCTAATTAACACGAAAAGTCCGATGCCGAAAAGGAAATAGTAAACCAGGACCCAGCCCACTTCCTTATTTATGAGAATCGTCGCAATCGCGTGGTCCACGTACCCCCAGACTGTCGGGATAAGATCGTACCACCTATTGCCGCTCACAAGCAGGCTGGCATAGGAGGGCATTCCGCTGAATACATATGGAATCCACAGCGGAAACACATGCTCCTTTTGGGCCTGGTCGACAAACGTCTGGAGACTTCTCGAGGCATTTATGTCTGGAGAGATGAAGACCTTGTTCTCGAGAAATGCCTGATGAAGGAATATCAGAAGGAGCACGATTATGAGACCTATCAGTATTGGCGTCTCGTATTTTTCCGGGACGATCGGCTTTTCCTGAACCGCTCGTTTGTCGGGCTTCCGCTTGATCGGCTGTTTGCTCATTTCATTTCTCTAGTATTTTTGTGAAGAGTGATGCGAGCTTTCTTGTCGCTTCTTTTCTTTCAAATTCCTTCATAACCTCGTCCTTCGGTGCGAAGACTTCACCCGAACTCTCGGAAGACGGTTTCCCTTCCGCATGTTCGCTGAATAGTGTTTCTATTACAGACTTCGCTGCTGCCGCGTCATCCTGGGGAACGACCACTCCGCTCCCGGTATTCCTGACAATTTGGGCTGCCGCACCCTCAGGAGCAAAGGCTATGATCGGCCGTCTTGCGCCTATGTACTCGAACACTTTTCCCGGGACGATCTCGTTGCTCAGTCCGGATTCGTCAACGATCAAAACGAGCGCATCGGATTGCAGCAGAAGCTTAATGCTTTCCTCGTGGGGAAGATACTCTTTCAGGTCAATCATGCCTGCAAACTCCGGCTCCGAAAGCATCTCCTTCACTTCCGAGCCGAACCTCCCTGCAAAGACAAGTCTGAAATTGTCGGCTGAAATCTTCCCTTCCTTCACGAGAATCTTGACGGCGTCGAGAAGAGTTCTCGGGTTCCGCTTCCCGTACATCGAACCCGTGTATGTGATCCTGAATTTCCTGTCGGATCTCGGTGGCACAGCGGGAAAGTCGTCCGGGTCGAATCCGTTCGGAATGTAAACAATCTTCTGAGGATCGAGCCTTCCGTATTTGCTCTTCAGGTCCTTCCCGATCCCCTCCCAGGCGATCTCAACCGAGTCTGCATTGTGGACCGAAGTCTTCTCCATGTGCCTGTCGACGGCAGCCGGAAGAAACCATCTTTCCGGTGCAGAAATGAAGCCGGTCCAAGGATCGCGGAGCCCCATGACCCACGGTTTTCCGGACTTCTTCTTCAGGGTCCTGGCAATCACGGCAGAGGTGTAAGGCGGAGAACTTGAGTAGATAATGTCGATATTCTCCGAACGGATAATTTCCATTCCCTTCGAGACTCCGTATCTGTACCATCCAATTCGCGCATCCGGGATGAAGATGGTCGAGCGAATGAATTCCGCGAATCTTTCTACGGGAGATCTTTTCTTGCCTGAAGGGATATTCTCCACATCAACCGCAGAGCCGGCTTTCTTTCCCGTAAGTTTGCGATAAATGTCGTAAGGCTCGAAAATCCTGGTCCTGACTACCTGCAAGCCTTTCGGAATTGCCTCAAGCAGAGACCTGTCGATAGCAGGATAGTCTCCGTCAGTTACCGTAAGCACAACCGGCTCGAACCCGAATTGCGGAAGGTATTTGACAAATTTCAGAACCCTCTGTACACCCGGCCCTCCCGACGGAGGAAAGTAATACGTTACGATCAAAACCCTGCGCATCCGATCAGAGCCGTTCAAGAATTGCTGAGACCGGTTTCATATGACGAGCCTTTTTAGACTTGCCAAAGCTCCTCTATTCCCCTTTCCTTGCCACCACCAGCAGGCCGCTTCCGCGCGATGGAGGGAAGAAATAATCCAGCGACATGAATACTATGGAAAACGGCAGCGCGATAATGTAGTAAAAAGGCAGGAGCGCAATCAACCCGAAACTCTTGTTAAGCAGCTTCACCGGTATTTTGATCGCAAGATTCCAGTACCAGCTCCCGATCTTGCCGTAAGTATACCGGATGCTTTCCACGTTCAGCTTCGCGGCGGCGAGCTTCGAAGTGATGTCCTCCGCGGAATAACCTTCGCGAAAATGCTCTTCTATAAACGAATGCTCGCCTTCGTCGTGAACATCCGAGCCGCCGAAGTTGCTCGGGGTGGAGATGACGACCCTGCCGCCCGATTGCAGAGCCCTTTCAAAATTTCTGAATACGGCGACATCGTCCCGGATGTGTTCCATTACGTCGACCGATACTATCAAATCGAACTTGCCGTCGAAGTCGAGCTTTTCAAGGTCCGCAAAGTCAAACGCCAGGTTCTTCATTCGCATCTTGCGAGCGAACAGGCCGCATTTCCCGATTTCCGCTCGATTAATGTCCACGCCGGTAACGTTTACCCCCATCCTGTTGGCAAGATAATATGAATACTGCCCGAACCCGCTTCCGGCGTCGAGCACTTCTTTCGATTTATTTTTTCTCACTGTTTTTCTGAGCGCCCGTTTCACGTGCCATTCCCTCAGGAATATCAGCCCCAGGACGGAGTAGAGGAGCCTTCTCATGACGGTGCTGTCACCGATCATTATGCTCAGCTTGTCTTTAATAGGCTCGTATTTCATCGTTCGTTCTCCGAGAGACTCTCGATTGCGTTGACCAGGTTATCCCAGGAATAAAGTTTTTTCTGTTCGGACACGCCGTCCGCAAACCGGCCGGCAAGGCTTTCAGAAAAGAATTTAACAATTGCTTCCGACAATTCATGCGGAGAATTCGGTGGAACTACCAGTCC
>JBJKPN010000182.1:0-5245 GCA_046706365.1 Candidatus Kryptoniota bacterium | reverse complement strand
TTCCTCGTCGGCCTGATTTTTCTGTTTGCAGGGAACGGGGTTGCACAGTATTACAGCACGACATCGCTGGAAAAATCGTTCGAACAGAACGGCCTGTTCTTTCAACCCAGTTACATCACGCCCTATGGAATCGGGTCATTCGCAACTTCCACGCCCGGCGTAATTGATGATCCGCTCCTTAACCTCCAGGTAAACCCGGCGTTGTTCCGTCCCGACAGCACGGGGACGACTCACATATATGCCGACTTCCGCTCTTATCGCCAGACGACAAGTCTGTACCAACCCGTGTACCCGGTTTACGGAGGTCCGATTGCATTGTCGCAGTCAGTGGTCTTTCCGTACTACTATGTCAACTCACGCCCGCTCATCGAGCCGATCATGTCGCTCGCTGTTCTATCTACCCCGCTGCCATCTCTTCTGCCCGAGTTGTTTGTAGGAGCGACTTACCAGGTTATCATGCAGGATTCCAAATACTATACGATTCCGTTCGACGTTTACCAGCCGTCCATCGGGTATGATTACAGAGGTACGGCCATAGCAAACCAGTCTAACATTCCCATCACGACCATGTATTCCGCACAGGACAACATGCATCATTCCGGAAATCTTTTCTCGCTATACGCGGGCTATAAACTTGCGCCGGATTTCAGGCTGGGGATGCGTCTGGGAAGGGTTCTGTATTCCGAGGACGGAGCCTACGGCAACAATAATTACTGGAATAATTATTCTTATGGCAGCGGCTCTTCTTTATTTTACAACCTGGAAAGCAGAAACCAGAACTACAACCACTGGGATCTTTCAGGCGGGGTGGAATATGGCGTAACCCGACAATCGACCGTCGGCCTTACCGCCGGATATCTCTGGGGAAATGTAACACAGAATCTGACGGACGGCGACTCGTCGTATTACAAGAATAACCCCAGCAACATCTCTATGTCGTCGGGCTCCACACAGGAAAACTGGGATCATCACGGCAAAACATTTTACGCTGGGCTGAACGTAATCTCCCGCCTCAACGACAGCCAGGTCATTACGTTCCTGTATCAGTACAACAGGGAGAACGTGAACCTCGGACTTCAATCCACAATTGTCGACACTTCGTATTATACCTACTATTACACCTACGATACCAATTACAACACCAGCGTGTCGAATACGGCCTTCCTCGAAAAGAGCGGCGGAGGCGGGAGCCTGACACAGATGTCCCAGAGACTGCTCGTCTCGCTGCGGTGGAAGCTGAATGAATCGTCGGACCTGACGATCGGAGGCATCTTCAGCTTCATGGAACAGGAAACGAACACGAACGAGCCCACTATCGCAAACGGACATTCCTACTACAATTCTACAAGCAACACATACAACAGCCTTTATTACGATTCGACCTCGCAAAACAAGGCCGTACAGTGGACCTTCACCGCCGACCAGTGGGCATTCGATGTACCGATAATATTCAATTACCGGTTCTCTGATAAAGTCTCACTTCTGCTAGGACTCGACAAGCAGATATCGGAATGGAAAATAACGGATCAGACTCTCGTCGTATACAACAGCAACTACGACAACAACAGCTACGGCGGAATCACAAACAAGTCCAACTATGGTGAACTATATGTTTCGCCGTATCAGGACATAAGCAGCGTGACGACCACCTTTCTGGCTGGGCTGACGGTCTCGCCTGCGAAGCAGTTCAACGTGAAGCTGATTATGTCCCCTAACGTGCGCGCGTCGTTCGGCGGAATCTCCGTAAGCAATTTCCAGTGGTGGCTGGGAGTCAACCTATACCCGTAGGAAGAGCCCTACTTTCTCCCGCAGCAGCACCGCTGCGCATTTATGCGGGCGGCGGGTTTACTGCTGCCCACGGCCGATTCATTGACAAAGGGCTGCTTTGAGAAAGAAGGACCGCACACAGATCATACAGAAAGCTACAGACAGCCACGGATGGCGTTGTTGATCAATTCGTCTGTGATAATCCGTGCTCCCTTCCGCGTATTCAGTCCGCAATGATTTCAGAATAGCCCACTAATGATTCATTCCGATTCTTGAACCTCATCCTTCCGTGCGTTAGTTTTCTTCATAATCATAGCTACACAGACACAATTCCAAATCGTGCGTCGCGTAAGATCTAAAGGACTGTGGGAATAACCAACGGAGGATCTATGATAAAGCACAATCCGCGTCTAATCGCGTTACTATCCATCTTGCTATCCATCCCGCTGCTGGCGGCGACAACTAACGGAATAAATGTCCGTCAACAAGAAAACCACGTTGCGGCGCTCAAAGGCTTTCCCGGCTCGAATCCGTTTGCCAAACGGAGTCCCCTGCTTTACCAGGCTCCGCCGTTCGACAGGATTCACGACTCCGACTACAAGCCGGCGCACGAAGACGGAATGCGCGAACAGCTGGAGGAAATCGAAAAGATCGCCGCAAATCCGGCACCCGCAACTTTCGAAAACACGATAGTGGCAATGGAGCGCTCCGGCGAGCTTCTCACCCGGGTTTCGAAGGTGTTCTTCGCCGTAGTCCAGGCCAACACAGACGACACGCTGCAGAACGTTCTCTCAGCGGAAGCCCCTAAACTCGCCGCACACAACGACGCTATCTACCTGAATGAGAATCTCTTCCGCCGTGTGAAAGCTGTTTATGACAATCGCGACAACCTTAACCTCGGCCCGGTTGAGAAATTTCTTGTCAGACGTTACTACATAGACTTCGTTCGTGCCGGCGCTCTGCTTTCTGAAAAAGACAAGGCGCAGCTCCGGGCGATCAACCAGGAAGAAGCAACTCTAGAGACTGATTTTCAGAACAAACTTCTCGCGGCTACAAAAGCCGGTGCGCTCGTTTTGGACAACAGAAGTGAACTTGCAGGACTCAGCGACGCCGAGATTGCTGCCGCGGCCCAGGCCGCTCACGACCGGGGGCTGGAGGGCAAATGGGTCCTTCCTCTTCAAAACACGACACAGCAGCCCGCGCAGGCCTCTCTTGAGGATCGCCAAGTCCGCGAAAGGCTCTTCGAGGCATCGACGATGCGCGCGGAACACGGCGACAGCAACGACACGCGCCAGGTCATAGCTCGCCTGGCAGAGCTTCGGGCGGAAAAGGCAAAGCTCCTCGGATTCCCCAATTTCGCCGCATACTCGCTCGAAGACCAGATGGCAAAGACACCTGCCGCCGCCATCAAGCTGTTAACTGATCTCGCTCCGGCAGCGGTCAGGAAGGCGAAGAGTGAGGCAGCAAAAATGCAGGCGCTTGTGGACCGCGACAAGGGTGGTTTCAAAATTCAGCCCTGGGACTGGCAGTATTACGCCGAGAAAGTACGCAAAGCGGAATATGATCTCGACGAGTCCCAGATAAAACCATATTTCGAGCTGAACCGCGTCCTCGAAGACGGCGTCTTCTACGCGGCGCACGAGCTATACGGACTGACATTCAAGGAGCGCAAAGATATCCCGGTCTACCAGCCCGACGTCCGTGTGTTTGAGGTCTTCGACTCGACCGGCAAGTCCATCGCGCTCTGGTACTGCGATTATTTCAAGCGCGACAACAAGAGCGGAGGTGCGTGGGAAGATACTTTCGTGGACGGTTCCCCGCTGCTCCATACGAGACCGGTGGTTTACAACGTCGCCAACTTCACGAAGCCTGCACCTGGTCAGCCGGCGCTTCTTACCTATGACGACGTGACGACGATGTTCCATGAGTTCGGTCACGCACTTCATTCCATGCTTACGACCGTTGAATACCCCCGCCTCGCCGGAACGAACGTGCCGAGAGACTTCGTCGAATTTCCGTCCCAGTTCAACGAACACTGGGCGCTGTACCCGGCAGTCCTGGCGCATTATGCGAAGAACTACAAAACCGGGGCGCCGATGCCGGAAGAGCTGGTGGAGAAGATCAGAAAAGCCGGAACGTTCAACCAGGGTTTCGCGACACTCGAGTACCTGGAGGCTTCACTTCTCGACATGGCGTGGCACACACTTCCTGCGGGCGCAAAGGCGACGAATGTTGACTCGTTCGAAACGGCGGCACTGAAGCACTATCATGTTTATGTGCCTCTGGTCCCCCCTCGCTATCGTTCCACATATTTCGCGCATATCTGGAGCAACGGATACTCGGCGGGATATTATTCCTACATCTGGGCAGAGGTAATCGACGACGACGCGTTTGAGTGGTTTACCGAGCATGGCGGGCTCACCCGCACCAACGGAGAGCGGCTTCAGAGAATGATACTGTCAAGAGGCGGATCCGAAGACGTCGGTGCAATGTACCGCGCGTTCCGCGGACAAAACCCGGATGTCAAAGCGCTCATCAAAGACCGCGGGCTGACCGAGGATTAACTGCTCCCTGGCATATCGCCAGCCTGGTCCATAATTGTGTCGAAGGCCGGCAATTCCAAGCCGGCCTTTAATTTTCTGAAATACCGTCACTTACAGAAGCGTGCTCCCGGGAAAGCCCCGGCACGGGTGGATTTCGTAGGTGAACAGCCCGGCTTTACCCGATGTTCCCAGCCGATTCCGGCGTGCTCCTGCAGCCCGACGTCCATCATGTTGCACCCAAGAGCGGGTCGCAATAACTTGGTTCAGAAGCAACTTCGTCATTTATCGAGAGAACGTTTATGGAGCAATCCGTACCGGATTATGGATTTGACGGAAACCCCAGAATGCTGATTCTCGCACTCGCCGCACTCGTTGTTCTGAACACCGTCATGTTCATTCTGCCGGGAATAATTTTCAGAATAGTCGCATACCTGTTGATCGCTTGTTCCGTCATCTTCGCAGCAATGGTAACCTGGCATTTCGCTTACGTGAAATCCGGAAAGTTCAAACATCGCGAGGCGCTCCTCGCGATGGTCGACTGGAAGGGAGACGAAACCGTCCTCGACGTCGGAACGGGTCGGGGGCTCCTCCTAATCGGTGCGGCAAAGAGAATCGAAGGAGGGAGATTCATCGGCATAGATATCTGGAGAGAACAGGACATGGTCGACAACCGCGTCGAGAACACCCTATACAACGCACAGCTTGAAAATGTCTCCGAAAGAATCGAAATCAGAAACGAGGACATTCAAAAGACGTCCTTCGAATCGAACTACTTCGATGTGGTCTTGTCGAATCTTTGCATTCACAACATCGGCTCCGGGGAAAGGAGAGCGCAGGCTTGCCGTGAAATCGCAAGAGTCCTGAAGCCCGGCGGAGTCGCCGTCATTTCGGATGGATTCTTCCTGAAAGCCTACAGAGACACTTTTGAGAAGGCC
>JBJKPN010000181.1:0-30711 GCA_046706365.1 Candidatus Kryptoniota bacterium | reverse complement strand
CGCGATCCTGGAGAGGTGGCCGAGTGGCTGAAGGCAACGGTTTGCTAAACCGTCATACTCTGTAAAGGGGTATCGAGGGTTCGAATCCCTCCCTCTCCGCACAGCAGCAGATGTATCACGTCTATGTTCTATATTCATTATCCTTCAAGCGAACGTATGTCGGTCAGACCGAGGCAATGTGTTATTAAAGACATTCACTCGGAAAGGGCCCGGCATACTCCAGAAGCTCTTGGACCCGTGTTGTGCCCACGCCGGAAATGTCAGTATCCGCCTCCGCTTCCGCCGGACGAACTTGGTATCGTGACCACCCAACCATACAATGCGCCATTGATAGGATGTTTGAGTATACCGGCACTGAGCTGCATGCCCGTAGAGTTGAGTTGATACGTACCGTTGGTGAGAATATTATAATACCAGCTCTGAGAGCTTATTTGCGAATTGATTATTGTGATATCCACGGGATTCGTGAAAAGTCCGATAAGCGAATCATTTTGCGTGTCTATCACTTTGAACGCAAATGCCAGTATCGGTGTCTCGCCTGAGGGCGCGTTCGCCGAAAAGGATGTCGGGTTTCCGGTGAGAAGCTCGAAGGTGACAGGCACATTGAAGGAGTTGGACTGCACTTGTATATCATATGGTCCGGACACGATGCTGTCT
The DNA here is from genome assembly GCA_046706365.1 of Candidatus Kryptoniota bacterium. Lineage (GTDB taxonomy): Bacteria > Bacteroidota > Ignavibacteria > Kryptoniales > JAKASW01 > JAKASW01. The sequence continues at coordinate 30,054 of JBJKPN010000181.1, read as the reverse complement.
GCCGTATCCGGTCTCAGGCTCATCGAGTCTGCGATAGTAGTGAATCCGTATTTTGTCCAATCTGGTGTAACCTGGGAACTGCCTGGCTGTGTAGGTGAGGTCGATTTCTTACTGCAAGCCGCGAGTGTCACCACGAAGGTGAGACTCACCATTACGAGAAGCGTGCGCATAGTGACTTCCTTCCTTGTTAGCTGAATACAACAATTCAAATCGAGTCTTTTGCTGCTGCATGTTCAACAAGCGGTATGACAATTACACGATGTGCAATCTCCAATGAAGGGCGACTCTGGCGGGAAAGACCGAAAACCCTGGAATTGGACTATCCACGGCCCAGGGAAGGTAAGTGAGGGGTGGCAATCTATTTGACATCTCTAAGAATCCTTGATTTACCATGAGCGAAATCAACCTCGAAAGGCCGAGCCCTTGAGTTTACGCAGGGCCTTTTCAAATTCAATCATCTCCGATAATTGCACATCAAACGCTCAATCCTGAAGGCATTCCAAGTGTATTGCCTTCTTTAACTCTAATTGAAAGAACGGAAGCTTCACGGCAATGGTTCCGGAACCGAGTATCGGTTCGAAGATCGGAACGAAGGGTAGAGGCCAAGTCCGGATCCGACGCAAAGACCCAGAGGCGGCTGGAGATCGACGCTGAGCACGGGGTATTGTGGGATTGTCGTTGAAATTTTCATCCCGGTTGCTTAAATTTCAATCTAATTTGGAGGTAAAATGTTAGCTGTTGTTGAAATTGCCGGAAAGCAGTTCAAGGTCTCCGAGAACATGAGATTGTCTGTTCCGAAGCTTGACGCGCAAATAGGTGAGAGGATCAAGATTGAGAAGGTTCTCCTCATCGATGGCGAAAATTCGAAAACAGTCGGTTCGTCTGCTGTCAAGGGCGCATACGTTGAGGCTACTGTTGTAAATCATGACAGAGAAGACAAAATCCTTGTTTTTCGAAAGAAGAGAAGGAAGAACTTCAAAGTGACAAAAGGACATCGCCAGGAATACACAACGATCCAGATCGACAGCATCAAGCAGTAAGTGTATGCGCTTGAAGCGCAAGATAGAGCCCGGAAACGAGCTCAAGAATAGGAGTTTATAGATGGCACACAAGAAAGGCGGAGGAAGTTCACGCAACGGCCGGGACAGTAATTCACAACGGCTTGGCGTTAAAACGTTCGGTGGGGAAAAAGTGACCGCCGGAAGTATAATCGTAAGGCAGCGGGGCACGAAAATTCTGCCCGGACAGAACGTTGGCACCGCGAAGGATGATAGTCTCTTTGCTCTGAGTGACGGCATTGTCAAATTCGAAACATATAGAAGAGTACGCAAAAGAGTCAGTGTAATTCCTCTGAGCGCGAGTCAAACCGATCCGAAGTGAGGGTGGTTTCATCCTCGCTTCGAATGGATGGACATGAATTAATCTGTGAAAGGGACTTTCAATGAAAATTACGGTTGTCGGGGCTGGAAATGTCGGTGCCACAGTGGCACAGAGACTTGTTGACAGGGAGCTCGCAAACGAAGTAGTTTTGACGGATGTCGTCGAGGGAATGCCGCAGGGCAAGGCATTAGACATGCACGAGTCGAGCCCGGTATTGGGAAGCGACGTTAAGGTGGTGGGAGCAAATGCATATGACGCCACGGCCAATAGCGACATCATCGTGATTACGGCCGGAATTGCCCGCAAGCCCGGCATGAGCAGAGATGATCTCCTCGCCACTAATGCAGGAGTCCTGAAGTCCGTGACCGAACAGGTTGCTTCCAAGTCGCCAAAAAGTATCATCATCGTGGTATCAAATCCGCTGGATGTCATGGTTTATGTGGCAATGAAGGTCAGCGGATTTCCCAGAAACCGCGTGATAGGCATGGCAGGAGTACTCGACACGGCCCGCTTCAGAAGTTTCATCGCAACCGAGCTGAAAGTCTCGGTGGAAGACGTTCAGGCATTTGTCCTCGGCGGGCACGGAGATTCGATGGTGCCGCTCGTTCGCTACACTTCGGTCGCGGGAATTCCTCTAACTGAATTGATGTCTGCGGAGAAGATCGAAGAATTGGTGAAGCGCACGCGCAGCGGTGGAGCAGAAATAGTCTCCCTTCTCAAAACGGGAAGCGCCTACTATGCGCCGTCAGCAGCCGTCGCACAGATGGTCGAATCAATTGCGAAGGATAAAAACCGCATCCTTCCGTGCTCAGTCTACTTAGAGGGAGAGTACGGCATGAAGGACGTTGTGATCGGCGTCCCTGTAAAACTTGGAAAGAACGGCCTCGAGAAAATTATGGAAATAAAAATGACCGATGCGGAGAAAGCCGAACTTACCAAGTCCGCGGATGACGTGAAAGCGAACATGGCAAAAGTTAAATTAAACTAAGCGCCGTCGACTAAAATTCTTTTGAACGTCCCGGCACGCCTCTTCAAGTCAATGGAAGAACGCATGCCGGGACGATTGTATTATAGGGGGCTGGTAAGCCGTTCCGGTGTACGAAGGTGGCGGGTTATGACTGGACGGGCGTCCAGATCCAGGGCAAGGGGGAATTACGTGGTTGGCAGGCTAAAAGGGAAGGGCTGGCGCTTAATCCGCAGTCTTCAGTCTGAGTTTCAGTACCGTCCTGGTCCCATGGGGAGTAAACTCAAACCGCACGCTGTCCATGAGTGATTTCATTATGTGAATTCCGCGGCCGCTGGGCTTCAGTAAATTCTCGGGAAGAAGCGGATCGGGGAGGCCTTCCGGGTTGAAACCGCCGCCCTGGTCCTCGACTGAGAGGGTTATTTCATCGTCTTTGAAATACACGTCCAACGTGACACTCTTTGCGGGATCGTTCTTGTTCCCGTGATTAACGGCGTTGTTCACCGCTTCGCTTGCACTGACGAGCAGGTTGTGTTCCTGGGTTTCGGAAATCTCGATACCCGTCAGAACGGCCTTTAGCCTGTTTTCAGCTTCTTTAATGGCGTTGTTTTTTGTCTTTATGACTATGTGTTTGTGCAATTCCGGCATCAAATAATGTATCTTGCTGTCAATTCGAAATTAGGATAAACGATCTGGTTTTGCAATGATTGCCTCGACATCTGGTACCAACCGTCTAGCCTGAGGAGAAAATGTGACAGCCTGACGGACATGAAAGCTGTCGGTCCCATGTTTGTCTGGCTTACATTGAATTCCTTTACCTTCGCAGTCACGTAGTTGTATTGGACGAGGGAGAGATACTTGTACCCCACACCATAGCTTATACTCCCCGCTGAATAGCTGACTGACGGCCAGTAAGTCTCGTCCACGAAGTAGTTCAGGGGGTATTCGGAAAAAGTCGCCCAATAAAGTTCGCCGCGGGTATACAGTTTAAGATTGACGAGCATACGCAGAGAAATTCTGGATGTGACTCTGACGCTCGTTGAGTCGAGAAATGACGCCTGTCGAAAGGAAAAGCTGTGGATCTGCGAGAAGGCTTCGAAATCGTAAACGGTATAGTTTGCGAGAACTTCAAATCTGTTGTAAGAGTTGACCCATTGATCTGAGTACCAAATAACGGGGTAAAATTTGTATATGAAATTCCTGTTATTGTTGGCACTCCGTTGTGACATTACGTAGACAATATGTATCAAATCGGCTTCCATTCCAAAGCCCGCCTGCAGGAACGGGTTGAACCTGTTGTTGACAAACAGGGCCAGCGTGTTCGTGAGTTCGTCGCGGTCATCGTAATTGAGGGTGCTGGGAGTATTGTAATGGAAGATCGAAGCCAGGCCGGTGACGTTCGCCGAAGCCTGTCCCAGATGCACGAACAATTGTGCGGAAAGGGTGTTCCTTACGCCGATATTATTGAGCTGGGCCTGGTTGGAAACCTGCTGTTGAGTAAATGGATCGAGGCTTGTGGTATTTATGATGGAATGCATCTCTGTACGTTCAGTGTGCTCCATATTCACCTCGAGCGAATCGTCCATGATTCCGGTCGAAAGCTGACCTTCAACGGAAAAATTCGAGACTTTGATCCTTGTGTCATACAGTTGTCCTGCCGGATCATTGGCGGGCTTATACCTGTTTGTAAATGTTATTTGCTGTTGCCCGAATCTTGATCCTGCAGTAAACTGAAAAATAGAAACAGGCATGGCGATGTTCGCCGTGAACGAATTCATGTTCACCTGTCTGTCCTGAATGTTGTTCTTTACCTTATAGAGACTCTGAACGGTCGAATCGGCAGGGAAATAGAAATCTCTAAGTTGGAGTCCATATGACCCGGCGAAGCCGATGGCGGCTCTGGGCGAAAACACCTGAGTATACGTCAGGTTTGCGTCCTTGTCGTAGTTGCGTCGGGGAAAAATTTGCTCGTCGTGCAGCAAGATGGATGGAACAAGCTGCGTTCCCTCGAACGGGACAAATATAGCTGCGCCCTGCAGGTCGTAAGTGAAGCCGCTGTTATAGACTCCCGCTTGCTGATCCCACCTGTTCCCGATGCCGCCCCGAAGAGAATCCGACCCGCTGAAGAAGGACAATCCCCCCAATATTGTCGAAGCGCCGACGAGATTTAGTCCGATCTGTCGGTTATCATTTACAAAATTCGAGCTGAATGACCCGAATCCTGAAATGTGGTCGAGAATTTTCTTCGTGATTCCCCCCTCGAAATTCTGTTCATCGCGTATCAGCTTCTGAGCCCCCTCTATGAGGACCGAGTTGAAATTCTCGTTAAAGAAAACCGAATAATCGCTGCTCGATATCGTGTCGCTTGCAATCCCGTTCCATGTTGCCGTGTTGATTTGTTGATTGAAGCCGGTTAGGACTACGTTACCCGACGGTATGCTGGTCGAGTCCTGGATTTGAGAATAAGCCTCCGACGTGATGAACATAAGTAGTATGAGAGGAAAGCTAATCCGCATGCTCAAAGAAATCATCTATGAGCTTCTGCTCGTTTCCGGACCCGATGTGTTCTGTTAGAACGGTCTCGAGGAACCCCCGCTTTCCGGAAAAATCCTTCCGGTCGTACCTGTCAACGATTTTGCCTTCATGTATGAAGATCACGTTATCGCATATTCCTTCGACAACGTCCAGCAGGTGAGAGCTGTAGAATACAGTTCCCCCGCGAGAGGTGAAAGTCCTGATGATTTGCTTAAGGGTTGCGACCGCCTGGACATCAAGCCCGTCAGTAGGCTCATCGAGTATCAGGACCTCGGGATTGAACATAAGAGAAAGGCTTATGACAAGCTTCTGCTTGGTGCCCTTGGAAAGTGTGTGGAGGGGACTATAAAGCGAATCCTTGAAGGCGAAGATCTCTGAAAGCACATCTAATTTGTTCAGGATCGGTGCGGGTTCGATGTTCCTCAGCATGCCGGCCATTGCCACCGTTTCACGCGGGGTCAGCGTTTCATACAACTTGGGGGATTCAGGAACGTACCCGATTCGACTTTTCACGTAACCCGTATCAACGATGGAATCCCTCCCGACGATCGTCACTTTTCCTGCGTCGGGGATCTCCAGCCCGACTATTATTCTGGCGGTGGTGGACTTTCCCGCACCATTCGGACCGATATAACCGCACGCCGTTCCCCGTTCAACCTTGAATGAAATCGAATCGAGCGCAATGTTGCCCGAATAACTTTTGGTAACATCCCGGAATTCTATCATTGGGTCAAGATAAAACTGTAAACATTACTTACCGAATTCGGAGTGTCTGAATATTTGCTATAAGCTGCCACATGCCAGAAATATTGTTGATTGAAATTTAAGGAAGTTCCCGCATATGTGACAGAATTAACTCCCGCTGGTACAGTGGCGGTATAAACGTCCCCTCCGTTTTCGGAGCTCGAGACGTACAGGATGTAACCGGATGCATACGGAACCTGTGAGTAGGTGAAAGTCAGGATCCCGTTTGCACTCAAGGTTGCGCCGTCGGATGGCGACGACGGTATCGGACGGCGGAGAATTATGTCCGAATCGGGGGAGGAAGGGATGCTTCTCCAGTGTGCGAAATCAAAAGCGATGACCTTGTAATAATACTCCGTCCCAAGCGCAAGGTTGGTAGTATCGATGTAGGAAACGGTGGTGAGTGTCGCTACTAGATTTGTGAGGCGCGTTGTATCCGGCTGAAATGATCCGGTGGTCCCTCTGTAAAGCTCGTACCCGGCCAGGTCGCCGTCAAAATTTGGAGACCAGGCTACCGTCATGTACCTGCCTTGGTTGTCGTTATGTCCCAGGACTACGAGCCCCGAGGGTTGAGTAGGTGCAAAGTAATTTATTGGTTTTGCACTAACGATGTTGCTCGGACCGCTTTCGGCACCGTTTGCGTAAACGGCGGTGACTTCGAAATAGTATGTGGAGTTATAGTTGAGGCTGTCTACGTAAAATAAATTCGTATATGACTGTGCCTCGAAATTCAGGTGCGCTTTGTCAGTTCCATAGTAAATATTATAGTACGAAAAACCGACCGCGCCGACTCCACTCCATTGAAGATATACAGAGGCGTCATGCGCAGACAAAACAAAGAGATTGATCGGCGGCACAATTATGAAATTGTCTTCGGCGGTCGGAATGGAAGACAGTTTCTGGCATCCTGAAAAGAGCAAAAGTGCAGCGATCGCGCTCGCAATGGATGATTTCATCATATTTAGTTTTGTTTGCCTGTAACTCCACCGAATTTCGGTTGAAATCTCTGGGCGAGAAAGTCCTTCTTTGTGAGGCGGGTCGGCAGGTCGAGACCGAAAACTCTCCTGGTGAAATCATGGAGGAATCTCATAGGCTTGGCGACTACGGCAATTTGACAATTCGTTTTCCGGCTCTTTTTTCTGAAATCGGCTACAGTCATGCCGACGGTGAGTTCTCCGGCCGTTTCAACCCGGACATATGAAGGAACAAACTTGAACCATTGCGGGTTCAATGCGGCGGCGACAGCGAGCGGGTCGTGCAGGAAACACCCATCCAAATTATCCGCAGTACGGTGATAGTCGATGTAGAAGGAGGTCGATTGTCTCATGAATTTTTTTATCTCACCTTTCATCTTCCATGAGGAATTTAAGAGAGATAAGAGAATTTTGCGCGGCATGAAAATCTTCTCTGTCAAATCCAGGGGCACGAATTTCAAGGTTACGCCGCTCCCCAGTACAAAATCAGCTGCATCCGGGTCTACAAAGATGTTGAATTCTGTGAATGTGGTAGTATTGCCGTAGCCGAAGAAAGACCCACCCATTTGCACGATTCCTCCGATTCGGCGCATGGCGTCGGCGTTCAATGCGATTGCCTCGGCAATGTTGGTCATCGGCCCTATCGAGACTATCGTCAATTCTCTCCCGAGACGTAGTGCGGCGTCAACGATGAACTCCGCTGCGTCACCTGTTTTCCATGAACTGAAGCGTTTGTTCGTGCTTTCCCTGTAGCCTCCCAGACCGTCGCGGCCGTGGACTTCGGGTGCAGTAACAAGACGCCTCTTCAGCGGACGGGGAGCGCCCGATCTTACCGGAATATTGAGCTGCAACAGGTCCCTGAGGAGAAGTACATTCCGGGTAACCTGAGCCACAGGGACGTTCCCGGAAACAGTTGTGATAAGATCGATTTGTAGGCCGGGCGATTGCGAAGCGTAGATGATAGCGAGAGCATCATCCACACCGGCATCTGTGTCAATAATGATTCGCGTCAATCAAGTATGTCTGAAACTTTTTCCAGAGGAGAATATTTCAGTACAACCTTTGCGAGATCGCTTGAAATGAGGCTGCAGGCATCTTTCAGGGTGCGCACCTTCTGTGAGCCAGGATAGAATTCATCCACGAGATCCCCGGAAGGATGGCCGGTCCAATTGTCGTCAGCGGTAATGAAAAACCTGTCGAACCGATCGCCATTGTAGGTGATTGCTTTAGCGAAGGCCTGTACCACGTCATGAACTCCCACCCAGGCCCAGAGATTCTTGTACCATTCGGGGTAGTCGGATATGAGTTTCCGGTATACTTCCCGCTCGTTGTCTTCGGGAACCCACACCCACGGGAAGCGCAGTGCAATGGTCTGAATATCATACCCCCTCGAATAATTTTTCATGATCTCTTCCGAGCAGACCTTGCTGAGGCCGTACGGATCCTGCGGCTCCAGGGGGTGCTGCTCGTCGATGGGGAAGTAAAGCGGCGCATGGGCCTTTCTTGCGAACGCAAAACCCAGCGTCGACTCGCTCGAAGCAAGTACGACTTTCTTGATATTTCTCTGCGCAGCGAACTGCAAAACGTTGAAAGTGCCGAATGTGTTTGTCTGAAACACGAGATCGGGCGGATGATTGAGGGGATGAGGTATCCCCGCCAGGTGAAGGATCGCATCAAACGACCCAACGAGTTTTCCTAAGGTACTGCTGTCTGTAACGTCGATGTTATAGTAAGCAATGTCGAACCCCGGTTCGACTTTGTCAGCGACGGTAACATCATAATTTGCCGCAAGACTTGTGGCGACATATTTGCCGATCAGACCGGAGCCCCCTGTGATTAGTATTTTCATCAGATATTAAATATTTCTCCCTTCCTCGGAGCGAAAACATTCTTAAATCCGATTTCGTTCAGCGATTGTGATAGTGCGCTTTGTTCTTCTTTCTCGCCGTGCACGAGAAAAATATTGTCCAACTTTCGCTTGTCCAGATTCCCGGCAAAGCTAACCAGGTCGTTATGGTCAGCATGTGCGGAAAATGAATGCATTTCAACCACTTCGGCCTTGAGCGGAATTTCATCGCCAAACACCTTGATCGTCGGCCTTCCCTCGAGGATCCGCCTACCGAGTGTGTCTGGAGCCTGATAACCGACGATCAATATTGTGTTCCTCGGATCACCCGCGTTGTTTGCCAGATGGTGAAGGATTCTCCCGCTTTCGCACATTCCCGAGGCAGAAATTATTATGCAGGGCTCGTGAAGGTCGTTCAGTTTCTTGGATTCTTCTACCGATTGTATGTACCTGATATACTCGAACCCGAAGGGATCATCGTGGCCGATAACCATCTTGTAAACGTCCGAGTTGAAACATTCCGGATGAAGCCGGAAGACTTCCGTAGCATTCACGGACAGGGGGCTGTCGACAAATACCGGCACACGAGGAAGCTCCTTCGCGTCGAAGAGCCTGTGAAGGGTATACGCAATCTCCTGTGTCCTTTCAACACTGAACGCAGGGATGATCACTTTGCCCCCTCTCGAGACCGTTCTCCGAATTACTTCCCGGAGTTTGCCCTGCATGCCTTCAATCGGATCATGATGCCTTCCGCCATATGTGCTTTCCGATATCAGAAGGTCGGCCTCACGAACGGTTTCGGGGTCTTTCAGAATCGGCAAACCCTTTCGTCCGAGATCACCGGTAAAAACTAAAGTCTTTGGCTTCCCATCGTCGTCGATTTCCAGCTTGACGATTGCGCTTCCAAGTATGTGCCCGGCATCCAGGAACGTCAATTTAACACCTTCGCTTATAGTCGTTTGCCTGTGGTATGATACTGATATGAACAGAGGCATGACGGAGAGGGCATCTTCTGTATCGTATATCGGCTCTATGGGCGGCTCATTCTTCCTGGCAAGTTTCTTGTTTAGAAATTGTGCGTCCTGCTCCTGTATCTTCGCGCTGTCCGTCAGCATAATGCCCGCGAGGTCGCGTGTTGCCGGAGTGGAATAGATAGGGCCGGAGAATCCCTGCTTCACCAGGTTCGGCAGATTGCCGCTGTGGTCGATGTGAGCATGAGAAAGTATCACAGTGTCGATTTCTTCCGGCCGGAAAAAATCGAAATTCCTGTTTACCCTGATAGTCTCGGACCGCTTGCCGTGATAAAACCCACAGTCAAGAAGAATCTTCTTCCCATTAACCTCGAGAAGATGCATGGACCCGGTTACAGTTTGCGCGGCACCTATAAATTGTAATCGCATTCGAGTAGGTCGACAATTATGCATCAATATATTTTGCGAATATTCGTGATTCAAGCAGGGAGCACCGGGTTTTTTAAATTCATCGGGGAACGGAAAAGGGGCACATGCATGCCATATCCGGCTCCGTGGTCCGTTGTGGACCAAGTCAGCGCGACAGGCATCGTAAATGTGATTGATTATGAGCCCATTTCTTGATATTTTGAGAAAACAAATCATGGTATGAAATGACTCAACCCCTCAATGTTTTATTCTTGTCTTCAGAGGTCTTTCCCTTCGCAAAAACCGGTGGATTGGCCGATGTGGCGAGCGCACTCCCCCAGGCTTTAAAAGAAATCGGGAACGACGTCAGACTTGCGATCCCTCGCTATGGATTTGTCAATGAAAGGAAATTCCGTATTCACGAGATTATCCGTCTGAAGGATATTGATATTCCGATCGGCAAGAAGAATGCGAAGCTCAACGTCAAGTCTTCTTTTCTCATTGGCGAGCGCACGAAGGTGCAGATATACTTCATCGACAGCTCGGAATTTTTCGGCAGGGCGGGGATATACCAGGATCCTAAGACGAAGAAAGATTACCCGGACAACGATGAGAGATTTATCTTCTACTCGCGGGGCATCTTCGAGATACTGAAGCGGCTCGGATGGGCGCCACATATCATCCATTGCAATGACTGGCAGACAGGACTTGTCCCGGCATACCTGAAAACGATCTACTCAAAGGATCCGTTTTTCAGAAACATAAAGACGGTCTTCACGATTCACAACGTGGCATATCAGGGGAATTTCCCCAAAGAGATGTTTACGAAAACCGGTCTTCCTGAAGAAGTCTTCACTCCCGATACCGCCGAGTTCTATGATAAAATGAGCTTCATGAAAGCGGGGCTGGTTTATTCTGATTACATAACTACAGTAAGTCAAACTTATGCCAAGGAAATCTCCGAGAGCGAAGAGTACGGTTTTGGGATGGAAGGGCTCTTGAAAAAGAGGAAGAAGTTCTTCACCGGAATCGTGAACGGCATCGACTATTCGATTTGGGATCCGGATACCGATCAGTATATACCTTTCAAATACAGTGTGAAGACTCTGGATGCGAAAGTCGAAAATAAGAAGTATCTCCTGAAGAGATTCAACAAGAAATTCGATCCGCAGACTCCACTGATCGGGATGGTGTCCCGGCTGGTGGAGCAGAAGGGTATAGACCTGGTTATTGAGGCCTTTCCGGAAATTATGAAGATGAATGCGCAGGTTATAATCCTCGGCACGGGGGAGAAGCAGTATCACTCCAAACTAGAGGCGCTGGCGAAGAAGTATTCCGACAAGTTCATCCTTCAACTTGCGTATGACGACGAGCTCTCGCATCTGATAGAAGGAGCATCCGATATTTTCCTGATGCCGAGCAAGTTCGAACCCTGCGGCTTGAACCAGCTCTACAGTCTAAAATACGGGACGATCCCGGTCGTGAGGAAAACCGGAGGGCTTGCGGACACGGTCAAGGAGGTTAACCCGCAGAAGGGAAGCGGGACCGGATTTTTCTTCGACGACTACAAGGCAGCCGAAATGGTAAAGGCGGTTGCAAAGGCGATTGCCCTTTTCGGCGATCAGAAAAACTGGCAAAAAATCATGCGTAACGATATGGCGGAGGATTATTCCTGGACGAATTCCGCCAGACAATACGCCGAGCTATATACCAAGATCCTCGACAAGTGACCCGCGCAATATTCATCGATCGTGACGGGACGATCAATGTGGACAGGGACTACCTCAGCGATCCCGATCAACTGGAGTTTATTGAAGATTCCCCGGCGGCGATTTCGCTCGCTAACCGGATGGGGTTGAAAGTGGTGGTGATCTCAAATCAGTCCGGTGTTGCAAGAGGCATAATGACGGCCGAACAGGTGGATTCCGTAAACAATCGCCTTGTGGAAATGCTCGCCAGGGAAGGGGCTCGGGTGGATGCGATTTATTATTGTCCCCACTATCCTGATTCGAACGGGGCGGTCTGCACTTGCCGTAAACCGGACATCGGAATGCTGCTGCGAGCGAAAGACCGTTTCGACATCGACCTTTCCAAGTCATTCGTCGTCGGGGACAAATGGAGTGATGTAAAATGCGGCGTGAATGCAGGAGCTTTCACTTCTCTCGTATTGACAGGATACGGCGAATCCGACTACCAGCGGTGCATTGACGGCGGAATTAAAATAGATTATCTTGCTAAGAATCTTCACGATAGTGTCACAAATTTTATCAGAAAGAAACTTGAAGCGAATAATTGAAGGCTTTATTGTGGCCGGATTAATGGCTCTCGAACTGGTGGGGTGCAGTAACAAAGTGAACCAAACCGGCGCGTGGCTCGTTGCGTATGATAGCACACTCGTTCCCCAATACCTTGATTCAATACGGGATTCCGTGAAGACTACAAGCTCCGAGGTCAACGTCGGGCTTGCAACGGGTTCCAGCGCGATTCTGTCGCTGGGCATGGTACCGTGGACCGAGGCAGACCTGCTAATGCATTTCTCCACATTTGGTTCCGCGTACGGCGCCCAATCGATTTTGTCCGCGACCGTTATAATGACGCGCGGGCCGTACACGATCGATCCCACTGGCAACTCCGGAAACAATCTTACTTTTAATGGTTTCTCAATGGACAGTACGTGGAACTATGCGACCGTCACATGGGATAGCGTGGCCGCAATAGGATACGGAGGTGCCAACATTGTATCGTCTCAGTCGATTACCGACTCGACCGTGGAGATCGGTCTGGACACATCTATCGTGAGGCTCTGGACAGACGCTACGCAGGACACACTAATAAAGAACAACGGGTTCATAATAAAACCGACTAATGTCGGTGGAGTGCTTTCGGTATATTCGCAATTTACAGTCACCACCACTGCCGCGCCGATCTGCCGGGTGGTCTATATCCTCAACGGGACCGTAGACACTTTGGACGTCGCTCTTGACTATTCGACGTCGGTTGCCAAAACAACTCTTGCCACAACCGCCCCGGCCGGTCCATACAGGATAATACAGGCAGGAACAGGTCTGAGGGAAAATCTTACATTCGACCTGAGCAAGATTCCAAACTATTCGATTGTCAACAGTGCGCTTCTTACGCTCCAGGCCGATACTACTGCCGAAACGCCTTACTCTTACAGTGGCATCGCAGACACATTGGTTGCGTATTACCTGTCCGATCCTACAACGAACCTGGTGAGCACTACGGGTTCCGCAGTAGCTCTTGTCTCAAATGGCAAATACACCTTCGACGTCAGTACGATAGTACAGCACATGTTGAACAGCAAGAATTACGGCTTTCTTATCGCGGAGTACAACGAAACGCAGAACATCGATTCGCGATTTCTCTATGACGGCAGCGCCCCGGATTCCCTCAAACCCAGGCTTGTAATCACCTACACACCGGCGGTGAAAAAATGATGAAGAAGATAACGATCCTTACCGCTGTGCTTCTCGCAGCGAACGCTGCGTTTGCGCAAGATGGTTCTCCGCTATCTGCAAAGGGAATCGGCGCGTTCACCAGCTTCGCCGGCGGATATTCCGTGGGTATGGGAAATGCCGGACTGGCGCTTCTCAACAATGGCTCTCTCAGCAGACTCAACCCGGCGACCTGGTCGGCCCTGCAGAACGTTCAGTTCACCGCGCTCTACGATTTTGCAGGAGTGACGTCCCACGACACACGGAGCGGTGAGTCGTCTTACCTCGCCAACGGAAATTTCGGGGGGGGAATATTTGCCATCCCAATTGATCGCGGTCTCGGCATCTCGCTGGCGTTAGGTTTTACGCCGCTGACATCATACGATTATAAGATCAACTCCGTAATAGACTCAACCTCAACAACACCTGCCGCTACATATTTGAACAGCGGTGCTGGCGGACTGGGTGAAGGTTTTGTCGGCATGAGCTTGTCGCCGGTGAAGGAAATCAGTCTCGGCGGAATGTTCAACTACGCTTTCGGTAGAGCTGAGCGAACAGGCCAGGTAGATTTCTCAAGCACAAGTTATACAAACACATTTTCGGACAACAGCCTGTATCTTCATGGAGCTGGTGCTACGTTCGGCATAATACTGAGTCATCTCGAAAGCTTCGTCAAGTCGGATTTTCTCAGCGGCCTGAACATAGCAGGTTATGTAAAGCTCTCGTACCATCTCGACGGAAGCAATCAATTGTCGAATACTTACTCCGATGGTCTTGATACTTCATTCGCCTCCCCGGCCTCGGGATACGTTCCGCCTGAATACGGAATCGGCTTTGCAAAGACTTTCAATTCGAACCTGTCGGCGGTGCTTGACATCCGCACGCAGCAATTGTCCCGTTACCAGGATACCTTCACCCCTCCGGGAACATTTGGAAACGTCCTGTTCGTCGGCGGCGGCGTTCAATATCTGCGCGGAAGACCTATCGGCGCATTGTACGACAAACAGGTTTTGCGCGCCGGGTTCTACTATGAAAAGACCCAGTTCATGCTCCCGACGAATTCCGGTCAGACCAGGCAAATGGATGAATTGTTTCTGACTGCGGGGATAGAATTCCCGATGAGTTATTCCTCCGCACTGAATATCTCGGCGCAATATGGCATCAGAGGGTTGTCCGGCGATTTGCCACTCCAGGAAAGGATATTCAGAGTCTATGTGTCATTCACTCTTGGCGAAGTCTGGTTTATCCGCTCTGTAGGAGAATGAAATGCTAGCCCTAGCCGCCGATCACGCCGGATTCAGATACAAGCAACGAATAAAGGAGTTTCTCGAGAAGGATCTGTCAATCGAATGTGAGGACTTCGGCACATTCGACGAAGCGTCCTGCGACTATCCCGACTTTGCGTTTGCGGCAGCGAGTGCAGTCGGTACCGGCGCTTGCGACAGAGGCATATTGGTCTGTGGCAGCGGCATCGGCATGGACATTGTCGCCAACAAGGTGGAAGGGGTTCGTTCGGCGCTCTGCGTGACGGTTGAAATGGCCGAGCTTTCACGCAGACATAATGACGCCAACGTGCTCAGCATAGGGGAGAGATTGACCGACTGGGCCACCGCGGAAAAGATGATCAGAGTCTGGCTCTCTACGCAATTTGAGGGCGGGCGGCATCAACGCCGGGTCGAGAAGATTCACAGCCTCAGCAACTGCTAGTTCAATTTCACGAGAAAGAGGTGCGCATCATGGATACTCTGGAAATTCTCAGAAGTGCCGATGGTGAGGTCTTTGAGGCCGTCGCCAAAGAAATCTCACGGCAGAATAACACCATAGAACTGATTGCTTCGGAGAATTTCGTGAGCCGGCCTGTTCTCGCCGCCCTTGGAACTGTCCTGACAAACAAATATGCCGAAGGATACCCCGGCAAGCGTTACTATGGAGGTTGTGAGTTCGTGGACATGGCCGAGAATATCGCCCGCGACAGAGTGAAGAAGCTCTTCGGGGCTGAGTATGCGAATGTCCAGCCGCATGCGGGCAGCCAGGCAAACATGGCCGCATATTTCTCGTTCATAAGACCGGGCGACACAATTCTCGGGATGAATCTTGCCCATGGCGGGCACCTCACTCACGGGTCTCCGGTGAACTTCAGCGGGAAGCTGTTCAAGGTCGTCCCTTACGGAGTTCAGAAAGACACGGGAAGAATCAATTTCGAAGAAGTCCAGCGCCTTGCGAGCGAGCATAAGCCGAAAATGATTGTGGTCGGTGCGAGTGCGTACCCCCGCGATATCGACTTCAAAATGTTTCGTGAGATAGCGGACAGGGTGGGAGCATTTCTGATGGCAGACATCGCTCATCCCGCGGGCCTCATCGCCACGGGGCTCCTTACTGATCCCCTTCCTTACTGCCACATCGTCACATCCACGACGCACAAGACGCTCAGGGGACCACGTGGAGGACTTATCCTAATCGGGAAGGATTACGAAAATCCGTTCGGGCAAACGGCGCCCAAATCGGGTCGCCTGAAGATGATGTCGGAGATAGTGGATTCCAATGTGATGCCCGGGATACAGGGCGGTCCCTTGATGCATGTCATTGCCGCCAAAGCAGTGGCGTTTGGCGAAGCGCTCGGTGACAACTTCAAGTCATATACACGGCAGATCATAGCCAACGCGACAAGATTGGCGGAAGAATTGACAAAGAGAGGTTTCGAGCTCGTTTCAGGAGGGACTGATAATCACCTCATGCTGGTCGACCTGAGGAATAAGAATGTAACCGGCAAGGATGCCGAGAAGGCTCTCGAGAAAGCAGGCATCACTGTCAATAAGAATATGGTCCCGTTCGACGACAAGTCGCCCATGATAACAAGCGGCATTAGAGTCGGCACTCCTGCGGTAACTACGCGCGGTTTCAAAGAAGCTGAAATGGCCGTAATAGCCGAGATGATAGACAAAGCTCTGTCGAATGTTAATGACGAACAGAAGTTGAAAGATGTCAGAGAAGACGTAAGAAACTTGTGCGGCAGGTTTCCCCTCTATGATTTTGCAAGGGAATTCGCCGCTCCTATTTGATGACCGAACACGTTGAAGAAATAGCCTCCCCTGACAGTAATCAGAGGGAAATGTCTTTCTGGGACCACCTTGAGGAGCTTCGCTCCCGCCTCATCTGGTCTCTTGTAGGTATTGCAATTGCAACCGCCATATGTGCTTTCTTTTCCGACGCGATTGTGAACAAATTCCTTCTCGCTCCCGCCCTTCACACAAGGCCACCGCTCAAGATCCAGAACTTGAAGCCTTACGGTCAGCTCATGCTCTATATGGAGATCGTTTTCATCGCGGGACTGATAGCGAGCCTTCCGAACACTTTCTACCATTTCTGGAAGTTCGTTCAGCCGGCGTTGTACCCCAACGAACGAAAATATGTGACCGCAATTGTCCTTTTCTCAACACTGTTCTTTCTGGTAGGCGGCGCTTTCGGATATTATTTCCTGATTCCCAACGCCTTGAATTTTTTCTCAGGGTTCGGTACTACGAACATCGAGAACATAATAGACGTTCAGTCATACTTCAGCTTCGTTGTGGGGATACTCCTCGCGTGCGGTGTCGTGTTCGAGCTTCCGATGCTCTCTTATTTTCTTGCCAAGCTCGGAATACTTACTCCTCAATTCATGCGGAAGTACAGGCGCCATGCCGTAATTGTCGATCTTCTTATCGCCGCGGCCATCACACCCCCCGATGTTGCCAGCCAGCTCATGGTTGCAGTCCCTTTATATCTTCTTTATGAAATATCTATATTTGTCGTTCAGATTACGAGAGCTAACAAACTCAAGAAAGAAAAGGCCAGGGCATAATTCTTTACAGGTGATTTGTTGAACTTAAACGAGATAATCTTTCCCGTAAAGGAACAGATTAGGACTTTCAATAAGGAATTCAAGACCGCGATACGCTCGAACGTCGGGATTGTCGACACTGTCGCACGTTACGTCCTGCATCAGAAAGGGAAGAAGATACGTCCTATCCTCGTCCTGCTTTCCGCGCAGGCAAGCGGTGGAATAAACGCGAGCACTTATCACGCAGCCACGCTCGTGGAATTGCTCCATACTGCAACCTTGATTCACGACGATGTCGTGGATGCTGCCGATACGAGAAGAGGAATCGCATCCATAAATGCAACATGGAAGAACAAGGTTGCCGTGCTCATGGGAGACTACCTGCTGTCGAGAGGACTCCTTCTTTCGCTTTTCAACGACGAATTTCAGTTCCTGAAATTGAGTTCGGTTGCGGTGAAGCGGATGAGTGAGGGGGAACTTCTCCAGATACAGAAGGCGAAGCAACTTGATATGGATGTCGAGACGTACTTCAGGATAATTTCCGACAAGACCGCCTCCTTGATCTCGACCTGCTGCGAGCTCGGTGCATACAGCGCAACAAAAGACGAAAGAGTTGTCCTTCATATGAAGGCTTTCGGTGAATACCTCGGGATGGCCTTCCAGATACGCGACGATGTGCTGGACTACGAGGGGAAGAAAGCAACTCTCGGGAAACCGATCGGGAGCGATATCCGAGATCGCAAGGTCACACTCCCTTTGATTTATGCATTTGAAAACGCACCCAAGAAGACATCCAAATCGGTTCTCAGGCTCCTGAAAAACGGGAAGGCAGGGTCCAAGATTTCCGAGGTGATAGAGTTCGCGAGGAAGTACGGCGGCATAGAAAAGGCCAGGAAGAAAGCGGAAGAATTTGTATCTAGTGCGGTGCGGGAGCTGGAAGAGATTCGTGACTCGGAAGCGAAGTCGTCCCTCGTCAAGCTGACAGAATTTGTTGTCGAGAGAACCAATTGAGCTATTGCCGGAAATTGACGTCCAGGAACGGGACCGCACTGTCGGTGACGTATTCCCATCTCATTTGTGCGAGCGTTGATGTTTAGAAGAAACTCCAGGGAGTATGTCCTCGCACTAGGCGGCGGTGGTGCCCGCGGCCTCGCGCACATCGGGGTTCTCAAGGTCCTGCAGAGAGAAGGCGTCAGGATAAAGGCCCTGGCCGGCACGAGCATGGGTGCAGTCGTCGGGGCGATGTTCTCCTATTACAACGATGCGATCGAAGTCGAAGAACTGTTCAGGAAGTTCCTGACAAGCAAGTTTCACGAAAAGTTCGGGCGGACGTTCTTTCTCCTCTCGGAAAATCCGGAGACCTTCCTGGAACCAGGCAAGATAATCAGGAGGTTGGGACGTCGGTACATGTATCTTAAGGCCGCCTCTACAACTGCGGTGTTTTCCGGCGACATATTGAACGACACTCTCCAATATCTTCTCCCCGATCTTCATTTTTCAGACCTTAATATTCCATTCCTTTGTGTGGCCACCGATCTCAAGACCGGGAAGGAAGTTGTCTTCAGGCGGGGAAGGGTGATTCCCGCGTTGATGGCCAGTTCATCAATCCCTGGTGTAGTCGAGCCATACAGAATCGGCACCGCCAGGCTTGTGGACGGTAGCACGACCAGCGCGGTTCCTGTGGTTGCGGCGAAATCAGCGTACAGTGGAAGGGTTATTGCGGTGGATGTCTCTATGGACCTCAAACGTGAAGGCGAACCGACAACCGCCTTTGAAATCGCGGTCCGGGCCGGGGAGATCACAAATTACTACCTGAACCAGACTATCACGGCAAAATCGGATATTCTGATCCGCCCGGCGGTAGGGCGGACAAATTGGGCCAATTTCGAGCGGCTTGACGAGATGATCCGGGCCGGGGAAATCGCTGCCAGAAAGTCCCTAATGCGCCTAATTAATTGAATTTTGGCACATAATCGTGCTCCTGTCGATTGCATTCCCCTCATGATTTGATTAAATTTCAAAACAATGGGAGTTAAACCGCCATAAATGTTCCCCTATAAGCTTCCAAAACTGACAGTTCCTTCCTTTTTCTTCGTATTTGCTGTTTTGACAGTGGCGAGTCGGGCCCAGCAGCCCAGTCCGCAAGCCGAGTTGATGCAACACGGCCTTAGGTACGAGCAAACGACGTCCACGAGGGGAAGGATAATTCTGGACGGCGAATGGCGCAGCTCGACGAATAGCGGCAAGTCATGGCGCAACGTGACCGTTCCATCAACCTCCGACTACCGGGGAGAGGTGATCTACGCAAAGCGAATTTATGTGCCCAAGACCTTTGTCGACCACAACGTGTTTAAACTCTTCATTGGAAACGGCGGGCTATCGACTGAGATAAGAATCAACAACGAATTTGTGACGATACACAACGGGGCTTACTCTGCTATTGATGTAAAGATTCCGGACAGACTTCTCCAGCCCGGTACGGAGAATCTCATCCAGGTAATTACGCGCAACAAGCTCAGCCCTGTTTCCACGATTCCCCTGAAGCAGTTGGCATTTCAACCGAAATGTTATAACGGATTGTTCAGAAATGTGTACCTCGAAGTCATGCCGCCGGTATATTTTGATCACCCGAATGTGAGGACATTGATAAGTCCAAACTTCAGCCAGGCGCAGGTCAATGCCGACATTCTCGTGTTCGCTTCGGATTACTCGAGGTATGGGATAGATTCGACTGCCACATCAGTTCCATTCACGGCGTACGCAGAACTCGTGGAAAAAGCTACCGGGAAGGTCGTCGCCAAGACCAGCAACAGCGCATTCACGCTTGCCGAGAATCACAACACCAGGATAGAATTCTCTCTTCAGTTGCAGAATCCGAGTCTCTGGTCTCCGTCGCACCCAAACCTGTACGAAATTCACTTCTTTCTCTACTCCGGCAAAACCGAAATTGACGAATATGTTCACACGCTGGGCTTTCGCACATTCACTACATCCGGCGGAAAGTTTCTTCTGAATGGACAGCAAACCTTCGTGAAGAGTGTC
Organism: Candidatus Kryptoniota bacterium; assembly: GCA_046706365.1. GTDB lineage: Bacteria > Bacteroidota > Ignavibacteria > Kryptoniales > JAKASW01 > JAKASW01. Next base: position 9,918 of record JBJKPN010000181.1, on the reverse strand, counting down.
AATTACGTAGACGATTACCCGGACGTGGGAGCAGCGCTCGACGAAGTGCGGCTCGAGAAGGATATCGCCGTCATCAAAACGCTCGGGGCAAATGCGATAAGAGTGGTTCATTACCCGCCGTCCGAAAGGCTTCTCAGGCTTTGTGACAGGTTCGGCCTCCTCGTCTTCGAGGAAATTCCGCTGGTCGACGCCCCGGCGTCGGTTCTCGAATCGTCAAGGTACCGAAGCTCTCTGCAAAGCTATGTGCAGGAAGTTGTCGACCAGACTTCCTACCACCCATCCGTTGTGGCAGTGTCGGCCGGAAGCAATCTCGACCCCTCGGTTGGTGCCACAGACGAGTATTTGTCGTCAATAACAAATCTTGTGCATAGTCAATCCTCATTGCTTGTATACTATACTCCGTTAACCGGTCTCGCGGATACGACTTCGACAGAAACGGACTTTGTGGGATTGGATCTCACCCCGTTCAACTCGAGCCGCAGAATGAGGGAATTTCTCGACAGGTTCTCCGGAACCGCCGGGAGAAGCACGTATTGGATATCTTCTGTCGGATCTCAGACTCAAATCAGCAACCACAACGGATATGCGGATCCATTGTCTCTGGAACACCAGGCAAGGTATCTTGTTGATGCGTACGATGCGGTCCAGAAGGGCAATTTTGCCGGCTTCTCGGTGAATAGTTTCGCGGATTGGACGGGGGCCGTTCCACATCTGATGCCGAACGGCCACCCCTATTTGTATACTTTCGGCCTTGTCAGCTACTGGAGGGAAAAGAGGCCTGCATTTGCAGTTGTCAGGGCCCTCTTCAATGACGAGACTCTGCCAAGTCTTTCAATCGGCAACTACACAGAGACTCCGCCGATAGTGTACGTTATTCTGTCAACACTTTTGCTGGTCCTCATCACCTATTTGCACTACAGCAGGAGATGGTTCAGGGAAAGCGCCACGCGCGCCATCTTCAGGCCGTACAATTTCTTTGCAGATGTTCGGGACCAGAGAATGATCTCTCCGTTTCAGACATCTATCGTCCTCTTCCTTGTATCAGCCGGAATAGCGATCTACCTTTCGAGTCTACTCTTTGCTTTTCGTTCCGATTATGTATTCGACCGCCTCCTCGGTCTCCTGCTTCCGAGCGATAGCCTCAAGATCCGAATGGATTACCTGATCTGGCACCCCGTCAATTTTATCGTAGTGTTCACGGTCCTGATTGCGCTCTCGGTGACGCTCGTGACTGTGATCATCAAGCTTTTTTCTTACGCCGTCAAGATAAGGCTGCAAACGGTAAGCGCCTTCACAATAGCGACCTGGTCGATGCTTCCGATGTCATTCCTGATTCTCCTTGACATGATCCTCTTCCGGCTGCTGGGCGACACGAGGTTCGTATGGGCATCGATAATAATTTTGCTTGCTTTGCTCTTGCTCAGCCTCTTCAGGTTGTTCCACGGCACGGGGGTTATCTATGATCTCCCGACGATACGGGTCGGGTTGATAGGAACCGCAATATTGGTCCTCTTAGTACTGCTCCTGATGGTCTATTACAACGGGACAGACGGCATAATTTCATACGCGCAATTCTTTTACAAGTTTATAATCGGGAATAGAGTATCGTAAATGTTTCTTTCTAAGCTGGAACTTCTCGGATTTAAGTCTTTCGCAACCAAGACGGAGCTCACATTCAACGGCGGAATAACATCGGTTGTCGGCCCGAACGGGTGCGGTAAAACCAACGTCCTCGATTCCATCAGGTGGGTGCTCGGCGAACAGCGTACCAGCATGCTCCGGAGCGATTCGATGGAGAATGTAATCTTCAACGGCTCCAAGAACCGTAAACCGCTCGGCATGGCGGAAGTGACCATTACTATCAAGAACGACAAAGGCGTTCTCCCCGTCGATTATTCTGAAGTAAGCATCACACGCAGAGTCTTTCGTTCGGGTGAAAGCGAGTACTTCATAAACCGGAATCAATGCAGGCTCAAGGACATACAGGATCTGCTCATGGACTCCGGCATGGCGGCCACCGCATATTCGGTGATCGAGCTGAAGATGGTCGAGGATATCCTCCGCGAGAATACCGATGAGCGAAGAAAGATGTTCGAAGAGGCGTCCGGTGTTACGAAATACAAAGCGAGAAGACGCGCTGCGCTTGGCAAACTCGACGACGTTCAGCGGGACCTGATCCGCGTAAATGACCTGATTTCTGAAGTGGAAAAGAAAGTCAATTCACTGGAACGCCAGGCGAAGCGTGCGGAGCAATACAAGCGCTTTGTCGAGGAGCTGGGCACTTTGGAGAGACAGTATCTTTTTTCAGAACACATGCTCGTACTTTCACGAGTGATGCCTTTGAAAGAAAGTCTGTCTGCCAGCGAATCGGAGAAGGCAAGCGCGCTCAACGCCCTTTCTCACGAGGAAGAACTACTAAGGCTGCTGCGGTCGGAAATAGGCGACATCGAGAAGAGCCTTTCGACACTCAGGTCGGAAAAGGCCGAAAGGCAAAGCTCCCTTCACTCGGTGGAGGAGGAGAGCGCCGTATTGGTGGAGAGGACGAAGGGACTGAATGAAAAGATCGCCTCTCTGGAGAACAGGAAGGTGGACCTGGCCGGCCGGAATGAAACGCTTGCCTCACAAATCGAGGAATTGAAACTCAGCGAAATAGAGACGGAAGAGGAAGGCAAAGCTCTGGCTGCGGTCCTTGCTGTCGAGCAGGAAACGTTTAAGACATTTGAGCAGAAGCTGTTTGCCGCGAGGGAGAAGTCGAACGTCAGCCATGAAAGCCTGATTAGAATTCTGAACGATCTTGCATTAAAGCAGAACGAACGTGAAAGAGCTCACGCCAGGCTCGAACGGGTTAAATCCCATAATGACGAACTCGTAGTCAGAATGAAACAGCTCGACGAGGAGAGGCTTCAGCTGACCCGCAGGATCGACACCTCGATCGCGGACAAGGAGAGATTTACAGCCGATATTGCCGCCGAAAAGACAAAGCTTAGCGACCTTGAGAGACATCGCGAAGGACTCTTCAGCGAAATCGAAAACAAAAAAACTGAGGCACAGAGACTCCGCGAGGTTCAACAGACCAACGAGGCGAGAATCGATTTCCTCAACGGACTCGTCGAGCATCTTGAGGGGCTGCCTGACGGCGCGAAGGCCCTGGCACGCGGCGAAATTGAAGGCTTGCCGAAATTTGATGTCCTCAGCGACCTTTTCTACGTGGAGCCGGAATACAGGATAGCTGCCGAATCTATCCTCGGCGATGCATCAAATTATCTCGTTTCGCCCGACGAGCATACCGCTCTCAGCGCAGTGGACGCCCTCCGCAGCCGCGATTTAGGCAAAGTCACTTTCGTTTGCCTCGACCGACTGTCGAGACCGGCAAACCGAGAAACGGGAACTCGTTTCTCAGGCCTGCTGGAGCACGTCCAGATGCTTCCCGAGCACGAGGCAATTGGACGATTCTTCTTCGATAACGTGGCCGTGGTGGAAAACTATTCGGAAGCGGAGCAGATTCTCAGGGCAGACAGTGCGGTAACGTGCGTTAATTTTACAGGCGACGTCTTTTCCTCAACAGGAATTATCCGGGGCGGCAGCACACGCAGAACGGAAGGCGGAAGAGTAGGTAAGCTCAGACAACTTGAAGAGCTCAAAGCCGAACAGTCGAAGTTGAGCGGTCGGCTGACCGAGCTAACCGACTCTATCCACAAGCTGCAGACCGAGATGGAGTCCCTCCCGATCAAAACCGGAAACGAAAAACTCAGGAACCTTGAACTCCAGCTTGCAAGAGTAGAGCAGTCGAGTCTTGAGAATGAAAGGAGTTTTCAGGGGATCCAGGGACAAACTGTGGATACTCAGGCCAGGATCTCCAGGCTGGAAGCGGAATTGACCGAGTCGCAGGGGGAATTGGACAAGGTCGAGGTTTCACTGACTGAACTGAACTCAGTCAAGAACACGAATGAGCAGGAATACCAGGCCGCTCTCGAGGAACTTCGCGTAATCGAGGAGGAATACCGAAAGAAGAATGAAACGCTCCGCGATGCGCAGGCCCAGCACATCGAGTGCATCAACAAACTCAACTTTTTGAAACGCGAAATCGAGACTTCTCAGGAGCAAGTAAGCACAAACATGGAAAGCTCCGCGAGGGCGGACGAGGATATCAAATCTGCCGGACTCGGTGTGGAAGAAGCCCGCACCAAGCTTATCGATCTGGAGGATCGTAAGACCAATCTGCGGCTTGAAATAGATTCCCTCGACAAACGGATGAATGAACTCGTTGCGGAACTCGCAGGGAAGAAGGAGGCCGAAGAGTCTGAAGAAAAGAAGTTGAACGATGCCAGGCAGAGTCATGAATCGGCAGTGGAGGCCGGACACCAGGTAAGCCTCAAGATAAGTGAACTCGAGGCTGAGGCGCGCGGACTTGTGGAACGTGGGAAGGAAGAATTTAACCTTGATATAACTCAACAGACTGCGGAGTCGCTGAACCTCCCCGAGGGTTTCGACACCGGCGCGGCCCATGAGCGTGTAAGTTACCTGAGAGGAAGGATAGAATCGTTCGGGCCGGTGAACCTGGTCGCATTTTCCGAGTATTCCGAGGAGAAGCAGCGGCTTGATTTTCTGGTCGGACAGAGGAGCGACCTTTTCGAAGCCGAGAAAACCCTTACCACGACAATTGCAGAGATAAATCACACGGCCCATCAGAAATTCAGGGAGACGTTCGACCAGATAACCGAGAATTTCAAGACTACCTTTCAGAGCCTTTTCAACGGCGGCGAAGCAGACCTGCAACTCGAGGCGAATGCCGACCCTCTCGAAGCAAAGATTGAAATCATGGCGAAACCCGCCGGAAAGAGACCTCAATCTATCGACCTGTTGTCGGCCGGCGAAAAAACTCTCACTGCCATAGCTTTGCTGTTCGCGATATACCTTGTTAAGCCGAGCCCCTTTTGTATTCTCGACGAAGTCGACGGCCCGCTCGACGACAACAACACAGACAACTACGTCCGGATGATAAGACAATTCTCGAATGATACGCAGTTCATAGTGATAACACACAACAAGAGAACTATGGAAGCGGCGGATACGCTCTACGGCGTGACCATGGAAGAGCAGGGAGTCTCGAAAGTTGTTGCCGTAAGATTCGTGGATGAATGGGTGGCAAACGCATGACATCACTTTTTCCAAAAGTATTCGTGGATTTCGACGGCACGATCACGACGAGCGATGTCGGAAACGCCTTTTTCAGACACTTCGGTAATGAAGCCGAGTCTTTACAGGCCGTTGCAAAGTGGAAGTCCGATGAACTTTCGGGTAAAGATCTCATGCTGAAGGAGGCCGAGTTTGTAACAACTCTGAAGAAAGATGCGGTTGAGTTCGTAAGCAAATTCGAAATAGATGAGTCTTTCGTCTTATTTGCGGACTTCTGCAGGGAAAACGGAATCGAGTTGACGGTTTTAAGCGACGGTTTGGATTTCTACATACGAGAGATACTGAACGCGCACGATCTATCCAATATCCCGTTTTATTCGAATATTGCCCGATTCGATACAGGAAAAATTCGGCTTGAGTTTCCCTACGAATCAAGTTGCACGAAATGCGCCAACTGCAAAGGGCATCAGATTTTGACGAGAAGCGGGATAGACGATCTTATAGTATACGTTGGCAACGGCTTCTCTGATCGATGCGCTGTGGACTATTCAGACATCATCTTTGCTAAAGATGACCTGCTGAAATATTGTGAAGCCAACAACATCACTTACTTCCCGTTCGGGGATTTCTCTGACGTTCTGGCGAAGTTCGGAAAAATATTCGCTGCGAAACGATTCAGGAAGCGTCATCGGGCGGAGCTCAAGCGCAGGGAGGCGTATCTATCCGAGTAATGGAACCGTCACGGACCAAGCACTGGAGCGAGTATTTGTTCACATACAGGAGTTATACTCCGATTCCGTTTCTTGTAATCATGGTAATATTCGCCTCTCCAACGGTCGGCACACTCATCGCAGGTTTTTTGATCGCGCTTGTCGGCGAGTCGATTAGACTGTGGGGAGTAAGCTATGCGGGCAGCGAAACGAGGACAACTGGAGCTGTGGGTGGAACTCATTTGATTACGAGCGGCCCCTACGCCCATGTCAGAAACCCCCTGTATCTCGGGAATATACTGATGTACGTCGGCATCGGCGTGATGTCAAATGCCCTCATGCCTTACCTACCGCTTCTGGCTTTAATCTATTTCTCATTTCAATATTCGTCAATCGTCCGGCTTGAAGAGGGCTACCTTTCTTCGACGTTTGCTGAATGGGACGGATATGCCTCGAGAGTGCGCCGGTTCATTCCCAGACTATCGAGCTACAATGGCAGCCGCACATTTGTTCCTAATTTCGGTCACGGAGTAAGGTCCGAGCGTTCCTCACTCCTCGCACTAAGCTCAATTTCGGTTCTCCTGGTTTTGATTTTCATTTACCGGGCAATGCCCCGATGAAGACATTGATGATAATAGCGGGGGAGACATCCGGAGACAAACATGCGGCACTTCTGGTCGAAAGCCTGAAAAAGAAAGATGACGTGCGTTTGATCGGGATAGGCGGCGATAGAATGAAGTCGGCCGGCGTCGAGCTGCTGCATCATGTCAAAGAGATGTCCGTGATGGGATTCTCTGAAGTCTTTGCAAAGCTACTTTTCTTCAGAAGAGTTCGTGAGGATTTGTTAAGGGCAATTGTCACGGAGAGACCATCGGGTGTAATACTCGTAGATTATCCGGGCTTTAACCTGCGGTTTGCGGAATCGGCAAAGCGAAAAGGGCTGAAGGTGTTTTATTTCATTAGTCCCCAGGTGTGGGCCTGGGGTAAAGGGAGGATCAAGAATATCCGTCGCACGGTCGATTTGATGATGACCGTCTTCAAGTTCGAAGAGGAAATGTACAAGGCGGAGGAGGTCAATGCTCATTTCGTGGGTCATCCCCTGATCGATGAGCTGAAGACACCCAGCAGTTCCGAGATAGCCGGCTTTAGAAGTGAATTCAATTGTTCACCGGGCACGAGACTCGTCGCACTCCTTCCCGGGAGCAGGCTTCAGGAGATCAACCGAATCCTGCCAACCATGCTGGAATCGGTCCGATCGTTGCAGGCAGAGCTTGGCGAGCCCGAAGGATCCATTCGTGCAATAATAGGCTGCGCACCAGGGATCGAAGACACTGTCTATCAGACAATCGTACGACGATCCCATATCGAAGCAAACGTCACTCGCGAGGTAGAGTTGCTGATGGCGACGGCGGATGTCGGGATGGTCACGAGCGGCACAGCGACTCTTGAGGCGGCGCTGCATGAACTTCCCATGCTTGTTGTCTACAGAACAAGTCGGATCAACTACATGATAGGCCGACTGCTCGTAAAGCTGCGAGCGATTTCGCTTGTGAACATAGTGGCTCAGAAGGAGATTGTCAAAGAACTCGTGCAGAATTCCTTCAAGCCGCAAGTCGCCGCACTCATAATGAAGGAGTTGCTTACCGGCGCGGGCGCCGCAGACCAATTAAAGGCAATGTACAGGGACCTCAGGAAGATACTTGGCGGGCCCGGTGCTGCGGATCGTGCGGCCGAACTAATACTGAAACAAATCGAGTGAGACTCGGAATAAGAAACATACTGTTTCCATTTGGAATGTTATACGGCGGGGCAGTCTGCGTCCGCAATGCAGCGTATGACGTAAGTTTGTTGCAGGCAAGAAAACTCCCGAGGCCGGTTGTGTCAGTTGGCAATATCACGGTGGGCGGTTCCGGAAAGACCCCTTTCGTGATGTTTCTTGCGGAGAGGCTCCTTTCGCTGGGACGGAAGCCGGCGATCCTCTCTCGCGGTTATAAGCGAATGACAGACAAACTCGTGATTTCCTGTCCCGGAAGGGGAAGTGAGGCGGATGTCCAGATGCTGGGAGATGAGCCTGCACTGATTTCCCAGGCATTTCCTGATGTGCCCGTGGCGGTCCACAAGGACAGGTACACTGCCGGCCTTTCGGTACTAAATGAGTATGGAGCAGATGTTTTCATTCTTGATGACGGGCTTCAAAACAGGGAATTGCACAGGGATGTGGATTTTGTCCTTCTGCGGAATTCGCTGGCAGACTTGAAAGACACATACCTGCCGGCAGGCAATCTCCGCGACTCGAAGCGAAGAATCTCTCAGGCCGATGTCATTGTTCTTACCGCTCATGCGCGATTCGGACCACGAACAAACGATCTGGATGCCATCGGGAAATATAACAAGACCGGCGTCGCCGGAGTCAGCTTTCTTCCTTCACACATCGCCGATCATACAGGCTCTGTACATCCTCTCTCCGAACTTGAGGGGAAGGAAGTGGCTGCCTTTTGCGCCGTTGCCAACCCCGGACAGTTCTTTGACGGATTGGAAGGTCTCGGAGCGAAAATTTCTTCCCGACGAGTCTACCGTGATCACCATTGGTTCGACGAATATGACCTCGATGAGATTTTCGGCGGAGATGAAGACCTCATTGCAGTTACCACACCGAAAGATGCTGTGAGACTGTATCTTGACGATGAGCTGTCGCAACGGGACGATCTGAAACGTGTTTTCGCGCTCCATGAAAAGGCTATCGTCAATTTCGGGCTCGATTTTATCGACGGGGCGATTGCCAGCCTGTTCGGAGGCGTGCATGCCTAGGATCGGAATGTCGGATTGCGGGAAGAAGAATGTCAATTACGAGAAATATCTCAGCCGGCTGCCGGATACCGACGTAGCCGTGCTGAGGATAGGGTGCGAAGACGAGTTGACCAGTTGTGATGCGCTTGTGCTGACCGGAGGAGCGGATGTCACGCCGGAGCTCTACGGCGATTGGGCCGATGAGACGGTTCACTTTGATTCCGAGCGAGATGGTTTTGAGTACAGGCTGCTTGACAGGGCGTTGCAGCGACGGATTCCCGTTCTTGGAATTTGCCGCGGCCTGCAGCTCCTGAATGTGTACTTCGGTGGGACACTGATTCTCGATTTGGATAAGTACTACAAGCGAAATCACGCCGCAATTTCGGATGAGGAAGACAGATACCACGGCGTGAAGTTGTCCGACGGATCTTCACTTAGAGACTCAATAAAGCAAGACTCAGGTAAGGTAAACAGCGCGCACCATCAGGCAGCGGAAAGGATCGGAGCAGGTCTTAGAGTTGCGGCCAGGGCAGACGATGGAACAGTGGAAGCCATTGAAGGAAATGACCAACTGCCGAGTAAGATTATATCCGTGCAGTGGCATCCGGAACGAATCGATTTTGAAGACCCTTTCTCGTCGGGGGTGCTCAACCTGTTTAGTTCACTTATTACAAACAAAAACAAAATGGAAAACAACCTTTGATGGAGGTTAGAAAATGAGTAAAACAAAATTTGTCTATTTCTTCGGAGGGGGAAAAGCCGACGGAAAGGCAGAGATGAAAAACCTGCTCGGGGGCAAGGGGGCAAACCTCGCCGAGATGACCAATATAGGACTTCCTGTCCCTCCGGGGTTCACAATAACCACTGAAGTGTGTACGTATTTCTACGCGAACAAGCGAAGCTACCCGAAATCGCTGAAGGAAGACGTGACAAAGGCGATGAAGCGTCTGGAGACGGCGGTCGGAGCAAAGTTCGGCGACAAGCAGAATCCGCTCCTCGTTTCAGTCCGCTCAGGCGCGAGAGCTTCTATGCCAGGGATGATGGATACTATCCTGAACCTGGGCATCAACGACAACGTCGTCGAGGGACTTGCGAAGAAGACGGGAAACCTGAGGTTCGCGTATGATGCATACAGGCGCTTCGTCCAGATGTACGGAGACGTGGTGCTGGGTCTCAAGCCCACTCACAAGGACGAAATTGATCCCTTCGAAGTAATAATCGAACGGAAGAAAAAGGAAAGAGGAATACACAGCGATACGCAGCTAAGTGCGGAAGATCTTAAAGA
>JBJKPN010000180.1:0-12585 GCA_046706365.1 Candidatus Kryptoniota bacterium | reverse complement strand
TATCACGACGCTCGATTATTATATACAATCGATCTCGCTTCATCGCGCGCTCACTATGGTACCCCTTTAATGGAAGCGCGCGACGACGTGATCCCCGCAGACGTTATCTGTCATGGACGCCCGCCCTGCGGGTCGATTGAGCCATAAGCAGCACAAAATTCAAATGGAGGCTGAAATGAAAACGACAATGATGGTATGCTTACTGAGCGTTCTCTGGTTTGGATGCTCTCATAACCCAATTGCTCCAAACGCCAATCCCGAGCAGAACACCGCCAGGTATAAGCTTAGGATCATGGATTCGCTTGCCCAATCCTACAGCAAAGGGTTGCAGCTAATGTTAGTTGTAAGCGATAACGTGAAGCCGAATGGAAGTTCAGATACCTGGGAATTTCAATATTCCGATACCGCAATGCCCTCGACGAGCTATTGGTTCCATTGCAAGGATGGCGTCGTCGGATTTGACAGTACGTCTCCGACGGGCGTTGGCACTGGCTATATCGACGACACAAATTGGTTCAATAGCGACTCGGCACTTAGCATCGCGGCACAGAATGGTGGTTCCCAGTTCATCGTTCAGAACCCTCATTACACAATAACCGCGTCTGTCGGGATACCTGTGGTGCCCAATCCGACTACGCAATGGTACATATCTTATCAATCCAGCGACAATCCCGCGAATGTGCTTCGTATGAGGATTGACGCCAGTAGCGGCCAAGTTTACCCGATGACCGTCAAGTGAAACATGGCTCGCGTCGCGGGCGTCCACGAACAGATAACAACCAAAAAGAAGACGCTCGATTATTCTATACCATGGTTCTCGCTTCATCGCCGCCGCCCGCAATCCGGACGCTTCGCGGCTTTTATGGCGGCCGTCGGCGACGACTTCTTTTTGGTGGACGTTAGGCGACATTCGCCTCTGAGAATCTTAGATGGCACGCTGCCAAAAGTGAGGAGACTTAGTCAATGACACAAAATTCTGAAAGCAACTACGAATGCTCGGCCTGTGGCGCTAGTATAGAGCGAGGAGACCGTTTCTGTAAGAAATGCGGTGCCATGATTGAGGGGCCACGTGAGCAGGTAACATCAGAACCATTAAACACAACAGACACGTCGAATCAGGAGGTCAAGCGGCGATTCTGGAAGAATCTCAACATAGCCCAAATTGTCATTCTCGTGATTGGAGGGCTTTTCGTGGTGGACGTGTTGACATTATTTGCAACCTCCCATTCTGAAGTTGGCATAGTGGAAACTCTCTTTTATTTTGTGATCATCCTCCTCACATTTGCCCTTCTCGTCTGGAAAGTAAAAGATTGGGGATGGGGTTGGGAAATTCTTCTTGGGCTGATTTATGTTGGGACCCAAAAAACATATACGGAGTACGGTGTCTACAATGGATTGATTGAAATAGTGGCGGTCATCACCGCGCTCTGCGTGTATGTCCTTTTCCGAAGTAAATACCTTAAGAAAGTTCGAATGTTGTGGAGACGCTCCCTCTATTCAGGGTTAATAGCCTTCGCAATGGCTGCTTTGATTACGCCTATCTTTGCCCGTTTCATTCCTACTCAAGACCATAGAGTGGCACAGATAATTCAAAGGGAAGGCATCACTTTGCAAGCAAACGCAAGGGAATTCTCTGAACAAGACAATCGAATCTGGTCACAATTCATTTCGGAACCTGCTACAAAGGAGCAGTTCAAAGCCAACCTTGCCATTGTTAATAACGCCATACCACTTTATTGTCAAAAGGATTCTGTTCTAGTTCAAACAATGAAACACATATATTCGGGGATCAAGGACATCTATGACGAATCCACGCCCGCAGACTGGTCCCTGTCGTTCACGCCCGACCAGTTCCAAACAATGGTCGATAAGGCTCAGGACGTTTCGCATTATGACCAGCTAATGCTATCTAATCTTTCTGCATACTACAGGTCTGTGATTTTCGCCGATGGCAACGGAGATGAATATTGGCAAGCCTACACGACGAGTCGAGAACAACTGAATGCCATGACTCAAGAATACTCGCAGCTCGCCAACCAATTCTTAGGCCCCAACATGACCGAGCAAGCAAAAAGGACGAACAGGTGACACCATTTTCAAATTTAATTTCAGGAGTTAATACCATGGGACATTGTGACGAACACAAAATTACTGACGAGTTCTATCCAACCCGACAGAATCCAGTATTTACAGTTTTGAAGTGCGCGAAGTGCAAACAGATTTTGGGAATTTTTCCAAACAACACATCACTTGTGAACGCTCTCCAAGTTAGCATCGGAAATGTTGCCACAACGATTAGCAATCTCAGTTTGAAAATTGATAAGATCGAAGGCAAGTTGGACGACATTGCCAAGAAGAAATAGGCAAAGGATTCAAATTATGGGACAGAGCCGGCAACAAATTTTAACGATTCTCGCGATCTTCATAAATCACCCGTAAGGTTGAAAATGACCTCGGAAGAAAAATATCGAGACAAAACTGATACAGAATTACGGTGGCTGTTAGATGGGCGATTACCTCCTTCTCGGATGGCAGAATATGACGACATCTCAAACGAGCTTGCTAGGCGTGAACGTGGACGCAAGCTCCAACAAGACCAAGAAAAGCATGAGAATCAAGAGTGGCAAAATGCTGTTAAGTCGCTTCTCCATAAAACTGATAGAAAAACAACTTGGATTTTGCTCATCGGCATTCTCACTTTGCTTGCCACTCTTATCATCGAACTCTTTAAGAAGTGATTTGACTGTAAGATGATTCTGTGCCGCAAAAGTTATAATTGCACGTAGTGGAATCATCCTAAGGATGAATAACCTTTCATGAACGATGATTCATCTGTAAACGTAGGAGTTAGCAGATATGGATTTAAAACCTGGAATGATAGTGTGGCTCAAAGCTGGTGGTCCACCAATGACGGTGAGGGCCTTCCACATAGCAACTGAAACATGGGAATGCGATTGGTGGAATGGTGAGAAATTCCAAGAAGAAATGTTTAAACCAGAACAATTAACAGACATAGACCCAACGCCACCCATGTCGCCTGACCCGCCTAAGCCACCATTTGGATTTTAGGTCCTTTTTGTAATATGCGACATCTTCACATACCAACTTGCGAACGTCGCCTAACACGCGCAAGAAAGACGCTCGATTATTATATATCATGGTTCTCGCTTCATCTCGCTTGCCGCAGTCTGGTTGCTTCGCAATTACTTATAGCGGCAAGCGAGACGAACTTTCTTGCGCAGGACGTTAGGCGCAAATGCCGCTTAGGCTAAACAATACGTGGATACGATGTGAGCCGCTATCAGCCTATACTTGAATCGTCGGAGGTTTCTCGTTACTTGGCAATCGCAAAGCGACACGCCGGGTACATTAAGCGCGCCAAGGAGATTCGCGTTCCTGGTGTCATCTGCGACCATGCTACCATAGTAAACGTGTTCTCTGCCGGAGCAGTCGAAGCCGCTTTGAATCTGTACATCTCGATTCCCCTACTCTTACTGGATGACCGTGAGAGCAGAGCTTTCTTCGGCCCACTCCTCACAAAACACCTGCGTCTTTCCATCAGAAAGAAGATAACCTTTGCCGAATCGGTTTCTCCGGATCTCAAAGCCAATTTGGAGGTTTGCAAACGAGTTAATCGTCTGTTCGATAACCGGAACGCGCACCTTCATCCGTCTTTCATTTACTCGGAATCGAGCGGCATTGACTTCTCAAGGTTGAAGGGCCTCACCTCCAATGGTTTCAAGAAGTATCCGATGCTCACTACTCTTGCCATCGGCACCGATGACGTTCGGGATTCAATTGAGAATTACTCGGCCGCCTGCCGGTTCATCAAGGTCCTCGACATTGACACTACAGAGCGCTTGCAAAAGAAATCATCAGACCCGAATCGCAATCTGCGCATAACTAGCAAAATGATGACACGCCAAAGATGATAACCAGAAGTTCGATCCCGCCTTTCAGAGGGGGGAGAGACCGGTCGCCATGAAGGTGGGCGGGATTGCGTCACTTTGCAACACGTTAGGCGCAATCGGGAGCGTGAAAACACCAATTAAAATTGAGCTTTATTGCGGAAAGGGCTGCCATGTTAAAGATTATTGCCATCGGGTCTTTTTTGTTTGGCCTGAATTACTGTGCCAGCGCTCAATTCAATCAACGCTACCAGGACATTTCAAAGAAGGATATCATTGAGGCGCTTCAGTTTGCCGGCGTAAACATCTTCTCATTCGAAGTCGACTCACATAAAAGCGACTGCCGGCTAATCATCGCTCTCGACGAATATGACTCGACAAACGGCTTGAGAAGAATAGACACCCTTCTTGACCATGAGACGGAATATCGCCGGTATTCAACTGCGGCGAAGTACCGTAACACCTTTGTCAAGCAGCTCAAGATTTTTGCAAAAGTCCTCAACGACAGATATGATTCGGTGTTTCTTTACATTGAAACCGAAAATGTCGGAACATGGCAGACACTCCACATAACCCGCGAGTTTGCAAGGAAACATTATTGGGTTCGATTCAAGGACCAGCACACTGTGCTTGGAAAGAGTATCCCATTGCTTTTCTTCGGTTCTGAATGGACGGAGGTGATTAACGGGATCGTCACGCCGCGCTTCTGCACCTCGCGAGAATTGGATCCTGCGATGAGCGATCCGGTGATCAAGCACGTCCCACACTACTTTATTATTAGCTATGAGCTGACCAAAACTCGTGAAGGCAAATGATGGATTGCCGCTGCGCGCACTCGGCCAGGCACAGGCAGTCGCATAAAGACGCTCGATGTTTGTATGTCTCGAACTCGCTTCACCGCGCGTTCACGGTCAACGCCGCTTGTAAATGTCCCGACGATGCGCCGCAGGCGTGACGAAGTTTGTTTTTCCGAACTGATAAGGAGAATCGAATGGATCTCGTAATTCAACTTAACTGGGGCGGAACATTAAGGAGACGCACATTCTGGACAATGGAGGGATTGAACGGCCTTATTTGGATACTTATCGCCGTTCTGCACGAGCCGGTCGGTTGGTTCAACTACGGTTTCGGATTTGTAGGTGTCCTCTTCGTCTTTACCGCGGTCATGTCGCTGGTGTTCGACGAAACATATCAATTAACCGTCGACGAGCTGGGTATGCATGGCCGAATCCGCTGGCGAGGCCACATTGACCTCCGTTGGGAGGACATTTCAAGCGCTGAGTTAGGGAATCTCAATCTTCGGCTGCGAACCGTAGATGGAAAAGTCCGACGGATAAATTTCGGGAATCTGATGTACCCGGATCTCAAGGAATTGAAACCCAAACTGCGAACAGTTCTTGCGAACCATGGCCTTCTCAGCGAGCAGCACATGAAAGACCAAAACCGATGACGCGATATGGTTATGTGATAAGCGGAGTAGCACGAACGTGATTGCGTTCTGCCGGAATACCGGTACATGATCAGGTAACGATTTATCTAACGTATTTTCGAGAATAAATTCGAATCGGAGCTCGGTATGTCGGATCAAATCAGCCTCGCTCAAAGCATCCTGAGACGCGGGATCCAAATCTTGTTCTTCCTCGCCCTTCAGGCCCTCATACTTTTTGCAATCAGCGGCGACCTGACCTGGATATGGGCCTGGATCTATCTCGGAGTCGGGATGGCCAGCACAATCGTCAATGCCGCTTTCATGTTCTCCCGCAGTCCGGAGACTATAGCCGAACGTGGACATCCGGAGCGCGGAGAAAAGTGGGACAAACGACTGAGTGCCTTCTGGGGAATCACTGAGTTCATCCTGCTGTTGCTTGTTTCCGCTCTCGATGCGAGACTGCGATGGAGTGTCGAGCTGGCTGTTTGGCTGCATATATTGGGCGCGTTGCTCTACTCGGTCGGCCTTGGCCTCTTCGGTTGGGCTATGATCTCCAACTCATACTTCTCGACGACCGTCCGGATCCAGTCTGAGCGCGGCCACCAGGTCTGTCGAACCGGGCCTTATCGTTATGTCCGGCATCCGGGCTACACCGGCACTATTTTCCAATCCATTGGAATACCGGTTCTTCTGGGATCGCTATACGGCCTTATACCGGGCCTGCTGGCGGTCACGCTTATTGTGCTGAGGACAGGTCTCGAGGACACGACATTAAAAACGAAATTAGAGGGATACGTTGAGTATTCTCATGCGACCCGATTCCGACTCGTCCCCGGCATCTGGTAACGGAGCCTTAAGCATTCACCCGGAATGCTGCGGGCGGGAACGAAAGGTAAACAAGCCGGAGACGAACAAATGTCTTTCTCCGGTGAAAGTTCATTCAAAAACTGTGGAGGTTATCCCATGAAAAACAGACTGGCCTGGATTGTCCTTGCGTTGCTTCTTCTTTCGGTCTTTGCGCTCACTTTCATGAAATCACCTGAAGCGATTACTGCCATGCTGCAGGGCGTTTCTCGCGACATGAAGAACTATTCGGCTCTCGCGCATATCGTTTTCATTCTCGTGTTGGCGCTGGGATTGTTCGTTGCGAGGATTCGGAACGTTCTGTTCTTTATCTTCATGGCATTCCTCTCGCTTTCTGCAACAGTCGTCTCGATGAAGTACGTAATAGTGCCTAACATCATTGTCTTTGCGGTGTTCTTTGTGCTCATCATGCATGCTTACCTGAAAGGAAAGCTGAGTTTCAATTTCAGGAATATTGGGTCGGTCGATCTGCTTTTCGGCTTCACGGGGCTGTTGTTCGGCTTCTGGTACCTGCATTGGGTCGAAGGGCCGATCCTGCTGAATGCGATGCTGTTTTCACCCCTGGGTATGGTCAACTGCCCTACGATGATAACCATCTGTGGGTTCCTCATCCTCAGCCGGCAGCCGAGATCGCCTTACCTGGAAGGCGTTGTCGCTTTGACGACGCTCTATTTCGGCTTCTTCGGCCTCTTCAGGCTGGGCGCTTATATCGACATCACACTTATACTGTGCGCGCTGTTCTTGTTGATCCGGTTGGTCTCCGACTTGACTCGAGAGGCTCTTTTGAAGAAGGTCGTCGCGACGAAATAATCGGGAGACATTAAAATGGATAAATGGTTGAAACGAGTTTGGCTGGTTAACGGATTCCTTGTCTTCATCGTCGCTTGCTGGTGGATATGGCAATCAGTGTGGGCTCTGTTTCCACCTTCCTACGACAATCCGCCCGAGGGGCCGATAGTTGGAGCGAAGCTGGAGAATGCGATGAGAGATACTCTGGTTTTACAGGACATCTCGATGACGATGCCCCGGCAGGTTGGAAGGACTGATTACCGCTTCGTCCAGATCAAAGTGAAGGAACTCACCGCACCGACTTCGGTCGTAACTCTTACCTACGCCGAGCTGGGATTGCCCGACTTTCCGGAGTACAGGGAATACAATTCGCTTGAAGGAGGGAGTGCCGTCAATCTGGTATTCATGAAGGCTGACGGCTCCGGCGCGCACCTTCTTTTGAAAAGGAAAGCGCTCATCACGTTTGCCGACATTCCGTCGAAAGAGGATACCCTCCAGGACGTTATAGTTTATAGAATGGTGTTCAGAGACACCAATGGCGACGGCAGGCTCACCGATCAGGATCATTCGGAATTCCTCGTTTCCACCCTCAACGGCGAAGACCTCCGCCAGCTTTCGACACCGGATTTCATAGTTACACGCTTTAAACTACTTCCCGGGAAGAATACGCTGGTGCTTCTGGCGAGAGTTCGCCCGGGAAAAAAGCAGCTGAATGTAGCGGATTGGCCGCAGGAACTGTTTTCCTATAATCTGAATACAAATGCCGAAGCCCCTTTGGTGCAGGATACTTTGCTCATGAAGGCGCGGCAACTGCTTTGGGGAGAATGAGAAGGTGCTTCTCTGCGCGACCGTCGGGATTAAGATGTTCGCCCGGGTCTTGAACCTCATTCTGTTCGCCTGCAATCTCTCTGCCTCGCGGCTTTTGTGGCGGCCAACGCTGCCGCCCCTGGGTCAAAGGCAGCGATGCCACTCTCGGACTTACAAACTGAGGTTTACATGAACATGTCAAAGGCTGTTATTATCGGGTTTGCAGTTCTTCTGGTGCTTGCCAAACCGGCTGCTGCACAGCAGTCTACCTTGCCGCCGCAATCGAAGTGGACGGCCCTCTGCTCCGATTCGTCGAGCAGGTATTTCTATCCGAGGCTGCTCCAGCGCTTCCTCGATACCGACACAACACTGACAGACGACGAGCTGGTTCTTCTCAGCCATGGATACACCCTGCAGCCTTCTTATTCGCCATACGCACAGGGCATGTCGGAAGACAGCCTGTTCCGTTACATCAATCAGGGAGACTACAGGAAAGCGCTGGAAAAAGGACGGGAGTTTCTGCGGACCGACCCGGTCAGCCTGCGAGCCAATCTTGCCATGGCTTTCGATTTCTATCACCTCGATAACCCTGTGGAGCGGGAGAAATATGCGACCCGCGTCGTTCAGCTTTCCAGGTCCATCCTTGCCTCGGGGACCGGAGGCTCGACAGATTCAGCGTTTGTCGTCATCAGCATCGATGACGAATATACGATTCTGAATTTCCTGGGCTTCGGGGTGACGGGGCAGAGTCTGATTTCAGATACAACCGGGAGACCGTTTGATATGATGAGGACCGTAGCCCGGAAGGATACATCGTATAAGCGTATCTTTTACTTCGATGTCAGCAGTCCGATGGAATCGCTCGCGAGGGAGCTCCGTCGGAAATAGTGTCTGCCGGGTATGCAAGGGCCTGAGAGGGCTCGCTGCACGACTCCGCACTCAAAACATGAGGCTGTTTATGGGCAATATGTTTCGTCAGGGTCTTAAGATCATAAGACAAAACCTGAGGGCCTATCTGCTACTCAACCTGTTCTTCTATGGTCTTATGGCGTTATCGATTCTCTATGTGTCGAGTCACCCGGAGGTCGGAAGGGATTGGCACCTGAGCATGAAGAAGATGGTCGAAGAAGGTGCACTCGCTCCCTTCTACAAGATTTACTATGTGCAGCGGAACATCCCGCTCGCATTTATCGCGACCTTCCTGGTGAACCTGATCCTCGGCTCCGTTGTATATCTGTCGCTTCCTTCGTTTGTCATTCCCTTCAGCGGCATCGCTTTGTTAATGTACCGCTTCGTCGCCTGGGGGCTTACGTTCGGGCCGGTCGGAATCAGTCACCTGGTCCCTTTCGGCACGGTTCTCCTGGAGGGGCAGGGGTATATCATTGCCGCGCTTGCGATATACCTGCACTCGTCGCGATACGTGAGATGGAGACATTATGGATTCGCCTCTGCAGACGCGGCCTTTCGGACCGGCTTCAGCCTCACTGTCAATCTCTACTCCATAATCGGCTCAGTTCTGCTCGTGGCTGCTCTCTTCGAATCGGCAGTCGGAATCAGTACGCATAAGCAATTGTTCCCGCCGACCGGCAAATCGCACTCGTTTTATCTGAACGGCGATACACTTGTCGACTTTTCCGGTTCGAAGGTTTTCTTCAACCCGCGCAATTCGACCGTCGAAGACG
This sequence comes from Candidatus Kryptoniota bacterium, assembly GCA_046706365.1. GTDB lineage: Bacteria > Bacteroidota > Ignavibacteria > Kryptoniales > JAKASW01 > JAKASW01. The sequence goes on along the minus strand of JBJKPN010000180.1, from coordinate 3,106 downwards.
CCAGGGAGGCCGGCGCTCTCCTGGAGGAGATAGACTATTTCAGAATGGTGGACACTACCTCCGCCCGTATTGACAGGAGCGGGTCCCGGTTGAATATCGAGGTATGGCTTCCTTCATCCGGCTGGCGAAACGCGGAGATCAAATACAGGTTCGCCCGCGTGTGCAAAGAAATGAACGGCAGCTTCGCAAATCGCCGGACGCAGATCACGGCGGTCTCAGTCGACAGCGCAGGAAATGTCTCGAAGAGGGTCTTTCAATAGACGGCCGCGCACATGATAAGCTGAAAGGAGGCCGGCACAATCGTCATTGCCGATTTCTCGATAGAAAGTAAGCGAGGTCATAAATGTGTTCTTCGAATTTGTCAGTCATTCATTTGAAAATGTAAGAAAGGAGGCTTCAAATGTTACTGTTCCTCGTAGTCTGCATTCTCTTCTTGGCCGCAATTTTATTACCCAAACAGATTAAGGGGGCGTATTCCGATTATGTTCGCAGCACGAAGTCGGTGCGTATGGTATTGTTCGGCTTCGCCGCCGCGCTGCTCGTTGCCGACTGCGTTGTGGTCGTTCCCCCGGGCAATATGGGAATTCCCGTTACATTGGGGAGCGTGGGAGAACCTCTTCCACTCGGGCTTCACGTCATTCTGCCGATTACGGATGTCAAGAATATTTCGGTGCAGGTGCAGAACTACACCATGGACAAGGAATCCAACAATGCCATCCTCGCACTTTCGAGAGATCAGCTGACCATGGAAATCGACGAGTCGGTGTGGTACCATGCCGAGCCGGGCCAGGTGTCGAATTTGTACAAGGACATCGGCCTCGATTACCCCGAAATAATCGTGAAGCCTGCCATACGCAACGCAATCGTGAATGCGGCCACGGAATTCGACGCGACCGACCTGATGTCTAATAAGCGCGCTTCGTTCGATTCCGTCACGACGACGCTTCTCAACAGCGCCTTCGCGGGGAAGGGAATCACCCTGAATCGCGTCCTGGTGCGCAACATCTATCCGCCCAGCATGGTCTCCGACGCCATTGCCGCCAAGCTGAAGGCTGACCAGGACGCCCAGGCTATGACATACCAGATCATGTATGCCCAAAAAGAAGCTCAGCGGAAGGCCATCGAGGCGCAGGGTATCGCGAACGCACAAAAGATCATCAACAACGGATTGACTCAACAGTACCTCCAGTGGTACTACATTTCACAACTCAAGGAGCTTGTTAACAGTCCGAACAATACAGTGCTCATACTCCCGTTCGACCAGAAACTGGTTCCATTGTTCAACATACCGGGCAAGAAATGAAGTGATGGAGCCGGGGGGACCGGCTGCATGGATAGAGCAGGAGCTCATCCGTTGCGGAATCGGAGTTCCCTTCGAACGCTCGAAACGCCCGAAAGGAGTTTTGAAGATGACAAGGTTCATTTTGGTTTTGGCGTGTATAATCGCGGCTTCGACTGCGGCATGCGGCCAGGTCGTTCAGTCGAACAGGGATCTCATTCCAAAAGGACTCTCGGTAAGCGGCGGGATCGGTCACTTTGCCATCACGGACGAATACCTGTCGCAGGAAAGGTATTCAGGCTCACTCCCTTACTTCGATGTGTCGTGGCTGGGGGGAAGCGATACGACCGCTTACCGGCTCGGACTGGAGTACCGGCATTCGGCGGGAGTCAGGAATTACAATGTGTCGGCCGGGGTTACCCAGGCATCGCTGAACCTCGACTTCATGTACTATGCCGGAGCGTTCTCCTTCCTGGGCCGGAACGTCTTCGCATACGTCGGACCCTCGAGCAGGATCTATCTTTACTACAGGCAGCAGAAAATTGCCGACGGCGGAGATGCGCTGTTCAATGCCTATTCGTTTGCGATGCTGCTTTCAGGAGGTATCAACTCGAGGCTGGTCGTGCCGCTCACACAGGTACTGTCTGCCGAACTGGCCGGCGAACTCGATTTGATTTCCTTCGGTGCCAGGATTCCTGACATGTACGACCAGAACTCGTCCGCGGTCAGGTTCGTCACCCTCCTTTCGGGAGCCTGCGGTAATACCCAGCTGTTGCTTCGCTATGACCTGACCCGGAGCGTGTCGATAAGCGGGGGCTACCGTTTCGAAATCTGTCAAAACTCGTCGTGGAGTTACCTCATTTCAGCGAGCGACAATGTTGTGCTTCAGGCAACCTGCCGGTTTTAGGAAAGGAGGAGAGCCATGCTAAAGAGAATCGTTTGCATCACCGGTTTTTGTTTCCTCCTGAGCGGCTGCACCGACTTGTTCGTAAACGCGCCGAAGTCGAGTCAGAACATGGACGACTTTTCCGCCCTTTCGAGCCTCGTCAGCACCCGGTATCCCTTTCTGCAATACATGCACATCAACTGGGACAGCCTTACTCAGGTCTACCGGCCTATCGTCGCGGAAACGCCGGGCGATGGAATCTTCTCCGTATTCGAAAGGCTTCTTTCCAACCTGAAGGACGGACATGTCGAAATCATCACGAGGGGCGGGGATCCGATCATGACATACGACTGGCCCCGCGACGTGGACAGCCATGCATACAGCCCGCTTGTGGTAAGGAAATACTTTACCAGTGAATTACTGCTCGCAGGGAATGACAACATGGAGTATGGAATTCTTCCGGGCAATATCGGGTATTGCTACATATCCACGTTCGGCAAGGGAGATTGGCCGTACAGCATCGACACCGTTCTCAAATACCTGGCCAACACTCAGGGAATGATCGTCGATGTCCGGAACAATCCGGGAGGGAGCGGCAACACCGTGAATATCCTCGTCAGCCGTTTTGCGTCGGCTCCAATTTCTTATTCGCTCTATCTTCCCGACGGCACGCCGACGTTGCCGAGCACGATAGTGCCTTCGGGCGAGTATCCATACCGCAGGCCGGTGGTGGTCCTGATTAACGGCGCCAGCTTCAGCGCCGCAGAGATGTTTGCCGACTACATGGAAAGAATACCCTATATCACCACAGTGGGCGACACCACCGGCGGCGGAGGGGGAGCTACGGAAAAGTTCACTCTGCCGAGCGGCATGAGAATCCAGATGCCGATCGAGTATTTTACCCGAGCGAACGGCGACCTGGTGCAATGGAACGGCGTTCC
>JBJKPN010000179.1:0-12253 GCA_046706365.1 Candidatus Kryptoniota bacterium | reverse complement strand
TCCCATTCGGCGGGCGACCCGGCCAACTTTGCAGTTACCGGATTTAAATGGATGTAGGGAATGACGTGCAGACAGTACGCCTCGGTGCTTATACGCTTCACCTTAACCTGCCCCTCAAAGAGCGTCCCGCTCATGCCGTAACGCTTGTTCATGGCCTGGGTGTAAGCATTAAATGTGGCTCTTAGAAAAGCCCCGATAGAACCATCCGTCTCCTGTCTCAGCACAAGATGGTAATGGTTCGGCATCAGGCAGTATGCTGCGACAACGATTCGATACCTTGAGGAATACTTCTCCATCAGCCTGACGAGATATCTGTAATTCTCCTCTTCGAGAAAAATCAAACCAGAGTGAGCCCCGCGGTTGTAAGCGTGGTAGTATGTGTCTTCTTCGTATTTCAAGGATGATAACCCGGCCAACCTTGTCAAGGTCTATAACCTTGACAAGGTCTCCCAGGGCTTCGGCTGTGCTAACTCTGCGGCGGATTCTCGCCGTCTCCGTCCGACGGCGGCCTGTGACGCGTACCCAGCTCCTTCACACGCCGCGCGGCTTCATATGCAGCGCAGAACTTCGGGTTTTCCTTCCGGATCCGTTCTATCAGATCATCGACTTCATCAAGGTCCTCCTTTACCGTCTTGAGCGCATCGAGCATCGACGAATATTCGCTCGTCTGTATCGCCATCCCTCCCCCCTGTGCTTTCAGCGACTTCTCGAACGCGTCGATCTTCGACTGCACGCCCGCCAGCTCTTCCGGCGTGACGTTGTACTTTGTCAGATCGGAAGCGACCTCGTTCGCCTTCTTCACGACCGCCCTGCAATGCGCCAGCAGGTCAGTATCCCTCATCCTCTCGAGCTCGTACACCTCCACGTTCGCGAGCTCCATTATGTCCGGCCTGTTTGTCGACTTCGCGTATGGCTTCAGTGCCCGGCTTAAGGTGTAAATTGCCTCGACGAGTTCATCCTCCGCGCTCTGCTTCAATTCCGTCAAACCGCCCATCGCAAGGTTGTACGACTCTTCACCTTTCAAATAAACCGTATGATCGGTCTTGAACTTCGCGACCGCCTCGTCAAGTGCAGGCATCCCGCCGACTATTTCGATGTTCTCATCGAATACCTGGCCGACACCCGCAAGCGCCGTCCTGATGTTTTCCCGTTCCTTGTTCGGTCTAACCATTTTCCCCTCCTGAATGATTTAGTTATCCCTTGTTTTCAAAACGATCTCGCTCTTTCCACCGAATTCTCCGTCCCATTTGAGGATTCCTGGTTTGGCCCTGAGAACTTTCTCTTTAGCCCTGCGAGATCCACCTTTGCTGTTGTAAACTTTCGATTTGACGATGTGCACTCCGTTTTACGTATTGTGCAACCGGGGTTTCGTATTGCAGACTCCGCTTTTGACGATGCGACACGGCTTTTTGCCATTGCGAAAACCGTATTTCGGGTTGTATATCTGCGGGAGGCATTGTGAACTTTCTGTTTGGCGCTGCGCAGTTCGCTTTCGGCATTGTACACCTGACAAGTGGTATTGCGAATCCGGTGTTTGTTGTTGCAGAAATGCCGCTTGTGAATGCAAATGTCCCTTTCCCCGACTCGGGCCCACGACATGGCTTTTCTGATCGATTTTCCGGCGGTACTTACTGAAGACTGGATTTCAGCCGCGTCGCCGTAATACGGGGAATTTGATAATTGGAATGGAAACGGCTTCCAAAGCCGTTCAAAATTCGATGTAAAGGAATATCGGCATTCACTCTCCGCTATCCCCGCAACTTTCCGGTTAGTCCGCAGTCCCACGTGGAGCCGCATTCGTCGCCTCCGAAATTCCGTTCAGAAATTCACAACATTCAGAGACAGAATGTTCGCCGCGTTCCCTTGATGCGATTGTTGGACCTACTCCTGCTCCCCTCGGTCCTGGACGGACCCGACTTATACCATCCGAACTTAATTTGCGCCAAACGCTGCTTGAAAGTAACGGGGATATTTTTTAAATGCAAGCTTTAGTACCAACCTTATCAAGATCGATCAGCTCCAAGTTGGTTCATGGAATAATGTGGCTCCTCCCGTGAATTACAGGGCGCCCCTATCCGGGCTTCCCGATACCTTCTTTTCCGATTCTACAAACAGGTCGTCCCTAACGGGACACCAAATCATCCCAGGGTTGGTGATGCCGAACAAGCCCGCTTGTGTAAGTTTGCTGGTGGACGAAGTCAAGCTACATAGGAGCGTTCTGTTTGTAGATGAAACATCTAAGAAATGGAAAAGCTCCGGTAGGAAGGGCCTGGGCTACTCATTCCAGTCGAACAGAAATCACGAACATTCGCTTATGGGCATTCTCTATCTCTGCTCTGTTCTCTCTCGTGATTCCAGGCATTTGTGAGCGCCTTTCCTAATCGAGACAGTTGCTGAACAACGGAGGCAAGTCTGTCACATTCCCGGCCCTCCCCCGCCGCCCAAATCGCTATCTTCGCCCTATTCTTGACTTTTGACTTTTTACTTTTGACCTGATTTAACGAGCAGCACCCCCCACCCCGGCTCAATTTCAAAGCTAAGGCTCCCAGCTTTCGACCGGAATCCTTTGGAACTAAGTATGTCTTTGAAGTCTTCCTTCTCACCCGACAACGCTACTTTCACAGGCTGCATTTCCTCGGACAAATTGAACCCGACGATCGCTGTATGGCTTCCCGACTTCCTCTCGAATACGAAGACCTTCCTGTAATCGTCGGCGACAAGCGTCTTGTAGCTCCCTACCGTCAGCGCCGGATTCGAAATCCGTTCATGAATAAGCAATTGATAGTAGTCGAACAGGTTCCGGTTGAACACATTCCTGTCATCCGGTCTCCTGACGCCCGGAACCGGAGACGTCTTCTCGTCCGCGTACTTCATATCCGGCCAAAGCATGGGCTTTCTGTCGTCCGGATCATCGGCTCCCCACATACCGGCTTCGTCGCCGTAGTAGACCATAGGCGCGCCGACATATGTCATCTGGAAAAGCACTATCAGCTTCTGCCGCCTGACCTCTGTCGCGTCCGGTTTCCTGACATCGTATGCAGGATTGTTTCTCGGGCTGTCGGCCGAGTCGTAGGCGCGGTCGGGATTCACGATCATGGAGGCGAGCCGGTCGGTGTCGTGACTGTCGATGAGATTCTGCAAAACGTAATTAACATCCCCCGGATACATGCCGCGGATCGTCTGCAATGTCGAATCGAACTGCGACGGCGTGATGGCGAGATGCTTGTTTATGAAGAACTTGACGATCGCCTTTGCGAATTCGTAATTCATCACGGCGTCGAACTGGTCTCCCTCCAGCCATGGCCGGGCATTGTCCCAGATCTCTCCCGTGATGTATGCCTCCGGATTAATTCCCTTCACGAGCTTCCGCCATGCGATCCAGAAAGGGTGCGGAATCTCGTTCGGCACGTCCAGCCTCCAGCCGTCCACCCCGTTCCTGTAGTTTCCGTCGGGCTCCATCCAGCGCTTCGTGATTTCCATGATGTGCTCGTACGGCCCGTGCACCAGACCGGTAATCGAATCCTTCCTGAATATCGGGAGCGACTTCACTCCCCACCAGCCGGCGTAGTCGAATTTCGTCCCCTTAGCGGAATCACTCCAGCTCTTTATCACGAACCAGTCCTTGTATTTCGATTTCTGCTGATTCTTCTCCACGTCTTTGAATGCCCAGAAGTCGGTGCCGACGTGGTTGAACACTCCGTCAATTATGACTTTCATCCCCATCTCGTGCGCCTTCTTCACGAACTTCAGGAATTCCCTGTCCGCCGACGTCCACTTCCAGGTCGAAGGATCGTTCGGGCTCTCTTCGGCCATAATCTTCAAGTCGCCTTTCGGATCAGGCCCGAAGTTGTGGTCGATGTGAATGTAGCTCGCGGTGTTGTACTTGTGAAGCGAAGGCGACTCGAATACGGGGTTAAGATAAATCGCATTGATGCCGAGATTCCTGAGATAGGGAAGCTCTTCAATGATTCCCTCGATATCGCCGCCGTATCTCCTGTCGAAGACGACATCGTAGAACTTGTCGGACGCCTTTCGTTCCCAGGGTTGAAGCTTGTACCAGTCGCTTGTCCACGGTGAGATGTGATAGTAAGCACCGTTTACTTCGGCGTCCCGCGCGGTCGGGTCGTTGGCGGTATCTCCGTTGCGGAATCTTTCGGGAAAGACCTGGTACCAGACCGCTCTCTTCGCCCAAGCGGGAACTCCGCTGCTATCCGGCATACTCCCCACGGCCATCGACGTGGATACCGCGACGGCCAACACAGCAAACATCACACGGTTCATTTGGAAACCTCGAATAGATTTCGGTTGGAGGAAATTGCATCTTTGTCCCTGACACCGGCCGGGAGGCTTCATGCCCTTTGCGGTCCGCTATCTTCCCTGCATACTCGGATTGCGGCGCTGCGGATACGGCCGTTTATTTCCTGAGAATGTGCCTTGAAGCTGCTGCACTTGAAAGCTCCGGCTCAGGCAAATAATCCCGGACTTTCTTCGTGCCTTCCCTGGCCCCGGCCGCGTATTAGAATCACGCGGCCGAAACTGTTGCGTTACGGAATTTCGAATTGCATCTATACTGAATCCCGGGTCGGCTCGGTATTGGTGGCAGTGATACACCCGGGGATCATCATGGTCACCATCCAACTCCCCGAACAGGGCGCTTGTGGCTCGCGCTTGCTGGCTCCTATCACGCGGCGAACAGTCGTCCTTCGCATAAAGCAGCCCGGCTCATTGGATGGCGTATCTGGTAAAACCTTCCACAGGACAAAAAAGCCTACACTCCGGAAAAAGTACGGAGGCGGGCTACTCTTCGGCCGGCTTGTCTGCCTTCACTTTTACAGCGGCCGCATTCTTCCGCTTCGATATCCTCCGCTTCCGCTCTCTGATGACTACGGGAGCTCTTCGCAGGAATCTGGCGTCGTTGTCCTCCGGTGTGACTTTCTGTTCGTCTCCGATTTCCGAATACTCGAAAACCTCGTATTTGTAATTTCGAATGACGATCTTCTCGTCATCGTGATAGAGGACGTATTGCGGCAGAATCGGTATCTTGCCTCCTCCGCCGGGGGCGTCTATCACGAAATACGGAACCGCAAGGCCGGAAGTGTGACCGCGCAGCTTATCCATTATTTCCAGGCCGACTCGAATAGGAGTCCGGAAATGGTTGGTGCTTTTCACCATGTCCGCCTGGTAAATATAATACGGCCTAACGCGCATCATGAGAAGTTTCCGGTTAAGGTCCTTTACGACCTCCGGATCGTCGTTTACGCCCTTCATGAGAACCATCTGATTCCCGAGCGGGAACCCGGCGTCTGCAAGCATGTCGCAGGACTGCTTCGCTTCCGGCGTGCATTCCCAGGGATGGTTGAAATGGACGTTGACGTAAATCGGCTGGTATTTCTTCATCATTTCCACCAGCTGCGGTGTTATCCTTTGAGGAAGCACGGTCGGCATCTTCGTATGAACGCGGATTATCTCGACGTGGGGTATTTCCCGCAGTCCCTTGAGGACCTTCTCCAGCATTACGTCGGTAAGCATCAGAGGATCGCCTCCCGAGACAATGACGTCGCGCACCTCGGGATGAGCCTTTATGTAGTCGAGGCCGTCCTGGATGTACTTCATGCTGATCTTCGTCGAATCGCTGACCTTTCTCTTCCTGGTGCAGAATCGGCAATACATGGAACACTGGCTTGTCACCAGGAAAAGTACTCTATCTGGATAACGGTGCGTTATGCTAGGAACGGGGCTATCACTATCCTCATTCAGCGGATCCACGGGCAGTCCGTCCTCCGCGAGCTCCTTGGCGTCCGGCATGCACTGGAGCCAGATCGGATCTCCGGGGTATCGAATGAGGTTTAAATAATAGGGGTTTATCCTGATGTGGAAAAGGCTGTTAAGCCTTTTGGCAGTCTCACTGTCAAAATTAAAGCGCTTGACAAGGTCATCAGCACTGTCAATACTCTGCCTCAGCATCTGCTGCCACAGTTCCATAAATTAGTCCTCCGATATTAGTTTAACATAAATTACGAGGTCGTCCCCGGGACGGTAGTAATCGTGGATCCTTGCCCCCTCGTGATAGCCTCGTCTAAGATAGAAACTCCGCGTGGATGAGTACTTCTCCTGCGAACTTGTATAAACCGTTATGAGCCTTCCCTTGTTCCTTGCGATATCGTCCTCGGCAAATGTGAGAAGCTCCGTCCCGATCTTCCTTCCCTGAACGTCCGGGGCGACCGCTATCCAGTAGATGTCGTAAGTACCTTCGGTCAACGGTGTCGGCCCGTAGCAGACGTAGCCCGCCACTTTGTCCGTCAACGCCGTGTATGTCCAGTAGCCGCTCTCCAAAGAATGGTCGAAATATGAATTCAATAATTCATCGGCAATTTTTATCTCTTCTGGAGTGAAGTAGCCCGTCCTCTCGAGTATCCTGAGGATGGGTTCCTGGTCCTCCCTGATCGTCGGCCTGATCTTAATCAAGTCTTCTCTTAAAGGCTGATTCGACAATGTTGTTAATGAGCTGACCGTAGGTCCAGCCGAAGGCGTTCGCGCTTCTTGCGAACCCGGATGCGCTCGGAGACAGATCGGGATTGGGATTCACTTCCAGGACGTAAACCTTTCCGGTCTTGTCCATTCTCATATCGATCCTGGCGTAATCGCGGCAGCGCATAGCTTCGTAAGCTCTTATTGCAGTGTTCTGAATCCTCTGCTGCTGTCTCTGGCTGATCTTTGCGGGACAAACCGGAACCGTGTTCTTGTATTCAATGCTCTCGGGCATCCACTTGGCCTCGTACGAAACGATGTGATGAAAACCCTCGGGCATCGATCCGAAGTCTATTTCTGACACAGGCAGCGCGACCAGCTCCTCGTTTCCCACGATGGCGACGTTGAATTCGCGCCCTTCGACATATTGTTCAACGAGGATCGGCTGCATGTATTTCTTAAGCATGTCCCCGAGCAGAGCCTGCAGGTGTTCCCTGTCATAAACAACGCTCTCATTGGTAATGCCGGCGCTGGCGTCTTCATGTATAGGCTTGGCTATAACGGGGAAGTCGAGCTTCTTCCTCGATGAAACTTCGTCCGGAGAAGTGAAAACCCGGAAGCTCGGGACGTTTAATTTCTGGAAGGACAACACTTCTTTTGTCCGAACCTTGTTCAGACAGCTTCCCAGCGTAAGCGGACCGCTCCCCGTGTACCTGATCCCAAGAAGTTCGTATAATCCGGCCACGTTCATTTCCTGGAAGGAGTTGCCCTCAATCGACTCGCAAAAATTAAATATGAGGTCGGGCTTCTCTTCGCGAAGATTATCGATGAGCTGATTCATGTCCGGGCCGGTGATAACCGACGAGACGCTGTGCCCGGTATCTTCCAATGCCTCCGTGACAGCTTCCACCTGTTCAAGCACGGCGGTTGTGGAAGTATCCTCCAGGGAAGCCTTCAAATTCGGGTCGATTTCGCCCCTGAAAGCCAGTTCAAGCTCCGATGAGATGTCCAACGACGATTCGTCGTAAACTATGGTAACCTTCTTTTTCCTTGACATAGACCGCCTCTATAAGTTCTGCGAATACAGTTGGTTACGAACTAAGCTTTCCCTATTCTCTTCAGGGCCGCCGACAGTACCGAATTGATCATAGTGTCGTAGTTCAGTCCAGCAGCTCTGGAAGCCATTGGAAAACAGGAATGCTCCTCGGGATCCGGCAAAATCCCGGGCAACGGATTGACCTCCATGACGTTGGGCTCGCCTCCGGCATCGAGCCTCACATCAATTCTGCACCAGTCTCGGCAGCGCAGGACCTCAAATGATCTCCTGCAAATGTCCTCCATGCTGGCTTTGAGAGAGTCATCTATAGGCGCGGGACATGTGAAGACCTCTATCGGAGAGTCTTTCGTATCCCACAACCACTTGGCCTCATAAGAATATATCGGCAATGCCTCCGATGGCAATGAACTAAAATTCATCTCGACTGGGGGTAGTACTTTCAGTTCGCTCCCATTACCAAGCAATGCGACAGTAAATTCCCTGCCGGGCAGGTATTCTTCTACAAGTGCCGGTTGTTCGTAATTATCCAGTATTCGCGCCACCTCCAGCCTGAGAGCTTCGGGTGTCGTAACGTAAGACGAGTTGAAGATTCCCTTACTCGAACCTTCGTGAAGCGGTTTTACAAAAAGCGGAAAGCGCAAAGAAGCTTTGGAGGCCTCTTCGAACGTGCGGGCGACAACAAATTTCGACGTCGGTATGTGGTGGTAACTCAGAATCTCTTTCGTCCTCGCCTTGTCGAGACAAGTCGCGAGCGTCAGCGGATCCGAACCTGTGTAGGGCAGACCGATGAACTCAAACATGGCCGGCATCTGCGCTTCGCGGCTGACGCCGTTCATCCCTTCGGCGATGTTGAACACGATGTCGAATCCTCCGTCGCGCAGCTTCGAATACACATTGTGGTCCGCTTCGATCATCGTTACTTCATTGTGAAGAGACAACGCGTGAGCAACTGCGTTGATTGTCTCGGCGGTATCCCACTCGGCATACTTGTCGACAACTTTGACGTTCGCCGTTTCGGTCATCAGGGGAGAAGAGAAGGAAGGAGGTTCGTCGGTGTCATCAATGATGCTCTCTCTTTTCATGTTAAAGACAAGAGCAACTCTCATACAGGTTCCTGCATCAAGTCCGACTTCTCATATGTTGGCGCGTAGCCCATCATTTGCGTTTAATATAACGGTTTATTACTAATTGTCAAGCAAAGTGGTACAGCAAAAAGAGAGATCGGAGGTCGAGCTCAGAAGTCGGAGACCGGAAGTCGGATCGATCGTCAGCGGTCGCTTCAGTGGACTCCCGCCTCTTCCTCTTCCGTTCGGGAGAAGACAGGGATCGCTCCGACTTCTGCAACTCATCCCTTGCATCATGTCCCGGTGTTCCCTGCTTTTGTAATTCAACGCTGTTGCTGCTCGCCTTTGCCGTGAATTCCCCTACCCGTCATGCTCTCCAATTTCTTTTTTGACCTTTGACTTTTGACTTTCGACTTGTATCTCCCTTCCATCGTTGAAGTTCTCTGTCCGAGATATTAATTTTGTAAAACAAACGGAGTTCGAATAATGTCTAAAGCGCCCGCACAGGTAAACAAATTCGCCGGCGACAGTCCGGAAAGCATTGCTTACAGCATTGCCGAACAGTTCAAGATGAGAGAGTTCAACGACAACAACCGGCTCGGGTATCATATCTGGAGATACATCACCGGCACGATCCCGACGGTAGATGAGGCGGTCAGGGTTTCCGGGATCAGGCTCGCCGATGGAGAGTCGCTGCAGGATGTGGCGGATAAAATCGCCGAAAAACTCAAAGAAAACGGGATAGAAGTAAAAAGAGACGGCTAATCTGCCGTCGGTTCCTTTTGTCCCCGGCGCTGAAGCAAGACCCGCAGGCACGGGGTAGTCGGCAACTCACTCTGGATTTGACTCCATCGCGGACGATGGAAGCGCGGAAAGAGAACGGGACGTGGGTCGATCCAAACGCTTTAGACATTTTTCCGGGTCCGGGAGCAGGACACCACCCAGGGTTTTGCCGGAAATTCATAACGGAGTGACGCGGGGAAACTTCAGGCTTCGAGCGTCACTCTTTCACCGGACTTAGAATACTTCCTTCCGCATTTCGCGCACACCGCAGAATCTTTTTCGAACTTCAGTTTCTCGCCGCACTCGCACATGTAGCTGATGATCTTCGCCGGGTTGCCCGCCACTACTGCATATTCGGGCACTGATTTGGTGACGACTGCTCCGGCGCCGATGAATGCCGACTTGCCTATCTCGAGGCCGCAGAGAATAGTGGAGTTCGCCCCGATGGAAGCTCCTGAATGCACTACGGTGGGGACCCATTTCCCTCCCTTCGGGAATTTGGCGCGGGGGTTCGTGTCGTTCGTAAAAACTGCCGACGGGCCGACAAAGACGTTGTCTTCCAGCTTCACGAGGTCGTAAACCGACACGTTGTTCTGCAGTTTGACTCCGTTGCCGAGAACTGCCCGGCTCCCTATGTAGCAGTTCTGGGCGACCACGCACTTCTCGCCGATCTTCGCTCCCCCCATTACGTGAGAGAAGTGCCAGATCTTTGTCCCGTTGCCGATCGACGCGTCATCGTCGACAAAAGCAGTAGGATGTACGAAATAATTCTTGTTTTCATTCAAAGCCATTTTTTCGCCTTTCCTGTCGAGGCTGTTCTGCGAAAGCATAAGAACCTTGAGTACCTTCAGCCCTTCCTCGACATCGGTCTTTGGTGTCTTTTTGGTAGAAACGCAATCAATAAAATGCTGCATCTCGGCCTTCAAGGGCTCCGCTTTATGCAGCTCAATCGGCAAGCCATCTGCCTTGACGGCGAGCGGCACGTCGTTTTTCCACTGGACCCGATGCGGATAAAGCACGAGCTTGTCGGAATCCCGCGTATCGTCAAACACCGCCATCCCATCTTCGCCGGCCACCACGAGCTTCTGTTCCTTGAACGGGTTCATCCAGCTGACATAGATGTGGCCTTTGGCGCCGCTCTTAAACTCGAGCGTTGTCAGCGTCACGTCGGCTCGCTTCTGGTCGAGATAAGCCGCGCCGAATGCAGTAACGCTTTCGGGAAGCTCATCGAGGAGATATAACATGACGCTGATGTCGTGAGGCGCAAAACTCCAGAGAATGTTTTCCTCGACTCTGAGTTTGCCGAAGTTGAGGCGGTTGGAGTAAACATAGTTTATCCTGCCGAGTTTGCCGCTTGATGCGAGCTCTTTCAGCTTCTCGACTGCGGGGTGATACCTGAGGATATGGCCCACCATCAGAATCCTGTTTTGCGACTTTGCGAGTGAGCGGAGCGTTTCGGCATCGGAGAGACTCAATGCGAGAGGCTTTTCAACAAAGACATCTTTCCCTGCCTCCATCGCCCGGCGCGCAATCTCGAAGTGAGTTTTAGCCGGCGTAGCGACTGCGACAGCGTCGACGTCGGAGTTTATGACATCGTTGATTTCGGAAGTGACCTTCAGTTTCGGATTGCGTTCCTTAGCTTGATTCAGTACTTCCTGCTCGGCATCGCAGACAATCGACAGGACGCCTAATTCATTCAGGACCCTGAGTATGTTCTTTCCCCAGTAGCCCGCACCGACCAGAGCAATTTTCATTTTTCGTAGAAATTATCCCATCGTACCATGAATAATCAAGCCAATTAAGAAGTTGTTACCCCATCCAGAAGAGCGAACAGCGGACGTCTATCGATGCGCCACCCTCATCCTTTCACGCTCCCGAGCGTGAGCCCCGATATCAGCCACTTGCTTAGAAAGAGGAACAGCGCAACAGCCGGTATGCTTATGATGAGCGAGGCAGCGGCATAGAGACCCCACTGCGTCGACATGCTCGACTCGAACTGCTTGAGCCCGAGCGGCAGCGTGAAAAGGCTCGTGTCCTGGAGAACCTGCGCCGCGACCACGTACTCGGCCCAGGCTGTCATGAACGAGAAAAGGGCCGTGATGACGAGGGCAGGAGCCGCAAGGGGAAGCACGACTCTTCTGAACGCACCCCACCTCGTGGAGCCGTCGATTCGCGCGGCTTCCTCGAGGCTGAACGGAATCGTATCGTAGTATCCTTTCATCTGCCAGACACAGAATGGAAGCGCGGTCGAAGTGTAAATCACGATAATGCCGAGGTAGCTGTTTATCAGGTGAAGCTTGAGAAGCATGATGTACATCGGAAGCAGCAGCATCGTCGGGGGGAACATCTGCGTTACAAGAAGCCCGACCATCGCACTCTTCTTGCCGTAGAAGCTGAACCTGCTGAATGCATATCCGGCCGTGGAAGCCAGCACCACTCCCGTTATCGTTACGGTTGCGGAAATGAGGACAGAATTCCAGAACCAGAGAAGGAACGGAGTTTGCGTGAACAAAACCCTGTAGGCATTAAATGAAGCATCCTTCGGTATTATCCTGAGTGAGGTGGAAAGCAGTCTGTCCGACGGTCGAAGCGAAATACTGAAGACATTGACTATGGGATACAGAACGGCCAGGGTGAAACCTACCAGTAGGACATAGAGGAGAATGGCCGTGACCCGCGCCCTGGCATTCCCGCTTTTTGACTTTTGCCCTTTGACTTTTGACTTCATCCTAGTACGCCGCCTCCGAAGCTCTCGTTCGCTTGAGGAAGATCAGACTGAATGTAAGCAGGACGAGGAAGATCACCATCGACAGCGCGGCCGCATAACCGTAACGGTAGAGGTTAAACGCAGCCTTGTAGACATAGGAAACGAGGATGTGAG
>JBJKPN010000178.1:0-5287 GCA_046706365.1 Candidatus Kryptoniota bacterium | reverse complement strand
ACTATCGACAATTTGTGGAGAGCCACCGAAGCTGGAGAATGACAATGTAAGCTCTTCCGCGGCCCTCGCAAGTCCAACAGCCCCCCTTTAATCCGGAACCGTCCGGGTTAGTCATGAAGTCTCAAATACCAGACGTCAACCGATGCTGTCCGCCAGCCGGTTACCGGCCCTGATTCGGCCGCTATGTATCACGATGCAGGATTCACATCTAAGCTGCATGGGCCGGGCTGCTCAATTTTTCAATGATGCCGCTGAGCACAAACCCGACTCCGATTCCAAAGCCGAGCACGCCGCCGATCACAATCGCACGACCGAAATACCAGGCTGCACCGATGTGCATTCCCTCGTACTGAAAACCTGTGGGGTAGAAACCGAACACGAAAATATCCACGAACGTCATCGCCAGGTATATGAGTGCGAAAGAAGCTGTCCACATGACGAGCCCCAGGACGGAAGGATTACCCCATGAAGGATGCCGAACGATTTTGTTCGTCAGGTATGCGCCGCCGATAATGAACAGGAACCACAGAAGGTTTCGTATGAAAAAAGCCGCAGTTGGATTCCTGAGCATCATTATAAAACCGACGAGCGTGGCTACCGCCGCAGCAAACCCGAACGTTTTTCGTGGCTCAAACTGGAGTGCGTTGAACGTAAGGACGGCGCAGACACCGAAGATTGTGAAAGTGAAACCCGTGGTGCTCGGATCCAGCACCTGAGGCGTGAGGATCAGCGCGCCAAGGGCGATAAAACATAGCACTTCCAGAATAACACCCGTTAAATATCGGCCCAATTGACGTTCCATTTTAACCTCCATTTGTTTTGTACATTGCGACCCCGGCCGCATCGCGCCGTGTCGCCGTTCGATTCAGTCCCATGCGGCTATCATGCCCGCCGCACACTTCTTTCGCGTGGGTTCCCATGGCTCGTACGAGTCTCGCGTACCCTGTCGCGGAGCGCGCGCGCTATTTCTGAATCCGGTAGTCAACAAGCACAATCTTCCTTTGCCATGCAGGGGATATGCGGGGAATGGAGTCGGCTCGAATCTCCAGGGCAATCATCCCTGTCCCGGGCGAAACGATCTCTTGATAATGCTCGGGGAATATGTCGTATGTGCAGACTATGCAGTTTTCGAATGTTCCGCCTGACAGAGAGCAGGGGCTCTTCAAGTTTGCGGCCACCTTTGTAACTACCGCATCTCCATCAAGAAGCGCCCGGTATCGCACCGTGTCGTCGTTCGTGGGCCTAACATATTCAAGGGAAACGATCGGCACCGCCCCGTTTATCGACTCCGTTGCTTGCAGACTGAAGATGCTGTCCCCATTCACCGAGAAGATGTTCGAAGCGATAGAAGGGTTGAATGCGTTCATAATCTGCCACCAACTGCCTCCCAAAGTATCGATTCTACGCGTAACTGTAACTGTATACGAACTGACAAAAAGTCCGGAACTTGTGAAGACGGAGTCTGCATAAGTCCACTGGTTTCCAACCTTGAATGGGATGAGCTGGTCACTGTCAGAGACTGGATCTACTGTTGAATCTCCTGTGCAACTGTAAACGGACAACGCGAATAAGAAAGCTGCCATGCTTTTTGAGGCGATCTTAAACATATCGACAAACCACCGGCGCTGATTGTGCATAACCAGACGAAAAACCCATTTCGTTTTCCCAATGATTGCGACTTGGAATTCGATTTTCGTTTTTCCGAATTATTCAAATCCCTTCTGGATGCGCCGCAGGTATGCTCAACAATACGCCCCGTCATTATCCGGTTGTCCGGTAGCCTTCAACGCGCCAAGTTAATCTGATTTCTCTTCCTGACTGTCGTTTTCATGCTCATCCCACAAACACCAACCTAACCCATCGGTATCGCGATCTAAAGATGGAAAAAGTTACCCCGATAGTCTATGAAAGTCAACCGGCTGCCGATCCGGACCTCCCGGGACTCAAACAGAACCTTCAGTGGACCCGGTTTAGTCTTCAGTGGCTCGGGCCTGGCCGCGGATCCATCCTTGCTAATCTCCGATGGATCCCTTTTTGGCAAGAGCAAGATCAGGCCGCAGCCTCTTAAGATTAACGCCTGGACTCCATTGACTCACGTCCGGCCTCCGACGCTTCTGCGGTAATCTCCGATGGCTCCCGTTTTGAACACGACATGACAACACCGCAGCCTCCCGAGACCACGCGACAACCTCCAATGGCCGGCCGGCAGTCAAAATTGATTTTTCCTCTAACCTCGTGGGACCCGAAGACCCAGTTTGTCCGCTCAAGCCGATTCCTGCGTCATCCCGGGACGGTCTCCAACGGCTACTGAATGATCTCCTTTGATCACCCCGTATTCAATTTCGGCTCACTTACGCTGATCGGCCGCCGTGGGACGCATAAGTCCCCCGGAAGCGTTCAACCAGGCTGCAGGTAAGAGAAGCGTCAGCAAGAGGATCCAGACTATTAACAGTTAACCATTGTTCGTTCATATCCAGAGCAGATCTCTCTCCCGAAGGAATCACTTCGTGAGACGTCCCCGATGCGACTATCGTCTTATCGGGGTCGCTCGAAATGACAGTAAGTGTGGGTTGCAATAACAACAACGTGTCATTCCGACCGAGTCACGCCTTGCGTGACGAGCGGAGGAATCTACTACAGGTATTCGACCAGGCGGCACCGGAAGCTGGGAAGTTTGGAAGTTTTGAAGATCGGAAGTTTCGTTCATATCCATGGTAGACTTCTCTCCCGAAGGGATCACTTCGTTGGATTCGCTGCGCTCACTCGAAATGACGGTAAGTGCGGGTCGTGCACACCACAGCGTGACATTCTGACTGCACCTCTGCATAAACCCCGCCTGTCATTCCGACCGAGTCACGCCCTGCGTGACGAGCGGAGGAATCTACTGTAAGTGTTCGGCCATGCGGCACCGGAAGTCGGGAAGTTCGGAAGTTTTGAAGATCGGAAGTTTCGTTCATATCCATAGGAGATTGCTCTCCCAAATGGACCACTTCCTGGGATTCCCCCGATGCGGCTATCGTCGTATCGGGGTCACCCGAAATGACAGTGGGTGTAGTGGACCTTACCTTACGCCGTCACCTGATTCCACTCTTGCGGGGGTGGAATCAGGTGAGTTCGTCTTTCTCTTGAAAAGCCTTGTTAGGGTTGTTCGCTAATGAAGCCTGGCGTCAATCATCCGGCTCTCTTTTCGCTGAGGGAGGTGCGGACCTTTCTTTGGATCTGGTTCGCCACCTGTTTGAAGAGATAATCGTAGTTGTTCGACGCGGGCTCCAACTTCACCCGGAAGTCGGGGCTGTTTCGTAAATACAGGCTGGTTAGCTGGGCCATGTAAGCAATGCTCGGGTGATCGCTTCGATTTGCCACCCTGTCCACGGCTTTCAGAAGATGCGAGTAATGAAGTCCCGGGTAAAGATCCTTGCATTCAATCGCGGCATAAAGTGCTCCCTTAACAATTCCCGGATCCTTGCTCTTTCTCAGATCCGTCTTGAGCATTTCAAGTCCGCTTTTCTTTACCAACGCCTTGTTGACGAACTGGATTTCTTTTGCATTTGCAACGAAGGGAATTGCACACAGGACGATTGTAACCGCCACGAGGTGCTTAAGGTGCGTTTTCATGGTTTCTCCTCATAAGTTTCTTCGTTCTCCGTAACCTTTCCATATTAGCCAGAATCATCATTGCTCATCGGAGTTTTTGAATCACTGGTTTCTGCAGCTTAGACGCCGCTTTTACAAAAAAGTTGCATCTGAGAGATGTATCAACCAGCTTCTTAACTTTCCGTTGACAAAGTGCAGTCGATTCCGGCCGTCATTCATCCTCCCGCCGCAAAGTAAATGCCTGTCGGTTGGAAAAGCACACCCGGACTGAAGAACGGACACCCGCAAAATCCGAGAGTCAAAGACTCGTCACTTTCTCACTTCAGGACGAAGCTTCCCGAAATCCCGCTTTCAGAACTCCCTCCGACCTTCACGGTAAACGTTCCCGGCTCGACCTCCCATTTTCCCTCTGCACCCCACACTTCCAGGTCCGCCTGTCTCACCCGAAGCGTGACTTTAATCGATTCACCCGGGAGGAGGTGAACCCGTTTGAATCCTTTCAATTCCTCTACAGGCGTCTCGACGCTGGCATTCTCTTCATGGACATAGAGCTGTACGACTTCGTCGCCGGCCACCTTACCGGTATTCGTGACATCGAAGGCAACAACTACATCCTTGCCTGTGCCGGCCCGCGGAGAGGTAATCTCGAGATTGCCGTATTTGAATGTCGTATAGCTCAAGCCGTACCCGAAACTGTATAACGGCGCCGCGGTGCCCTCGATGTAACTGGTCATCTTCGACGGCCCGTGGTTGTAATAAACCGGCAGCTGCCCGACGCTGCGGGGAAATGTCATGACAAGCCGTCCGGCCGGATTGTTCTCCCCGAAGAGCGTCTCGGCAATTGCCCGACCGCCGAACTCTCCGGGATACCACGCTTCGAGGATGGCAGGAATGTGATTGGCCGCCCGCGTAATCGACAGGGGCCTCCCGTTCTGGAGAACAAGTACAACCGGCACCCCGGTCGCCGCAACCGCCCTCAACAACGCTTCCTGGTTGCCCGGAAGTCCGAGGCTCAAGCGGTCGTGACCTTCACCGGAGATGCTGCTGTTCTCTCCCAGAGCAAGGATCGCGACTTTTGCCCTACCGGCAAGCGCGACCGCGCTGTCTATATTTGTCCCGTCCGAGTAATACACCTTTGTCCCGGGCGAGACGATCCTTCTGATCTGTGCCAGCATGCCCTCTTTTGTCCTGTCGTCCGGCATTCCGGAGTAATCGCCAAGCCGTGTGCTCTCGGCATTCGGACCTATTACAGCAACGCTCTCGATGTCCCGGGAGAGCGGAAGAAGTCCGTTTTCGTTCCTGAGGAGACACATCGACTGGCGTGCAACTTCAAGTCCGAGCGCCAAATGCTCCGGCGAGCGGCGCACCTTTTTGTCTAGATTTACATTTATATAAGGATGATCGAACAGGCCGAGAAGGAATTTCACCCTCAGTATCCGTGCGACGGCCCGATTCACCACCGAGATGGAAATCTTTCCCTCTTTCACGCCATTGACAATCGCATCCTGGAAGGTGTCGTGTGGGAAATCATAGAACTGCATGTCGACGCCCGACTTAATGGCAAGTCGCACGGCATCTCCCGGCGTTCTGGCCACGTGGAAGATATCGTATAATCTCCTGATTGCCCCGAGATCCGAGAGTACAAATCCCTCGAAACCCCATTCGTGGCGCAGGACGGTTGTGAGAAGCCAAT
>JBJKPN010000177.1:0-58481 GCA_046706365.1 Candidatus Kryptoniota bacterium | reverse complement strand
TTTGTTTCTCATTTCAAGGCTCCTTTTTCTAAATCTATTCTTTTGACTTAGGTCAGGTCGATTCGGTTTAACATTCCCATCTTGAAGCGTTTTTGGCCCTTTTTTATATTTTTAAAATGAGAGCGATTCTGAGAGGGCGACTGGTCGCCGATGGGCTTAATGAACCCAGTCAAGACACAGGGATTATTGTAGACGGAGGCACGATACTGCAGGTGGGGAAGTACGCCGAATTGTCCCGTCATGCGGGCGCGCTACCAGTGTACAACTTCGACGGCATACTCTGTCCGGGGCTCATCAACGCTCACACGCATCTGGAGCTGTCGATGTTCAACAAGGATTTTTTCCACCACAAGGATTTTGTCGACTGGGTGCTGCGGCTCGTCGAGTCCAGAGGAGCTTTGACTCCGGACGAGGTTCATGCACAGTGCGTGAAAGCTAAAAGGGATGCCGAGAAACGCGGGACGTCTTACTTCGTCAATATCGGAAACGACTACGAGGTGAACGCATCTCTCGGCAAGAATCAGCTGTTCCAGTTCGAGCAGATAGGGATAAACGGGGCTTATGCCGACAAGATACTCGAGAGGGCTAAATTACTGGTCGAGAAGCGGCAGGGGGTCGAAACCTCCCTGGCCGTACATGCTCCTTACTCGGTATCGCCGGAATTGATGCGGGGAATCAAGGCGTTTAACAATTCACGAGGAACAATTACTTCGATGCATCTGGCCGAAACTGCCGATGAAGGGGAGTTCACCCGATCGGGAAAGGGAAGAATGGCAGACTTACTCAACAAAAGGGTTGTGAGCTGGCAGTTTTCCGTACCCGGCGTTTCTCCCGTTCAATATGTCGACTCGCTGGGTTTGCTGGATGACAAGACGCTGTGCGTGCATTGCGTTTTTGTGGACGATGAGGACGTAAGAATTTTGGGTGAGCGCCGGAGCACGGTGGCGGTATGCGTGCGGAGCAATCTCGAGCTTTCGGGAAAGAAACCTCCGGTGGAGAAATTTCGCCAAAACAACGTGCGTGTCCTTATCGGCACAGACAGCATGGCTAGCGCTCCGGACATAGACATGTTCTCTGAAATCGCCGCGTTCTATTCCGAATTTAAGGAGGTTTATACACCGACCGAGATAATTCGGCTGGCCACGGTTGATGCAGCAGAATTTCTCGGGATCGGGGACCATCTTGGTCGAATAGCTGCCGGCCAGGAGAACTCACTGGTGTATGTACCGTTCGACGGGAAAACCAAAGAGGCTTCGGAGTTCCTGGTTTCCGAAGCCGCTGGAAAGACTGAGGCTGTGGAGATTTGAAACCGCGATCGATATTGGTGTTGGTTCTTTTAGTGCTTGTCGGGATAGTGGTGTACAAAATTGTGTTCGTCCCTGTCAGCGTAGGTATAACAAGTACTCCGAAGAAGATTTTCATTAACAGCTCATCCCCGGTCGATATCAGAGTTGTAGCACTGAACAAGATCGGTTTCGGGGTCCCTTTCATGCGGCTTCAGGGGAAGTTCGAAATCCCGGAAGGAGCATCCAAGATCCAGATTGTCAGGACCGGGGCAGATGAGTTGATGTTCAACACGAAAAGCACAACGGGGAAACTGGTCGTCCTTTATTATACGCCGGCCGTTCCATTTCCTGTCGAGATCGTTCTGAACATAGAAACTTCAGCAATGGCATTCCGCAGCCTCTCCGTGCCTGTTCCCGGTTGAGTAGATAGATGCTTGAGTTCAAACTCCTGAAGAAGGACGCCCAAACCAAGGCGCGCGCCGGACTTCTGCAGACCGATCACGGTACTGTCAGAACACCTGTCTTCATGCCTGTCGGCACGAGGGGAAGTGTGAAGGCCGTCGAGCAGCGCGAGCTTCTGGAAATTGAAGCCCAGATAATTTTAGGGAATACCTATCATCTCTTTCAGCGCCCGGGAGTGGATGTCCTCCGGAAATTCGGAGGCCTGCATTCGTTTATTTCCTGGCCCAGGCCGATGCTTACGGACAGGGGCGGGTTCCAGATATTGAGTCAGTCCGAGCTTCGGAAACAGTCGGATGAAGGAGTGGAATTCAGGTCGCATATCGACGGTGCATACCATTTTCTTACTCCCGAGAAGATCATCGAAGTTGAGCGTCAGATAGGCGCAGACGTTATCATGGTTCTCGACGAATGCCCGCCGTATCCTGCAGACAAGGAATACATTGCGAAGAGCGTCGACCTTACGCACGGGTGGGCGATGCGATGCAAAGAGAATTTCGTCAACTCGAAACCGCTCTATAATTATGACCAGTTCCTCTTCGGCATAGTCCAGGGTGGTACTTATTTCGACCTGAGGGAGAAGAGTGCCAGGCAGCTTACCGGGGCCGATTTCGATGGTTACGCGATCGGCGGATTGGCCGTCGGCGAACCCGCCGAGGAGATGTACCGGGTCACTGATTACGTAACGGACATTCTTCCCGAGGTGAAACCGAGATACCTCATGGGAGTGGGAACGCCCGAGAACCTGCTCGAAGCGGTTGAGCGCGGGGTTGACATGTTCGATTGTGTCATGCCAACGCGGAACGGCAGAAACGCACAGCTTTTTACTTCGGAGGGAGTCCTGAACATCAAGAATGCGGTCTATAAACTTGACGATTCACCGCCAGACCGGAATTGTGACTGCCACACGTGCAGGAACTATTCCCGTGCATATCTGCGACATTTGTTCAATGTTGGGGAGATATTTGGGTTGCAGCTCGCTTCCTTACATAATTTGCGATTTTTTATTAGCTTAATGGAACAAACGCGGCTTGCAATTATGGAGGACCGCTTTGTAGAATACAAGAAGGAAACCCTCGCAAATCTGGACAAAAAGAAAAAGGAGGTAATTTGAACGGTCTACTTCTTCTACTAATGGCCCCACAGGGCGGAGACGCCGGAAGCGGCATGGTCAGCACGGTGATAATGTTCGCTTTGATCATCTTCATCTTTTATTTCATGATTATCAGACCTCAGAGCAAGCGGCAGAAAGAGCGTCAGAAAATGCTCGAAGCGATGAAGAAAGGCGACAAGGTAATAGTCGGCGGAATTCACGGAAAGATCGTAGGCATGGAGGACAAGTCCGTCCTCGTTGAGATTGCCGACAACGTGAAGATAAAAGTGGAGAAATCCGCCGTGTCTGCAGTAGTGCCGGAATAAAGATGTTCGCATTTGACAGCATCGATGCTGCAGTCGATGACATAAGGCAGGGGAAAAGCGTCATAGTAGTTGACGACGAACAACGTGAGAACGAGGGCGACTTTGTGCTCGCTGCGGAAAAGGCTACAGCGGAGTCGGTTAACTTTCTTGCAAAATACGGACGCGGGATAATCTGCGTCTCCCTGCTCCCCGATCGGACTGAGAAGCTGCAGCTCGACATGATGGTCGGGGCCAACACATCTATCCACCAAACGGCTTTCACGGTAAGCGTCGACGCCCTGAACGGGACGACGACGGGCGTTTCAGCCTCCGACCGGGCGACCACTATTCTTTCGCTCGTCAATCCGCAAACGACTCCCGCAGACCTTGCAAGGCCGGGGCACATATTTCCGTTGCGCGCCGCGAAAGAAGGGGTATTGAGGCGGGCCGGCCACACCGAGGCGGCACTGGACCTGTCCAGGCTGGCAGGATTGTACCCTGCCGGAGTATTGTGCGAGATCATGAACGACGACGGCACAATGGCACGCGTCCCCCAGCTTATGGAGATTGCACGCAAATTCGGACTTCACATCGTCACGGTCAGGGACCTCATCAACTACCGGATGCAGCGCGAAAAGATGGTGAAAAAGATCGTGGTCACCAAGCTTCCCACCCAGTACGGTAGTTTCGACCTGCACCTCTATCAGAGTGTAATCGACAAGAAGGAACATCTTGCCCTGGTGAAGGGAGAGATTTCAGCCGACAGATCGATTCTTGTGAGGGTCCATTCCGAATGTCTCACCGGTGATGTCTTCGGTTCAAAGAGATGCGACTGCGGCGAACAGCTCCATTCCGCCATGAAGATGGTCGAACAGGAGGGAACCGGCATAGTCCTTTACATGCGCCAGGAAGGAAGAGGAATCGGGCTTGTTAACAAGATCAAGGCGTACAAACTGCAGGACGACGGCCACGATACAGTCGAGGCCAACGAGAAACTCGGGTTCAAGGCGGATCTCCGTGACTACGGCATCGGAGCGCAAATCCTCGTCGACCTTGGCGTTCGGAAGATGCGCCTGATGACGAACAATCCGAAGAAAATAGTGGGGCTGGAAGGATATGGCCTCGAGGTAGTCGAGAGAGTGCCGATTGAAATAGAGCCGAACGAGGAAAATCAGAAGTATCTCGAGACCAAAAGAGACAAACTCGGCCATTTGATCCTCGATCCGTAAGCGGGATTGGGAACGACCTGAACGGGCATTCCGTTTAGGTCAAATAGAAAAATTCTCCGGCACGCTGGAAATTTTAGTAAGTTGTTTATTATCTTTTAGTGAAGTCCGTCCCCTCGCAAGGGGACGGACTTTTGTATTTGTATGAAACGTAGTAGGAGGAATCGATGTCTAACAACTCAGTCTATCTGACCAAAGAAAAACTCGCAGAACTCGAGGCGCAACTCAAGGATATGAAAACGAACGGCCGGTCGGAAGCTGCCAGGAAAATCGCCGAAGCGAGAGCACACGGAGACCTATCGGAAAATTCCGAATATGACGCCGCGAAAGAAGAGATGCAGATGCTTGAGCTGCGCATTGCCCAGTTGGAGCAGACTCTGACCAGGACGCGCGTGATGGACCCCGCCGAGGTCAGAACGGACAAGGTTTACATTTTCAGCAAGGTAAAGCTGTTGGATATGCTTTCAAACAAGAAGATAGAATACCAGCTCGTCTCAACGGAAGAGGCGGATTTGCTGAACGGAAAAATTTCAACCGACTCCCCAATCGGGAAAAGCCTTCTTGGCAAAGAAGTCGGGGAAGTCGTATCGGTGAAGGTGCCGGCGGGGATGAAGCAATATAAGATTCTGCAAATCGGCAAATAATGCCGAGAAACCTGGAATTCAAAGCAGAAGTCAAGGGATCTGCTTCTCTCGAAGAAGCTTTCAGACGCGAGGGAGCGTCGTTTACGGAAGTATTGGAACAGGCAGACACTTACTTCGTCGTGGCGAAGGGAAGGCTGAAACTAAGAGAGATTGCCGGCAAAAGGGCCGAGCTGATATTCTACGAAAGGGATGAAAAATCGTCCGGGGGAATGCAAAGCAGATACGAAGTGGTTCCGGTGGAAAACGGAGCCGTCAAGGACATTTTGTCGAGGGCGCTCGGTGTGAAGACGGTCGTTGCCAAAACGAGGCGGCTCCTGATGCTCCGGAACGCCAGGATTCACATCGACGAGGTTGTAAACCTCGGCAGCTACCTGGAGTTTGAAGTAGTCTCGCAGGGGGACGATGCCGGCGACACAGCATTGTTGGAGAGACTTAAGCGAATAGCGTCTCCGTATGTTGAGAAGGAGATATGTGCTTCGTACAGCGATCTGATTACATTGGCGCGAGCCTGATTCCCCACATTTGTCCGTGATCATGTGAATCTGACTAGAGTGGCAGCGACTTATTGCGTTTGCATCTGAAGTCTTGCTTGTTTAATATCTGAAACGACCTACGGTAGACGGGTCCGAGCGGGGACCCAATTGAAGTTTGGAAAACGAAGAACAAGCGATCCATTTGACAAATGTTGTTCGGAAACAAGGGATGCAGAAGTGACGACGGATATCCGCCTTGGATGTCACTGAGGTGCCTCCCCAAGAGTACAACAAGCAGAAGAGCGGGTGCAGGAACTGCGAGTCCAGGGTTCGCGTAGCCGAAATTCGATTCTGAGGATCGGCGGACGAGCAGATTTTCTGCTGTTGTGCTAGCTCCAAACAAAACGGAGGGTAAAATGAGGTACGTTACAGTTAAGCAAGCAAGCAAGCAAGCAAGCAAGGGATATTCATCTTAGTCCTCAGCATTGTACTGCTCCAGTCATGCAGTCAGAAGCTGAACGTTTCACAATCGCCGACGGCACCGAGTGCATCCGAGAAGGCGGATACCACGGCAAGAAAGCAATCGGGCGCGAAAAAGACGTCTGTCGCCCAGCCATTATTACCCTATTATAACAAGGGTGTCATTCTTAATGGGGGGACCAAATGGTCATTCCAGAAATACGTGCCGGCGACCTCTCACAACGGGACCTACACCCTGCTTCATACGACAGATGAGACGCTTGCCCAACTCGACTCTCTCCATAACTACTACGGTTTCAGCAGGGCGACTTTGAACTCAACGGGTATCGGAGATTACAGCTCCGCGTTTGGGTTGAAGAACCTGCTCATCAGGATCGGCTATCAGGGTGTAGATGCGAATTGGCAAACTGTCGTGAGTACATACGGAGATTCCGTTCTGGGATACATGATTGACGAACCATGGGATAAGGTTTCCGCTTCCTCCATTCAAAGCATTGCGGGCTTTATACATGGTTATGGAAGTACGCTTTGGCTGGATGACTATGACACAGGTATGATGCCATATGACTATCCATGCTATTCACGTCACCAGGCGGACTGGAGTGCCCTAAACAGCTGCGACTACCTGATGTGCGATGCGGACAATTCAGGAAATACTAATGGGTCGAGTATTTGTGGGACGTGGCTTGCTCAGAACTACAATGCCTTTCTGGGCTCTGAACCGCCGACCCCAGTTTTTAACACCATATACACCACGCCGCCTTACTACAGCGAGGGGGACGTAACGTCCTGGATGGACGACCACATATCGCGGATTACCACTTTTGCACTTTATCTCAATTCCGGCTATTCATGGAGCGACGTTGATGAGTTTGCTCAGTACGCTTACCAGGCAGGCTACCTGGGGGAGTATGAAGAGCAGTTTCAGGCCGAATATACGTGCGATGAAGATGGTGTTGAATTCAACCCGGGGACCGAGCTTGACGGATCATACTGGGGCGTTTGGAGCGGTACCGGTTACACCGGACCTGTCGACCCTTCGACGACACCGGGCGCCGTTGAGTGCTGGACGTTAACCGAATGGAACCCGCTGAACCAGTACCAGACGTTGTACGCCCGGTAGTGACAGCCGGGTGTCATAGCGCGTCGGGCCATTTTCTGCAGGCGGAAATAACTGAATTTCCGTCTGCAGGATTTTTGACCGGTATTTGCGGATGTGGACGTTTTCGGTGCGGGCCACTCGCGCTCGGTATCCGTCATAATCATTAGCTATTTTAACTAGAGTTACAAGAGGTGAGCAATGAAACCCGCGAAAGTTCTCTTGATAGTCTCCTCACTGTTGCTGACTGTTGCCGTCAGCGCTGCTGCTCAAAGTCGAATATGCAGTTCAGAAATGGCAACAACAATTCCTTCCAGGAGCCTGCGTTCGCACAAATTTCTGCAGGCGATTACTCATGTCGAAGCGGACACAGCCCATTATGCAATCATCGATACCAACCACACCAGATTTATGAACTTCAGTTGGTGGCCGTCGTCCTTAGGGGCAGATATATTCGTCAGTCCTGGCTTATACGCACTGCACCTCAGCTCGGGTTTTAGTTATCACTTGGCTACCCCGGATCTCTGGAATGCAGGGATTGAAATCAGGGTTCACCCTGTGTTTCTGGACTATGTTGTGGGATGGGGCGTGGGCGAGGATGATGGCATTCCGTTTCATGGCCCGCCGTTTCCGTCGGCGGGCGTATACTATCTGACATCCATATATGGGGGTATAACGATGCACGGATACCGGGTAGAGGCGGGCGTGCTAAACGGAGATACGCGTGGGTATGATGAAGACAACCCCCGATATATGTACACCACAGTCTTTCTAGGTCTGAGTAGACGGTATGGAAAGGTGTTTTTCGCTGAGCCTGACCTGAGAATTGTATTTCCCATTGCCGTTCATAGCGGGTCACAGACCGGGCTTCCACCCTTGAAGGAGCATTATCATTTTTGGGACTGTTTCTTCGGCTTGCACGTGAATGTGGGCATAGGATTCAACTGAGGAAACTGAGTGTCGGGTTTCGATGATCAGACATAAGTGTAGCAATAGAATGCGGTTAGATTCGTGGCAGCGAGTCCGGCCGATTGCTATGGCTCACCTATTACGTATTCTGGAACAACCAGCCCTTGCCCGTAAGATAGGAGGATCAAAATGTGCAGGACATGGAATGTACTCGCTCTTTCAATCCTTCTGCTCTCCGGGCCGGTTTCAATGGCCCAGTCCAATAAGGCATACTTCGGCGTCGATTACGACCTTGACCCTGTTTACGCCCTACTGACGCACGGGGGGTGGAACCCTCTAAGATGGGACAATGTCGGGCTATATGCCGGCTATTTCACCGACCGATACACTTCAGTCGAGGCATTTACGAATTTCGGCGAATACGAGGACCGGAACTACTTCAGCGGAAACAGCCTGGAATTATCCGGAGTGCCTGATAGATTCCGATTTGCAACCATTGGCTTTCGTATCAATCTTGGCTCCGACTATAACGAAAGAGGGTCGAGATGGTATTTCCTTCTTGGTGCGGAAGCGATTTTCTTTGGAGCTACTTACAGTGAAAGGGAGGTGACTTACACTGATCCCGTTCTAAACAGGGTCGTAAGTGAGAGATGGGCCTTTCCGAGGTTCAAATATCAGGGATGGGGGCTCACCCTCCTCGGATTTCGATTTATTTGGCCGGTATCCTCTGCAGATCTGTCCTGGACTTCAACATTTACCTTGCCCCTGCTGAAGAATGCCTGGAACGATATGCCTGACGCAACGGTGTTCTCAAGTACGATAGGGGTCCTCTTCAGGTGAAACCCGAAGGTCGCAGCGGTATCCTGAGGTTTGGATGCAACGAATTCATTCCAATTGACCGTACCACGTGGTGAAGAGGATGCAGCTGAGAAGAACGTGTTATCTCTTCGGTGCGATTGTCCTGCTGCTATCGGCAGAGAACTGCGTGGCACAGGGAAGTAGAACATACTTCGGAGTGGAGTATGAGATTGATCCAGCTTATTTCTTGCTCCGTCAGGGTGGAAACCACGTGGGGTGGGACAATATCTCACTCTATGGGGGGTACTTTAAGGATGCTAATAACTCGATAGAGGCATTTGCTGATTTCGGAGAGTACCTGGATGGTAATTACTCACCAGGAGTGGGCTACCTTGGCCCCGCACCTAGCAATGCGAATCGATTCCTGTTCGCCACTGTCGGGATTCGTGCAACGCTAGGATCCAACTACGCCTTGAAAGGAATAAGATGGTATTTCCTGGTAAGTGCCGATGCGATTTTCTATGGAGCCCCCCGTGGCGAGCGGAGCGTCACTTACCTCGATCCCATTCTCGACATCATGGAAACACAGGAATGGCTCTTTCCAAAGTTCCGATATAGAGGGTTGGGATTTTCTCCGGTCGGAGTACGAGTGATATTTCCTTTTTCCCGAATCCCGATATCCTGGACCACGACATTCACAATACCGTTCATCAAGAACCTGACGGGTGAATTGCCAAATGTTGCTGTATTGTCGAGTACGGTAGGAGTTCAGTTTTAGGGAATAAGCGGTGCCCGATCCGTAACCGGGGCGGTGAGATCTTCAGGAGGAGGTGTTCCCTCCAGGAAGGCGTAGAATGCCGTCTCTATCTCCCCGAGTGTGTCGAGCCTGACAAGCGTCGATCTAAGTGCGGAACCATTGCGGACGCCGTGCACGTATCCGTGATAGTATTTCCGAAATTCCGTAATGCCCCGGTGTTCGCCCTTGAGCTCTATCTCCATTTTCAGATGGCGGAGGCATGTGTCGATCCTCTCCCGAAGGTCCGCTGCCGGCGGGAGAGTACCGGTCGCCATCAGGTGTTTTATGTCCCGGAATATCCAAGGATTGCTTACCGCGCCCCGTGCCACCATGATGCCGTCGCATTTCGTGTACTCGAACATGTCGAGCGCATCCTGAGCCGAGCGGATGTCTCCATTGCCGATGATCGGGAGCTCCGCCGTTTCCTTGACGCGTCTTATCCAGTCCCAGTTGGCGTCGCCGTCGTGATGTTGCGCCCTGGTGCGCGCGTGGATGGTGAGCGCCGACAGTCCTTCGCCGGCACAGATCTTCGCGACTTCCTGAATTGTAATTGAGTTCGAATCCCAGCCAAGTCTTGTCTTTAACGTGACAGGAATCGACACCGCGCTCTTTACTGCGTGGATGATAGCCTGCATTTGTCCGAGGTCCTTGAGGAGTCCCGCTCCCGCGCCGCGCTGAGCAACTTTCGGCACCCAGCAGCCGGCATTGATGTCGATGAGATCGGGCCCGGCGTCCTCTGCCATCCGGGCGGCTTCCGCCATGACTTCCGGGTTTCCGCCAAATATCTGGATTCCGACGGGACGCTCTTTCTCGCTGGTCACAAGCTTCTGAGTGCTCTTGCGTGCAGATCGTATCAATCCCTCGGAGCTGATGAACTCGGTATAAACTATGTCCGCGCCGAATTCCTTGCATATCAGGCGAAAACCGAGGTCCGTCACGTCTTCCATTGGAGCAAGAGCAACCGGATTTTCAAGTTCGTATTTACCGAGTTTTATTTTCATAGTCTCGTTTTGCCATACAATTTAGGCATAGCGGAAGGGAAGGAGCAAGACCGGGAAGGTAATGGAGTGGCCGGCCTTCCCAATTAGGAGACGAACGATTCTGAAAGTCTATCCGCTAAAAACCTTTGTGGCAGAGAGAGTCCGCTATGGGACGATCTTGTTCAGTGGATACTCGATTATTCCTTCCGCCCCGTTTCGCTTCAGCTCGGGGACGATTATCCTTACCGTCCGCTCATCGATAATCGTTTCGATGGCGACCCATTCGTTGTCGTACAGCGGCGAGACCGTCGGCTTTCGAAGTGCCGGGATAATCCCGATAACTTTCGGCAGGTCGGCCTTTCTGATGTTCATTTTCAGTCCGACTTTTCCCTCCGCCGCAATTGCACCCTTAAGCAGCAGTGCGATCGTGTCGATCTTCTCCCGCTTCCACTGGTCTTTGTATGCATCATTGTTGGCGATGAAGCGGGTGGAAGACTGGAGCACCGTGTCGATGACGCGAAGGTGGTTGGCGCGCAGCGAGCTTCCTGTTTCCGTCACTTCCACGATTGCGTCCGCAAGTTCCGGCACCTTTACCTCGGTTGCGCCCCACGAGAATTCGACTGCCGCCTCGACCCCGTGATGCTTGAGATATTGTTTCGTGATATTTACCACTTCCGTGGAAATCCGTTTTCCCTGGAGATCCTTTACGGTCTTGAATTCTGAGTCTTCCTGGACGGCCAGGACCCACCTTACAGGCCGCATACTCTGTTTCGCATAAACCAATTCGGCTATTTCCGTGACGTCGCCGTTCGTTTCGATTATCCAGTCTTTTCCGGTCAGTCCTGCGTCGAAGGTGCCGAGCTCGACGTACCTTGCCATTTCCTGTGCGCGGACGAGCATAATCTTCAACTCGTCGTCCTCGACTGTCGGGAAATAGCTTCTGGATGAGACGGAAATGCTGTAACCTGCCTTTTGAAAGAGTGAGAATGTTGATTCCTGAAGACTTCCTTTCGGCAGTCCCAGTTTTAGAACCTTGTCTTTTGACATTTTATCTTAATCCTTTTCTCATACTGTGTGGTGAAGAGCCCGGCAGAGCTACTTTCGGATGACGAATTCCACGCTGTCGGGCATAACGGAGATTACCTGCAGAGATGGAGGCACCTTGACCTGCGGCTTGATTCGCGGTGAAATTGAGTGGATAAGGTCATTGTAATTTACCAACACGTTCAATGAATCGGGGGAGATTTCAGACATTGTCCCGATTCCGCCTCTTAACGTAACATCCACTGTCGGCGGAAGAAGGAGGATGTTCGCGGAGTCTTTGTTGTTAAGGACCTTAATCGGGATATTCCTATACGTATCTTCCGCAATTTGCTGAACGTTAACGGTAACTTCGACGTATTTAGCGCCGAGAGTGATAATTCCGGTCAACGTGTCTGAGAGCGGTATGGTCGCTTTGATTCCGTTCATCACCCTCTTGAAGCGTCTTGGTTGCGTGTACCATGCATCCAAATTCCTGACAAGAGTGCTGGCTCCCGTGACGGTGACCGAATCCGGCGATACAGTCGGCGTGCCGACCACCATGAACCCGTTTCTTGTTCCGACTTGAATATCCGGCACTACCGGGACTTTCCTGGTTGAGATCTTGTCAAGGGCCAGTACGACAGTATCCGGATTGAAACCGAGGACGTTTACGGAAGAGCCGAAGTCGAGTGAATAACCGAGGTCCCGGCTCGTGACGATAATTCTGCGCTTGTTGAAATTCGCGACATCTATGTTAATGCTCGATGTGGTTGATAGATAAGCAGACGCGAGCTGCCATCCTGTTCCCCGGACTCTCACGAGGACAGTCTGCGGGATGGGGGTAGAGAGAGCGGTATAGGCAGGGAGATCGCTCACTTTCAACGGAACCCTGATCGCCACTGCATACTCGTTGTTCATCGAAACTGAGAGCCATACGAGAATCGAAAGAATTAACGAGGCGATTATGACGTGAGTCTTCTTTTCCATTCTTTAGTCGTGTAAATGATTTCGTCCCCGACGGAGCACTGGCAGCTTGCTGACTCGGTGAGTTCGTTTTTGATTGTCGTTCACCCGGATCGGAGTTACAGTCTGATCAGTTTCGTTTCGAATAGACCGCAGTGGAAATAATCCGGGATCCAATGTCCTCCCGTCGGTCTGTCGTCCAGATATTCGGCCGACTGCCCGGTCCGATTCTGAAATCGACGCTTGGGTTGATTAACTAACAAGAAAATTTAAACTCGTACGTTTTAATTTCCAAAAGGCGTAACCTAGTCAGGCGAACTTGAGAAGTTGGTTGAGTTGCATCGGGAAAATAGCGAAATCTCAAGAAAATGATTGCTATTTGTGCACTCCTTTGGTAACTTTTCGACGAATGAGACTTGCAGTATTTGTGTCTGGTAAGGGCACAAACCTTCTTAATATTATCAAAAGGAACAAAGAGGGATTTTTAAGTTCGGAAATCAATTTGGTGGTTTCCAATCACGAATGTGAAGCGATAGAGAATTCACAACGTGCTGGCATTCAAACTAGGATCCTGGACCCGAGGAGTTTTGAGAACGAAACTGAGTTTGGAAAACTACTTCTCGAAGAACTACAGCGGAATCGTATTGAATTCATCGTCCTCGCCGGCTTTCTCAAGAAGATCCCCGATGTTGTCGTCAAGTCATTTCAGAACAAGATTATCAACGTCCATCCCGCTCTTCTCCCTTCATTCGGCGGCAAGGGAATGTATGGGATGAAAGTCCATCAGGCAGTCATAGACTACGGATGCCGGGTGAGCGGAGCAACCGTCCACCTTGTAGATGCCGAATATGACCACGGCCCGGTTGTCCTCCAGAAATGTGTCCCGGTTACCGCTGATGACACCGCTGAGAGTCTTGCCTCAAAGGTCCATCAACTAGAATATGAACTTCTCCCCGAGGCCTTAAAATTGTTTGAAGACAATAAGGTCAGGGTAGAAGGTAGAAAGGTGCGAATTTTTCTTTCGTGAAAATAAGACGTGTACTAATCAGTGTTACAGATAAAAGTGGGCTTGCGGAGTTTTCATCAGTTCTGGCGAAACAGGGAGCGGAAATTTTCAGTACCGGGGGCACACTGAAGGTCCTCCTTGACGCGGGAATCAGGGCGAAGAGTATTTCTGATGTAACGGGCTTTCCGGAAATCCTGGATGGAAGGGTCAAAACGCTGCATCCGGCCGTGTTTGCCGGGATACTTGCAAAGCGGAATGAATCTTCTCATTTGGCACAGTTGGAAAAGCTTAACCTCTCGTTGTTCGATATGGTGGTTGTAAATCTCTACCGCTTCGAAGAGACAGTGGCATCAGGGGCCGGGCTGGATAAAGTGGTTGAAAATATCGATATCGGCGGGCCATCGCTCATCAGGGCTGCCGCGAAGAATTACGACGGATGCGCGGTCGTTGTCGACCCCGCGCAATACGGTGAAGTCTCAAATGAGCTCGATAAAGGCGGAGAAATCGGACTGCCGCTGCTTCAAAGGCTGGCAGCGAAGGCCTTCGAAAGAGTTGCCGAGTACGATGTGGCGATTTCGCAGTTTTTCGGGAAGCAATTCGGAGGCGGCGAAATTCTCGGCGAGTCGCTGTCAGTTGCGGCGAGAAAAACCATGGCACTGCGTTACGGCGAGAACCCGCACCAGTCCGCCGCTTACTACGGCGATTTCACGAGGTACTTCGAGCATTTGCACGGTAAAGAATTGTCCTACAACAACCTAGTAGACATGGACGCCGCTCAGAGAGCGGTTCAGGAGTTCAGCGAGCCTGCTGCGGTGATCGTTAAGCATACAAATCCATGCGGCGTTGCGGTCTCCGAGAACGTCTTCAAGGCTTATACGGAGGCGCTCAAGACGGATTCCAAGAGCGCGTTCGGCGGGATAGTTGCTTTGAATAGAAGAGTAGAAACGCCGCTGGCCGAGGAGCTGAATCGAATCTTTCTTGAAGTCGTAATTGCTCCGGAGTTCTCGGAAGAAGCTCTCGAGACGCTGAAGAAGAAGAAGGACAGGAGACTGGTAATAAGCAGAAACAAGCTTCCCGATGACATCCAGATGCGCTCGTCATGCGGCGGCTTCCTTGCTCAGACCGCCGACGACACAAACGTGGTCGAGAATAATTTGAAAGTGGTGACAAACCGTAAGCCCACGGAGCAAGAGCTGCGTGATTTGAAATTTGCATACATAGTCTGCAAGCATGTGAAATCCAATGCAATAGTCTTTGCGAAAAACCGAGTGACGCTCGGCGCCGGCGCCGGACAGATGTCCAGAGTCGATTCCGTGAAAATTGCCCGCATGAAGGCAGCGGAGGCGGGACTTGATCTCTCCGGCAGTGTGGCCGCATCGGATGCATTTTTCCCCTTCGCCGACAATGTCGAAGAGATTGCGAAAGCCGGCGCGACCGCAATAATTCAGCCGGGTGGTTCCGTTCGAGATTCGGAATCTATAGAAGCCGCAAACAAGTTCAATATTTCGATGGTATTCACCGGCATCAGACATTTCAAACATTAGAAGAGCGCAGCAATGGGATTCTTCGGACTTTTGTCAAACGATCTTGCGATCGATCTGGGAACGGCGAACACGCTCATCTGGATGCGTTCCAAAGGGGTTGTATTAAGGGAACCTTCCATAGTCGCGTTCGACAAAAACACCAAGCGCATAGTGGCGATAGGGCATGAAGCCAGGGAGATGCTTGGGAGGACTCACAGGGACATTCAGGTTATACGCCCCATGCGCGACGGCGTCATAGCTGATTTCGAAATTGCTGAGGGGATGCTTCGGGCGTTCATCAAGAAAGTCCACGCCGGCATGCTGCCCAGCAGAAGGATCGTCATCAGCGTTCCGAGCGGCATTACCGAGGTCGAGAAAAGAGCTGTGCGGGACGCCTCGGAGCACGCAGGTGCGAAGGAAGTGCATCTGATAGCCGAGCCGATGGCGGCGGCTATCGGCATCGGCCTCGACGTCGATGCACCCGTCGGGAATATGGTTATCGATATAGGCGGCGGAACGACCGAGATTGCCGTCATAGCCCTGTCGGGCATCGTGAACGAGGAATCGATCCGCATCGCGGGCGACGAGATGAACAACGCGATCATACAGTTTTTCAAAAAGAATCACAACATACTGATAGGCGAGCGAACAGCGGAAGCGATCAAATGCGAGGTCGGGTCTGCCATGCCTTTGAAAGAAGAGATTACGATTCAGGTGAAGGGCCGCGACCTCGTTGCCGGAATTCCGAAAACTACGGAAGTCAGCTCCGCGGAAATCCGGGATGCGTTGAACGAACCGGTCGGTGCAATCGTTGACGCGGTCAAGATTTCGCTCGAGCGGACTCCGCCTGAGCTTTCCGCAGACATACTCGACCGCGGCATAATGCTGTCGGGAGGGGGGGCACTTCTGAAGGGGCTCGACGAACGCATAAGAATGGAGACAAACCTCCCTGTCCATGTGGCCGAGGATCCTTTGACCGCGGTGGTGCGCGGTGTGGGTAAAGTGCTGGATAAGATAAACGAATTCTCGAAAGTATTGATTAAGAGCAGGCGCTACTGACGGAAATCTGGAATGTTTACATGGATTTCTGAGTTCTTCACTCTCGCGAAGAACTATATCATTTTTGCACTTCTTCTGGCTTTATCCCTCTTTCTGATTTCCACGAACGAAAATGGCTACATAAGGGGCCTGCAGTCGGCCGGGCTCGTTACGACGGCCTATCTGGAGGCGGGTGTCCAGCACATCGCGGATTACTTTCTCCTTTCTTCGAGAAACAAGGAATTGATGAAGGAAAATTCCACGCTTATCGATCTCGTAGCGAAATCTCATCTCGCGTTTGAAGAGAATGAGCAGCTCAGGCAAATGCTGAAGCTGAAGGGCCAATCTTCCAATCCGCTGATTCCGGGTTCCGTCGTCGGCAGAAGCGAAGACGGAGGGAGGAGCTTTCTGACCCTCAACATAGGAAGCGATGACGGAGTTGAGGTCGGAGATCCCGTTGTCGACGGAAGCGGACTCGTGGGGATTGTTTCCAGCGTCAGCGGTGGATTCTCGCTGGTGAGGACGCTCATGGATGCCGATAGTAGGATTGCGGCGCGTCTTGAAAATGCCTCCGCAGACGGTCTTATCGAAGCCGGAAGCTACGGCCAGTTGAAAATGAGCAACGTGGCCAGGAGATATAATGTGAAGGCTGGAGATATAGTCGAGACCTCCACCCTCAGCAGCCTGGTTCCCCCCGGAATTATAATAGGGACGGTTTCAACGGCGACCGATAGGACGGGGAATATCTTCAAGAACATCAAGGTGGACCCTTCTGTGGATTTCAGCTCTCTTGCCGCCGCGTATGTAATGCAATACAAACCGCCCGAGGCGGCCGAGAGGCTTGAAAAAGAAGCCCTGAAGAAGAAATGACGCGAAGGATAATCTTCTACATTTTTATCGGACTCGTTTCCATTGTTCTCCAGAAGTTTCTGGATAACTTTGCGGCGGTTGGCTCAGTCTCGCCGCAGCTGGTTCTGCTTTTCGTGATCTTTCTCTCGCTCAGGGAGGGCCAACTTGTCGGGACGGCCGGAGGCTTTGTCGTCGGGTTGGTGAACGACATCCTGGTCACTCATTTCATCGGCTTCACTTGTTTTGTCGGAGTCCTGGCCGGTTTCATCTCCGGATTCTTCTACAGGGAGAGCGAAGTCGACATGGTCGGCAGGACGCTGAACTTCGCATGGATATCTGCGGTTACGATGTTTCTGACCGAGCTGGTGGCGCTGCCGATTATAGCAGCGGGCGAATTGAACTTCTTCTATGTTTTCTTGAAATTCACATTCGGTACTACGGTGTATACATCGGTTTTTGCTATGATCATAGTTTTTGTGAACGGAAGGAAGAGCCTGTATGTTTGACGCGGATTTCGGTTCGCGCTCACGTTCCCTGATGATGAGAGGGGTTGTCGTCCTCGCGCTTGTTGCCATCGGAGTGAAGCTTGGAGACATGCAGCTCGTAAACGAGGTAATCTACGGAAAGAAATCCGAAGACATCACGACAAGAATCTTCGTGCAGCAGCCTCTTCGCGGCGAGATCTTCGATCGGAACGGAAATGTAATGGTGGAAAACGGTCCCGCATACGAAGTCTCGATAATTCCCAGCGAATTCAAGAGCGATCAAATTGTCCCTCTTGCCAGGCTTCTTCAGATGGACACTTCTGACGTGGTCAGGAAGTTAAAGGCGGGACGAGCGATTTCTCCTTACCTTCCGGTCAGGTTGAAAAGAGACATCTCGTTTGGGGCCCTCTCTGCCATCGAGGAACACCTGAAAGATTACAGCGGGGTTTACTTCGACATACAGCCTAAGCGCGTCTATGTCGGAAAGGCGAAGGCGGCGCATATCCTCGGTTTTACTAAGGAGATTTCGGAAAAGCAGCTCGAGACCATGGGCGACTATTACCAGCCCGGCGACATCATCGGTTACAACGGACTCGAGGCGAGCTACGAGACGATTCTCCGTGGACAGAAAGGATACAAGTATCTCGCGGTAAACGCTCAGGGACAGGTCATGGGGAGTTATGACAACGGCCGCCTCGATGTCCCGGCGCAGGATGGAGACGATTTGTATCTCTCCGTCGACGAAGGTTTGCAGGCAATGGCGGAATCGTTGATGGTCGGCCGCCGCGGTGCCGTGGTCGCGCTCGATCCCAATAACGGAGAGGTGCTCGCCATGACAAGCGCGCCGGATTTCGACCCGTCCGTTTTTTCCGGCTACACATCGAGGGCGGAGTGGAACAAGCTTGTCAACAACCCGGATCACCCGCTGTATAACCGGGCAATTATGGCTGCACTTCCGCCGGGATCCACTTTCAAAATGGTTCTCGCCTCCGCCGCCCTGGAGGACAACATCGTCGATACTAACTGGACAATTCATTGTACGGGCTCCATGCTCTATGGCGGCAGGGTTTTCCACTGCGACCATCCGCACGGGACTGTAAATATCATCAAGGCTATCGAGGTGTCGTGCAATGTCTTTTTTTACAACCTGATGCTCAAAGTCGGTTTTCCGACGTGGACAAAGTTCGGCAGGATGTTCGGCTTCGGCCAGAAGACGGGGATCGATTTGCAGGACGAGAGCCCCGGAATAATGCCGTCTGAGGGCTATTTCAACCAGATCTTCGGCAAGGATCACTGGACCAACGGCTATCTCCTCAGTCTGGCAATCGGCCAGGGCGAGGTGAGTGCGACACCAATTCAAATGGCCGCATATACAATGGCTATTGCCAACTATGGGAAATATTACCAGCCGCATCTTGTCAGGTATATCAAAAACCAGAGGACTGGCAAAATCTATTATACCCAGTACAGCGAAAGGACGCTTCCTATCAGCAGGGAAGTATTCAATAAAATTCGCGAGGGCATGTTCCTCGTAGTCAACGGCGACAGGGGGACAGGAATTGCGGCACGCATCCCGGGAATCGAGATAGCCGGAAAGACGGGGACTGCACAAAATCCGCACGGCAAGGATCACGCCTGGTTCGTGTGTTTTGCTCCGTTCGACCATCCGAAGATCGCGATGGCCGTACTTGTCGAAAACGCAGGCTACGGCGGTGCGGTAGCGGCGCCAATAGCCAGGCAGCTGGTCAAGTATTACCTGAACGAACGCAAGTCGGTACCTGAAGAGGAGCCGGCAAATGGAATAGTGGCAGACGCCACACTGCACTGATGTTCGATTTCTTTAAAGACTCTTTCGACTACAAGACCTTTTTTCTGGCACTTACCCTGGCCGTCATAGGTGTGCTGGCCGTGAACAGCGCGACTTACAACTCGGGGATGCACGGCTTCTTCATCAGAGACATTATCTGGCAGAGTGCGGGAGTCATCGTGGCGCTTACCATAATGTTTCTATCGAACCGGTTCTTACAGAACAGCGCATA
This sequence comes from Candidatus Kryptoniota bacterium, assembly GCA_046706365.1. GTDB lineage: Bacteria > Bacteroidota > Ignavibacteria > Kryptoniales > JAKASW01 > JAKASW01. Next base: position 39,007 of record JBJKPN010000177.1, on the reverse strand, counting down.
CTTTTTCTATGCAATTACCATCCTGCTTCTGATATTTGTCCTGGTGGCTGGGAAGAAGGTGGCCAGTCACACGAGCTGGCTCGGTTTCCTCGGTGTCGGCGGCCAGCCTTCCGAGCTTGCAAAAGTTGCTTCCGTATTGTGCCTTTCGAAATTCCTTTCCGAGAACGGGAATGTACGGCCGCAGTGGCAGATAATTATGATTTCTGCCGGCATCGTCGGCATTCCGATGATCCTAACCATGCTCCAGCCCGATCTCGGCACGACGATAGTGTACCTTGCGATCTTCTTCCCGATTCTGTTCTGGGCAGGACTACCTCCGATTGTCGTGGTCGCACTGATCGCTCCGATTGCCATTGTGATTGCAGAGTTCACGGGGACAGCGGTGCTCCTCATCACGGTAGTCGCGTTCGGAATCCTCTTCTTCCTGTTGAGCCGTAAGAAACTGTTCGCCATCACACTGAGCTTCGTCGCCGTGTCGTTCGGCCTTTTCATGGAATATTTCTACAAGAAACTTCTCCAGCCTCATCAACAGAAGCGCATTCAGATTTTTCTCAACCCGAGCCTCGATCCTCAGGGAGCCGGATATAACTCGCTGCAGGCCCGGGTCGCCATTGGCAGCGGGGGCCTGTTCGGGAAAGGCTACCTGCACGGCGCGCAGACTCAACTGAATTTTGTCCCTGCGCGGTGGACCGACTTCATATTCACCGTGATCGGCGAGGAATTCGGATTTCTCGGGGCGGCGTTTACGCTTCTCGTCTTCGGTGCTCTTTTCTTCAGAGGAGTTAAGATTGCGGAGATGGTGAAAACGAAATTTGCGAGTCTCTCGGCAATCGGAATAACTTCGGTGCTCCTTTTCCATGTCTTCATTAATATCGGAATGAATATCAATCTGGCTCCAATCGTCGGCATCCCCCTTCCTTTTATAAGTTATGGCGGCTCATCTGCACTCTCTGATTGGATGATGGTCGGGATTCTCCTAAATTTCTATGCACACAGGAAGGAACACTAAAGGATGATTCTTACAGACAAGCAGATTCTGGAAGAGATAGATAAAGGCAATATCGTAATCGAGCCGTTCGACCGGAAGTTCCTCGGATCCAACTCGTATGACGTTCACCTGGCCGATACGATGGCGGTTTACAAGGACGACATACTCGATGCCAGGAAGCACAACGAGGTAACCACCTTCACGATTCACGACCACCAGGGATTCCTTCTCCTGCCCGGCAGGCTGTATCTCGGAGTGACTCAGGAATATACGGAAACGCACACGTTTGTGCCGTTCCTTGAAGGCAAGTCCAGCATCGGGAGACTGGGAATCGACATCCACTCCACGGCCGGCAAGGGTGACATCGGCTACTGCAATACCTGGACGCTTGAAATAAGCGTTAAACAACCGGTCAAGATTTATCCTGGCATGCCGATCGGACAGTTGATATATTTCAAAGTCAGCGGCGATGTACTTGTCCCGTATAACAGGAAGAAAAATGCGAAATACAACCGCAGGACGAAACGGCCGGTTGAGTCCATGATGTGGAAGAACTTCGATTCAAAGGTTCTCGGTTCGAAATGAGCTTCAAGAAACTATCCGCCTCCATAGCAAAGCACGGCAGCAATCTCTGTGTCGGCCTCGACCCCGCGCCCGAAAGGATACCGGAGTTCCTGTCCGAATACGAGGATGCGGTCCTGGAGTTCAATACCAGGATAATCGAAGCGACGCAGGATGCCGTTTGCGCGTACAAATTGAACACCGCCTTCTACGAAGCGCTGGGTGAAAACGGCTGGTCCACTTTTGGCGAAACGATTGCGCGTATCCCGGACGACGTGTATGTCATAGCCGACTGCAAGAGAAGCGACATAGGGAACAGCGCGAGACAATATGCCCACACCTTCTTCAACTACTTCGAGGCCGATGCAGCGACGGTAAATCCGTACATGGGTTACGATTCTCTCGAGCCGTTCCTCGGCTACGCAGACAAGGACGTATTCGCCCTCGTCGTGACGTCGAACCAGGGCGCATACGATTTTCAGCTCCGTGATTTCGGCGGCAGGAAACTGTATGAAGTCGTTCTGGAGAAATTGTCCGAATGGAATACCGGGAAGAACATAGGCGCCGTCGTCGGGGCGACAAAGTCAGAGCAACTTATCTCAATAAGGGCCAGGTACCCAGACATTCCAATTCTCGTACCGGGCGTCGGTACTCAGGGCGGTGCGGTTGACGACGTGGCGGCGGTCATTGCGGGCGAAGGTGCCCCCGTCATAGTCAATGTAAGCCGCGACATAATATTCGCCGGCACGGAAGAGAATTTTACCGAAAAGGTACGAGAGAAGACCCTTTATTATAATGCGCTTCTAAGACGAGAATGAAATTCTTCCTCAGGAAATGTCTCAAGTGGTTTCTTTTTCTTCTTTTCACATTTATCTTCTTTTCTTTGCCTATCTACCTGCAGCAGGAACAGCACACCGGGGATATCAAGCAGACATGGGTTTCTTCCGGGCAATCGGGTGACCATTCTGTTTCGGCTTCCCGTATCGACTTCGTTGCCGGTTCAGTCAGGGATACCGTTCATGGCGACTCGACTTCCGTATGGGTGTCCGCAAGATCCGATTCGTCGATCAAGTACGTCTATATCTACGTTAACGGTGAGAAACAGGACATGGCAATGGTCCCGGATTCCGGGCGCATAGAGTTTCCGCGAGTTCACCTGAAGGAGGGAGCGAATGAAATCGCGGCCGTCCTGCAGAATCCCGACGGAACGGTGCTCGCGGTCCGGAAAGTAAACATCTTCTCGATCAAGAAGACGTAAACGAAATGCCTTCCCCTCAGGCTGTACATCCGGAAGAAATGTCGGAGTTCCAGCTAAAGGAGCTTTTCAAAAACAAGATGTTCAACTCTTACCTGAAGTCTGTTTCAGGGATGCGTGTCGAAATAATCAGGACTGGGGAGCCTAATTTCGACGCCGGGCCGGATTTCAAACACGCTATGGTTCGAATCAATGGAATACTGATGCACGGCGATATCGAACTCCACAGGCTGAATTCCGATTGGTATGCGCACAGACATCACACGGACGGGAACTATAATTCTGTCGTGCTGCACGTAGTGGCGGATTATAACGAGCCGAGGGATTGCCTCACCCTGTCCGGAAGGATGGTCGAGACTCTGGAACTTACCCGCTATCTGACGGAGTATGCAGGGAAGTTTCTGGCCAGGATGGATGCGGAAGAAAGGCTTGTCCTGATCAGGTGCGCAGGGAGGAACGATATGTTGTCCCGAGATGAAAAGGTCGAATACCTTGACCTCCTCGGTGAAAAGAGATTCATGCATAAGGTGAACAAATTCGAGGAGAGGCTCAAGGATATCGTGGACGAAAACCGTCCGGTCGTTTTCGAGTCCGGGCAAAAATACTTCAGGGATTTTTCCGACCTTCAAATAGTGCACGGGACTTATGACAAGTCTGACTTGCGTGAGGAAATGTATTGGGATCAGCTTCTATACGAGGGGATTCTGGAAGGACTGGGATACAGCAAGAACACGGTGCCCTTTAGGAAACTTGCCCGGAACGTCACACTTCTTTTTCTAAGGGAATTGTCCTCCGGCGACAGGGAAGTCATAGAAGCGGTCCTCTTCGGGGCTTCCGGCCTTCTGCCCAGGGAAGTTGCGAGCTTCGACGAGGAGTCCAAGAGCTATTGCGAGAAGCTCGATGGGATCTGGCAGGGACTCAAGAAGAAATATAAGCGCGAGTTCATGGACAGGTCGGAATGGCTCTTTTTCAAACTTCGTCCTCAGAACTTTCCGACGGTCCGCATCGCGGCGGCGAGCTATCTTCTTTCCGGCATGATCAGGAGCTACTCAGCCAAAGTCCTGACAGACTGGGCGACGATGAAGGGGGAGGCAGAGTTGCTTGCGGCATGGAGGAGATTTCTTACTGTTCCATCCAGGGAATTTTGGAGTCGGCATTTCGTCTTCGGGAACTCCGCAACTTCTGAAGTGAGAATGCTCATCGGAACGAGCCGTGCTGAGGAAATCATAATCAACGTGTTACTGCCGCTGGTTTTCCTGCGCGGCAGGATTTTCGATGATTCGGCTCTTCAGGAGAAAGGGATTGCAATTTACCGGACCCATCCGCCCACTGCAGACAACAATATTACCTTGATCCTGAAAGATGCCTTTTTCGGAGGGGACAACGTCTTCAGGACTGTTCGGGCCCAGCAGGGAGCCCTGCACATCTACCGCACACTGTGTTTCGAAAAACGCTGCTCAAGATGCAAAGTGGGAAAAGCCGTATTCGGCGGGGCTGCTTCCCGTGCATGAACTCTGACCCGGGGCCGGCCCGCCGGTATTCCCCTATTTCTTGTCCTTGATTTCGCTCAGCAGTTTCGCTCCCTCGACTTTAAGCGAATCGTCATCCTGGTCGCGTACTGCGATGCCGGGGAGTGTATCCAGCTGTTCGCGGGCCTGATTGTAGTCCTCTTCCCGGACGTAGGCTTTGGCAAGGTCGTAGCGAAACATGACAAAATTCGGGTCGAGCGAAATCGCCTTCTTGTAGAACTTAATCGCGTCCTTCATATTTCCCCACGAAAGCCCGAGAGGCCACAGGAAAATCGAAGGCTTTTCGGCCAGTTTGGCGTGAGTTCTCCCGAGTACATAGTAGGCAATTGCATTGTCCGGGTCGAGTTTGATAGCTTCCTCGCAGTCGCTGCGGACCTGCTTCACTATCGGTGCTACGCTGAAAACGCCCTTGAAAAGAGCGATCTTTCCATTCGCAATGGCGCGGTACGTATATGCCATCGAGCTCTTCGGATTCGTCATCACGGCGCTGTCGGCATAATCGTAGGCGAGCTTGTAAGCTGCCAGCTGCGCGTCCTTCTGCTGACCGGTGACGACCGGCATGTGGTCGGCTATATGAGTCTCCACCCGACAGAGACGCCAGAATACCGGGGACGTATTGGGGTATTCCTGGTTGGCTTTCAAAAGGATTTCCATTGCGCCCTGATTATCGAATTTGTCGAATAGGGAATCGCTTTGGCTGATGAGTTCCTGAAGTGTTTGGGGAGCAAATGCCGTAAGACAAAGCACAATGACAGAGAGTATCGCAGATTTCATCCGGACCTCCGTTTACTTGTTGGGAAGAGTGTCTTCAGTCGCCGAGCTGCAGCCGCCTGATTTCATCGCGGAGTTTGGCTGCCCTCTCGTAATCTTCGCGGCTGATTGCGTCGGTTAGTTCTTTCTGGAGTTGTTCCATCTTGGACTCTTTTGTGTATGCCGGTGACTTTTCGCGGCTCTTCTTCGGACGCTCACTCTGAGATTCGGCCTGCTGGTCTCCTTCCTCGGTTTCCGGCATTGTTCCCGCTTCTTCCATTACCGTTTCAGACACATAAATCGGAACTCCGAATCGTATGGCGATCGCTATCGCGTCGCTCGGCCGCGCGTCTATTTCATGGCTTACCGAATTGCCTTCGACATTGAGTCTTGCAAAGAAAGTCCCCTCGCGAAGTTCGCTGACAACTACATCGGACAGTGTCGTACCAAGTGAATCGAGAACATTTTTCACCAAATCGTGCGTGAGTGGCCTCGGGGGCTTTATTCCCTCAAGCTCAAGCGCTATCGCCTGTGCCTCAAACTGTCCGATTATTATCGGTAATCTGCGCTCACCGCTCACTTCTTTCAAAATCAGCGCATAGGCACCCGGGCTTGAAGGACTGGGCGAGAGCCCCAGTATGTCTACCATCACTTTATCCAACAAACAATCTCCTCATTCTTCGACAATTTGTGGAATACCTCAGTCTTTTCCAAGGGTCTTTTTCACTTGAGCGGAAAGTTCGGGAATGACTTCGAATGCGTCTCCGACTATTCCGTAATCGGCGACCTGAAAAATCGGGGCATCCTTGTCCTTATTAATTGCGACAATGTACTTTGAAGACGACATTCCGGCGAGGTGTTGGATTGCGCCCGAAATTGCGACTGCTACGTACAGGGAGGGCGAAACTGTCTTTCCCGTTTGCCCGACCTGGTCTTCGTGCGGTCGCCAGCCTGCATCCACTGCGGCTCTGGATGCGCCTACCGCGGCGCCGAGTATGTCTGCAAGATCCTCTATCATCTTGAAGTTGTCCGGGCCGCCGAGTCCCCTGCCGCCTGATACAATTATGTTGGCTTCCGTAAGGTCCGGACGTCCTGCTTTTGTGACGCTGACGCCGGTGACCCTGGCGCCGAAATCCGAATCCTGAAGACTCACTTCGAGCTTCTCAACTGCCGCCGCATTGCCGTTCCCTTCACCCGGGCTGAATACGTTCGGCCGAAGGGTGAATACCTTCTTTGGCGAGTTGACCACGATGTCAATTAGTCCTTTTCCGGCATAAACGGGACGAGTAGCGGTAATTGTGCCGCCCTCTCCTTTCAATGCGATGCAATCGGATGCAAGTCCTGCTTTGAGACGTGCCGCCACTCTCGGTGCAAGGTCCTTTCCCATCGCACTTGCCGGCAGCAGGACAATATCTGCCGATAGCGACGCTGCCGCTTCCGCGACGATTTTTGAATATGCCGTCGTTGAATAGAGGCTTAGTCTCTCATCCTCGACCGCAAACACTTTGCCTACACCGAAGCCGCCCAATCCCGGGGCAATACCGGCTACGCCGTTTCCTATGACAAGCCCGACTGCTTCCGCCCCGACCTGGCCGGCCAGCTGGGCCGCCGCGTGTGCGGCTTCAAAAGCAACTTTTTTGAGTTTCCCGTCACGCTGTTCAGCAATTGCAAGAATTTTCATTTCAGCACCTGGAGGTTTTAGATTACTTTTGCTTCTTCATGGAGAAGTTTAATGAGTTCGGGCACTGCAGACTTGTCAGTACCCAGTATCTTGCCCGCCTGTTTGGCCGGCGGCTTCATCATTCCAACCACTTCGGTCAGCGGCTCCACCGCAGAAGGCGCAACTTCCTGTATCGGCTTCGACTTAGCGGCCATGATTCCCTTGAGCGAGGGATACCTGGGTTCGTTCAAACCCTTCTGTGCCGTAATAACACACGGCATCGTCAGGTCTACAGCCTCCGTTCCTCCCTCTATTTCTCTTTCGCAAGTGACTTTCTTCGCCGTTTCATCCACGTCCATCTTTACTACGACCGAAGCGGACGGAAAACCGAGCATCTCGGCAGTCATCGTACCGACGGCAGCATCGTCATAGTCTATCGACTGCTTGCCGAAGAAGATCATGTCCGCGCCTGCATCCTTCAGCACCGCCGCGATCATCGAAGCGACCGAGTACGAATCGCCTGCATTGTCCGTCTTCACATGAATTCCCCTGTCTCCTCCCATGGCAAGCGCCTTCCTCAGCACTTCTTTCATGGAATCGCCGCCGACGGAGACATATGTCACCTCGGAACCTGTCTTGTCCTTCAGCTGTAATGCAGCTTCAACCGCGAATTCATCGTATGGATTTAAGATAAGATTGACTTCAGATCGATCGATTGATTTGCCATCCTGACCAATTTTAACCTTAGTCTCAGTATCCGGAACCTGGTTGACGCAAACGAAAAGCTTCATTTGGCACCTCCTTCTGGATTGGTGGAAAGTGTTTAGGAAAATTTAGTCGTGAGTGTGAAAAACTTCAAGGCGCCTGGTAGGGCTATGATAAAACCGACTTATAATCAGGGCACAGCTTCTTATCCGGCCCGCGTCATCGTTTGTATTTCTACTTCAACCCGTATTTCTTGAGATGTTTGTAGAGTAAATACGCGGCTCCCCCAACCTGAACGGATCCGAGAATTGAACGCCAAATCTGGTATTTCTCCTGGCTCTCCAATTGAAGTTTCCATGGAGCCAGAAGGTTGGCTCTCGACTGCAGCATCCATGAATCCGACCGCAACCGAAGATCGCCGGGGCCCGTGCCCACATACGGGAAGTTTTCAAGAAGCAAATCATTCGCGCGGGGAACAGGAGCCTGGAGGGCCGGCTCCGATAACCATGAGTTGAACCGGTACGGGACCAGGTACCACTCCGGGGAGGAATCCTGATGAGTAATGAACAGCGGGTCAAGAGTAAGGGGAGGCAGGGACTCGTCGCCTGGCGCAGCCGATTCCGTGAGAGGACTAGAAAGCCGTGCTTTCAACGAGTCCTGAGACAATTCGGTTGCACTTTGCTGCGCTGCAGCCGTGAGTGTGCATGCAGTGATGAAAAATCCTATCGACCATAGTCTCGCCAATTTCAAATCCCCCATTTCTCCCGGATTATCGTTGGGTCGCACTTTAAGAGATGTTACTCCTGAGCCGTAAGAAAGTCAAGCTTCCATCGAGGTGAGGTAGCGCAACCGCCTCCGAAATCGGCCGTGCCCGGAAGCCGTTTCATTGATTGAGAACGCCGCGCAGGGTATATTTTTCACAGAATGTCTGAAGATGGTAAACGATACTCTCGCAGGCTTTTCGAAGAGAGATTGAAGAAATCTCTCAAGGCAGATCCACGCTATTCCGTTCTCGAATTCAAATCCACGGGCAAATACGTAAATGTTCTGACCGATTCCATACCGGTTGCTTCCCGTATTTCAACTAGCTACCAAAGGGCACCGCGTGACTTCAGGATAAGAGTCATTCTGCTCCCCGATATGACAGTCGGCAAACAGACCAAGGGCATTTGTCATGTGGGCGTGGCCCCCGTGAGGAAGGAAAGCAGCTCCGCAAGCGAGCAGATTACGCAAGTGTTGTACGGCGAGACTTTCGATACGCTTCAGATCATGGATGACTGGGCCCGGGTGAGGCTTGATGCGGACGGATATATCGGTTGGGTTTCGACGGGACAGGTTACGATGTGCGATCTTTCAACTTTCAATGATTTCCAGGCGCTGCCAGAGGGGTTTGTAAGCGAGAAAGTCCTCGGGCTTCTTGAAAGACCCGATCGGAATTCCAGGGTACTTCGGGAGGTGCCCTACGGAGTCGGCCTGAATTTAACCGGTGCGAGAGCGGGATTCCTCGAAGTGCGGCTTCCTGACGGTGTCACGGCTTACGTTCCGAAATCGGGGATAAACGGCTCCGCCGGTACGAAGGAATTCACATTGAAAGGGCTTTTCGAGACCGCCTACAGTTTCCTCGGCATTCCTTATGTTTGGGGAGGGAGGAGTGTAAAAGGATTCGACTGTTCCGGATTTGTACAGTCGGTATTCAGGTTGAACGGGCTCGAGCTGCCGCGCGACTCGGGTACACAATTCTCTTCAGGAATCCCGCTGGGCAAAAATCTAAAACGGCTGAGACCGGGAGATTTGTTGTTTTTTTCTTCAAATGGCGATAAAATTACTCATGTCGCAATTTTCATCGGGAGAGACAGGAAGTTTATACATTCTTCCGGATACGTCAGGATCAACAGCTTTGATCCAAAGAGAAAGGATTTCAGTGAAAAGCTACTTTCAACTTTCGTCGGTGCATCTAGAGTGATTTGATCAAAAGGAGGTGTTGGAGTCTTCAGCCATTATGATCATCAGATCGAACGATACGATCCCGAAAAGAAATACGGAAAGGTATTACTTCTTAATCAAAACTATGAACCGCTGACAATCTGCAGCTGGAAGAAAGCGGTTATTCTCCTCTATCTTGGGAAGGCGGAGCTAATCGAAAGATATGACGGAAGAATCCTTCGCTCTGTGTCGACAAGTCTGCCGATGCCGAGCATTGTCCGGCTTTCCGTGTTCTACAGAGTACCCCACAAGCGAGTAATTCTCACCAGGAAAAACATTCTGCGCAGAGACGGCAACAGGTGCCAGTACTGCGGCCGCGGAGATCTTCCGCTTACCGTCGACCACGTCATCCCCAGGACGCGCGGCGGCGAAGAAACCTGGGAGAACCTGGTCTGCGCCTGCATGAAGTGCAACAATAAGAAGGGTAACCGGACCCCCGAGGAGGCGGGCATGAAGTTATCGACCGTCCCCCGGAGGCCGAGCCATGTGGCGTTCATCCGTCATTTTGTCGGTAGAATTGACGAGAAATGGAAGCCATACCTTTTTATGAAGTAGAATTATTTCGTAAATTGGACGCACAATGCCGAAAAAGAAAATCATCCTCAGCGGGATGCGTCCAACAGGTAAGTTGCATCTCGGCCACTGGGCCGGTGCGCTTGAAAACTGGGTTGCACTCCAAAACGACGGCGGTTATTCGAATTATCATCTGATCGCCGATTACCATGCCCTGACGACCAAACTGGATACGTCGCACATCTACGAATATTCAATCGACATGCTTCTCGACTGGCTCGCTGCCGGAATCGACCCCGATCACAGTCCGGTGTTCAGGCAATCTCAGGTGAAAGAACATACGGAAATCCACCTGATCTTTTCGATGCTGATTACGAAGTCCAGGCTGGAAAGAAACCCCACACTGAAAGAACAGGTCCGCGACCTGGAGCTCGGCCCTATCAGCTACGGCTATCTCGGTTACCCTGTACTTCAGGCCGGAGACATTCTCCTTTATAAGGGAGAGGTCGTTCCGGTCGGGGAGGATCAGATGCCGCACATCGAAATAACACGGGAGATCGCGCGCGATTTCAATCGCCAATACGGGAATGTCTTCCCTGAACCGGAAGGTAAACTTACACAGTTTTCGCGTCTCCCCGGCCTCGACGGCAAGAGGATGAGCAAATCCCAGGGAAACACCCTGCTCCTTTCGGATCCTCCCGAGGAGGTGACTAAGAAAATGAAGAAGGCGGTTACCGATCCGAAGAAGATCCGCAAGGGCGATCCCGGAAGGCCTGATATCTGTCTTGTCTTTACTTATCATAAGAAATTCAACGCTTCTGAAGAACAGGAAATCAGGAGCGGTTGCGAGAGCGGTCAGCTCGGCTGTGTCGATTGCAAGATGCGTGCAGCCGAAAGGATCAATCGATTCCTGGATCCATTCAGAGAACGCCGCAAGCACTATGAAAACTCACCGGGAGAGGTCGAGGCGATCCTCAAAAAGGGTGAGGAGCAGGCCCGGGAAGTGGCGGGCAAGACAATGAGCGACGTTCACCAAGCAATGAAAATGGGATGACATACAGAGTTAAGCTCGACGATTTTGAGGGCCCGCTCGACCTTCTGCTGTTTTTCATTAAGCGGGACCAGCTGGACATTTATGATATCCCGATCGCGAAGATAACACGCGAGTTCCTGGAGTATGTCCATTACATCCAAATGCTGGATCTCGAGGTCGCCGGCGATTTCATAGTCATGGCGGCGACACTCATGCAGATTAAGGTACGCATGCTCCTTCCGCACGAAGAAGGAATCGAAGATCTGATAGAGGAGGATCCGCGCAAGGGGCTTGCGGACAGGCTGGCGGAATACGCGCGATTCAAGGAGGCCGCTCATAATTTCTCCTACCTGGAGGAAGAAGGCGGGAAGCTGCACTACCGGACATTCTTCAAGCAGGACGAACGGCAATATAGTTCTCCAGAAGAGAGCGACCTCAAGAACATGACGCTGATCGATCTCATCACCGCCTTCAAACGTGCGATGGACAGACTGGAGTCTACTCCTTATCACAATATCCAGAGATTGAACGTCACCATAGAGGAACAAATGGATTTTGTATTGGATTCTCTCAAGGAGAAATCCACCCTGCATTTCGTCGAATTGGCCGCTCAAATTCATGAACGGATCAGGCTTGTCGTAACCTTCATTGCGCTTCTTGAACTGATAAAACAGAATATACTGCGGGTTCAAACAAGCGGCGGATTCAACGATTTCATAATCTCGAAATATGAGGCGCTGGAAGATATTAATGTCCTACCATCCTGAAGAAGAGAATTCTGAAAAGAGAGATAATCATTCGGACGGCGAAGAGGCCCGTCACCTTAATGGCATGAAAGAAAGCGAGCCGGGATCCGAAGAGGGAGCCATGCCGGCTGCGGGTGATGACTACGGCTTCGACGACCTCGCGCCCGACGACACGAATCCTCGGACGGAGCCGAAAATCGAAGAGCCCGATAATGGAGCCATGGACGATTCTGTCTCGTCGCAGCATTCCGAGGATGAAATTCAGCCGCCGATTGTCGGGAGTGAAGACCAGACGCAGCCTGCTCCTCAAAGTGAACCCTCCGATGGGATGACGGAAGGAGTCGGCGAACCTTCGGGAGAAGCTGGTTCGGATGGAGAATTGATCTCGGAGGATGCCACTCCGGCATCCGAGTCGGATGATGAGCAGACGGACCCGGAAGAGGATGAAGAGCCGGTCGAGGGTGGCGAGGAACCCGAACAGGGCGACGAGGAGCCGGTAGAGTCATCGGAAGAGTCATCGCCCGAAGAGGAGAAGAGTGCGGATCTGGTCGACAAGACCCTCGATGGGATCGAGGAAATTGTGAAGTCCGAGGAAGATGTCGAAGCCTCAGAGGCCGGGAAAGAAGGAAGTGTCGACGAACTTGCGCATGTAATAGAGGCTATTGTCTTCGCATCCGATGAGCCACTGACCGCGAACACGATTAAGTCCGTGCTCGATGCAGCGCACACATTCGGCCGTTTGAATGTCGACATGATTTCCGACCGCATCAACGCTCTGAACAACAAGTATGAGTCAGAGGGAAGCGGCTTCCGTATTGTCGAGATAGCCAACGGCTACCAGTTCGCAACCAGAAAAGAGATGGCACAGTGGGTCTCAAATCTCTTCAAGGAAAGGTCCAAACGCAAGCTGTCGACCTCCGCACTGGAGTCGCTTGCGATCATCGCCTACAAGCAGCCCATCACGAAACCGGAGATAGAATCCATTCGCGGAGTCAACGTCGATTACGTGCTGCACAACCTGCTGGAAAAAGAGCTCGTCACTGTAACGGGCCGCGCAGAGTCCGTCGGGCGGCCGCTGCTCTACGGAACCACGCAAAAGTTTCTCAAGATTTTCGCCCTGAAGAGTCTTGACGACCTGCCGAAGCTCCGGGAGATCGACGAGATAATCAAAGAGATAAAGAGCAAGGGGGCCGAGGAGTCGATTCAACTCGAGATAACGGCTTTGAGCGACCAGGCGGCTTCGGAAGGAAAACCTGAAACCGAAACCAGGTCGGAGGACTGATACCAAATGCCTCCCGCAAACGAAAGTTCCGAGCGGTCTCTTGTCCGAATAAACAAATTTCTCTCGGCCTCCGGAGTGACCTCGCGCCGAAAGGCCGACGAGATGATTTCGTCCGGCAGGGTGAAAGTAAACGGAAAGATTGTCAGGGAACTTGGTACCAAGATAGATCCCCGAAAGGACAAGATCGAAGTCGACGGTAAAGGAGTGAGGACTTCGGCCCGACTCGTCTACATACTTCTTAACAAGCCAAAAGACGCCGTTACCACGCTTCACGACGAGAAGGGGAGAAGAAGTGTTCTCGATGTTGTGAAAATCAGGGAGCGCGTGTATCCAGTCGGGCGGCTCGACCGCAACACGACCGGAGTTCTCCTGCTCACAAACGACGGCGAGCTTGCAAACCGCCTCATGCACCCCAGGCATCTTGTCCTCAAAGTTTACAAGGCGACGCTCGACAGGCCGTTGAGAGAACGGGAGATGGCGAGGCTGAAGAAGGGAGTTCCGCTCGATGGTTCGCTGGTTGTACCGGATGAGTTGTATGTCCTGCCCGACAGCGAAGGACTTGAAGTCGGGATTGCAGTACACGAGGGAAAGCATCACCTTGTCAAACGGATTTTCGAATCTATCGAAATACGAGTTGTTCAACTCGACCGGTATTCATACGCCGGTCTGACCCACCGCGGTCTGCAAAGAGGCGGCTGGCGCAATCTCACGGGCAGAGAAATTGCCGCTCTGCGGAAACTTGTGGACCTGCCCACAACTTGATCGGAATGCTTACACTCGCCGGGTCGTTTTCAGGGCCTGCGGATGCGGAGGCCTATCGTAACCTGCTGTCTGCCCTACGGGCAAGTGCACTTCGGATCTGCGGTGTCGCTGCCTGTAATCGAAAGCAGTCGGCACATACAGTCAGCTGCAGTCATTCGTGCTTATGAAAGACATATCCTGGCTCGTCTCCGTTTGTTCCACGAACGGTCTCCAGATCGGCAAAACTCAGGCAGCGAGATTTGAAGACTACCGGAGACTCCTCATTGAATGGAATCATCGCATAAATCTCATCTCGAGGAAGGACGAAGAAAACTTCTACACAAGGCATGTAATTAACTGCATCTCCTTCCTTTTCGGAAGGAGCATCCGGAACGGGGCTATGCTACTGGATCTTGGAACAGGAGGCGGACTGCCGGGGATTCCGCTGAAGATAATGAATCCCGATCTGGAACTTTGCCTGGTGGATTCTATTGCGAAGAAGACCGCTGCTCTCTCTGCGATTTTGAGCGATATGAATATGTCGGGAGTAAAGGTGGTCACCGGGAGAGCCGAGGAACTTGCTAAAACAGATGAACTTAAGGGCCATTTTGATTATGTTATTAGCCGCGCGGCCGGGAAGCTCGACGAGCTGGCAAAATGGTCGCGAGGGTTTCTCAAAGAGGCTGAAGTCCACACGGGCAGCGAAATTCCTGCAGGAACGCTGATTGTATTGAAGGGGGGCGATCTTGCGGATGAATTGAAGTATGCCGGAAAGCTGAAATATATCGAATTGATCAGCGTCGAGAATATCGAGTTCGACGGAATGGACGAATTGGAAAACAAGGAAAAGAAATTGGTTCTCGTCAGATACAAGAGACAGGATGCGCGTGCCGGGAGGGCAAATTGAACGAGCATGAAGAATATCTTCAAGAACAAAATGATCTCATCAAGAGAAGGCTCGAAGAACTCGAAGAGCTGAAAAAGAAGGGAGCCAATCCTTATTCTTACGCCTTCGAAGTCTCCGCTTTTTCCTCCGATATACTGAAATCGTTCAAAGACGATTCACCCGCCGAAGAGGTGTCCGTCGCCGGAAGAATAATGTCAGTAAGAAGAATGGGAAAGGCCTCGTTCTGTCATCTTCAGGATTCGAAGGGCAAAATTCAGATATACCTGAAGCGTGACGATCTCGGAGAGGCGTACGACATGTTCAAGCTGCTGGATATCGGAGATTTTGTCGGCGTCAACGGATTTGTGTTTCGGACGAAGACCGGCGAGATATCGATACACGCGAGGCGGCTGGAGCTCCTGACGAAGTCCGTCCGCCCCTTGCCGATAGTGAAGGAGAAAACCGACGAGCAGGGAAACAAGACTGTCTACGATCCATTCTCGGACAAGGAGCTCAGGTACCGTCAGCGCTACGTCGACCTCGTCGTGAACCCGGAAGTGCGCGACGTCTTCAGAAAAAGAGCAAATGTCGTGAGTTCTGTACGCAGGTTTCTTGACGAGAGAGGGTACCTGGAAGTGGAAACTCCCGTGCTTCAGCCGCTCTACGGCGGCGCGTCCGCAAGGCCGTTTGTAACCCACCACAACGCACTGGACGTCGATCTGTTTCTCCGCATTTCGGATGAGCTGTACCTGAAGAGGCTTATCGTCGGCGGCTTCGAAGGCGTGTATGAAATTGGCAAAGACTTTCGCAACGAGGGAATGGACAAGTCTCACAATCCTGAGTTCAGCATGCTCGAGCTGTATGTGGCTTTCAAAGATTACGACTGGATGATGAAGCTTGTCGAAGAGCTGGTCCACTATGCTGCGGTGAACGTCTCGGGCGGTCCCAGAGTCAAAGTGGGTGAGAACGAGATAGATCTGACTCCTCCCTGGAAAAGAATCACGATGCTGGATTCGATAAAGGAAGCAACAGGTAAAGAGCTTACGGGGAGAAGTGAGGCGGAACTCGCCGGCATAGCAAAGAAACATCATGTAGAAGTGGAACCTTCCATGGGATACGGTAAGATTATCGATGCGCTCTTCTCAGAGCTCGTCGAGCCTAACCTGATTCAGCCTACTTTCATTACCGATTACCCCGTGGAAATGTCGCCGCTGGCGAAGCGTCACCGGTCAAAGCCGGGCCTCGTCGAGCGGTTCGAGCTCATATGCAACGGTCACGAACTGGCCAACGCGTTCAGCGAGCTGAACGACCCAATGGATCAGCGCTCGCGATTCGAAGACCAGGCGCGCCTGAAAGCGCGAGGTGACGACGAGGCGATGGTAATCGATGAGGATTTTCTGCGTGCCCTGGAATACGGGATGCCACCTACGGCTGGACTTGGAATCGGGATGGACAGGCTGACCATGATATTGGCAAACCAGGCTTCAATCCGCGACGTTATATTCTTCCCACAAATGAAACCTGAAAAATAAGCGAGTCAGAGCCCTCGAATGAAAACAATCAATCTCGTTCTCGGCATACATAACCATCAACCGATAGGCAATTTCGACCATGTTCTGGAAGACGGCTATCAGAAGGCTTACAAACCTTTCTTAGACGTTCTTGCAAAGTATCCGAAAATCAAGGTGTCGCAGCACTACACCGGCTTTCTGCTCGAATGGCTGAAGGCGAACCATCCCGAGCTGTTCAAAACCCTGAACGGACTTGTCAAGTCGGGGCAGGTCGATATGATGACCGGCGGTTTCTACGAGCCTATCCTGGCTATCATACCCGACAAGGATAAACTGGGACAAATACGAAAGCTGAGCAGCTACATCGAGAAGAACTTCGGGAAAACGCCGACCGGAATGTGGCTCGCCGAGCGTGTTTGGGAACAGCATATCGTGAAGCCGATCGCCGACTCCGGAGTCAAATGGGTGGTTATTGACGACACCCATTTCAAGTACGTCGGGCTGAAGGACGAAGACCTGCTCGGCTACTATGTCACCGAAGAGCAGGGAAAGACCTCCAATATTTTCCCTATCAGCAAAATGCTGCGGTACACAATTCCGTTTCAGACGGTTGAGAAGACCGTCGGATTTCTCCGCTCCATCGCAAGCGAGGACGGAAACAGGATTGCCGTTTACGCGGACGACGGTGAGAAGTTCGGTATCTGGCCGAATACATACAAGCATGTCTATGAGGACGGCTGGCTTGAAAAATTTTTCTCAGCTCTCGAGGCAAATTCGGACTGGATAAAGGTAATCCATTTCTCTGAGGCGCTCGAGAAGATTAAACCGATCGGCCGCGTGTATCTTCAGAATGCCTCATATGCAGAGATGCTCCAGTGGGCTCTGCCTCCCGAGTTGTTTTTGAAATACGAGGAGTTTGAGAAGAAACTGAAAGGGGCCGACCTGTTCGATAAATATGAAGAGTTTGTGCGCGGTGGTTACTGGCGGAATTTTCTTGTCAAATATCCGGAATCGAACAATATTCATAAGAAGATGATAAGACTTTCGGAGCGCGCCCACTCTCTGCAGCACAAAGGCGTCAAAGTCGACCGCGTGCTGGACAGGATCTGGGCAGCACAGTGCAACGATCCATATTGGCACGGGATATTCGGCGGGCTCTATCTTCCGAACCTCCGCTACCCGGTTTACAAGAGTCTTATCCAGGCGGAGACGCAGCTCGATAAGCTCGAACACAAACCCAGGCTCGCTGTTACTCATGAAGACTTCGACAAGGATGGGCGCGAAGAGGTCCTGGTCGAGTCGAGCGCGCTTGACGCTTATTTCAGGCCTGAGGAGGGGGGGACGATGTTCGAGCTGGACTACAAACCGGTCCCGTTCAACCTGCTGGACATACTGAGCAGGCGTCCGGAGGGTTATCACGAGAAACTGACACATCGAGTCAAGCCGGAAACTGAGGGGGGCGCAATACAGAGCATCCATGATTTGGTTGTTTTGAAGGAAGAAGGTCTGGAGAAGCTCCTGAACTACGACTGGTACCGGCGCGCCTCGTTTATCGATCACTTCGTCGGAAAGTGTTCGCTGGAGGAGTTTGCAGCTGCCAAGTATCGCGAGCTCGGCGACTTTGTAAATCGACCGTATGCGTGGAAGATTCTGCACAGGGCGGGCAAGGTTCAGGTGGAATTATCGAGAGATGGCTTCGTGGATGATGGAGGCCTGCACCCGGTTCGTATCACGAAGGACTTCGAGTTCAAAGAGGGAACCTCAACGATAGTATGCAAATACATGGTGCAGAACCTCGGCGGGGTTCCCTTACAAACCGACTTCGGAGTGGAATTCAATTTCGGATTGATGGCCGGCGATGCGCACGACAGGTACTACAAAATCGACGGCGTAAAACCGACCGATTCTAGGCTAAGGAGCACCGGTTCTACCGCGGGAGTTACCGCAGTCTCTCTGACAGATGAGTGGCAGGGGCTCGAGGTCGAGGTAACGACAGATAACCCGCAGACACTATGGCGATTTCCGATTGAAACGGTCTCGCTTTCCGAGTCAGGCTTCGAGCGGGTTTATCAGAGTTCCGTTGTATTCCTCCATTCGAAAGTGAGATTGGAGGAGTCTCACGTTTTGGAGTTCAGGATCGGAATCAGGAAGCTGAGGTAGGTCCGGAGTCCGAGGTGCCGTCAACTTCAGAAGTCATCAGAAACAGGTCCCTCCAGTCCTACCTTGTTGACGATTGTCGCTTATTTTATATTCAGAAGTTGAGGGAAATGAGCCGAGGACAAAGAGTATTGATGATGGCGATCGCAGAAGACGACGGTAGTGCGGTTGGAGTAATCCTTGAAAGGGAAGAACATGAAGTTTCTTAAGAGTAAGCTGTCCACCACGGGGGCCATTATTCTGGTCATTGTCGGCATACTCATTGGCACTCAGATACAAAATGTGTTCAGCGGAGACAGCATCTACGAACAGCTGGAGAAATTCAAAGACGTACTCAGCCTGGCGGACAAATATTACGTAGATAACGTAGACACACAGAAGCTGGTCGACGCCGCGATAAACGGCATGCTCGGTCAGCTGGATCCTCATTCCGTATACATCCCTGTTAAGGACGTTCAGCAGATATCTGAGGACTTCCGCGGCTCGTTCGACGGGATAGGGATAGAATACGACGTGGTGAACGACACGCTTCTCGTTGTTTCGCCCATAGCGGGGGGGCCCAGCGAGATGGTCGGCATTCAGGCCGGGGACAAGATAATTGCAATAGACGGAAAGTCGGCAATAGGGATCACGCGCGACGAAGTCATGAAGAAACTGCGCGGACCTAAGGGTTCCAAAGTCACCGTCACTGTTGTCAGGGCGGGTCTCGATAAGCCGATGGATTTCCAGATCACCCGCGACAAAGTTTCTATCTATTCAGTGATTGCCGCTTTCATGGTAAACTCTGAAGTCGGGTATGTCTACGTGAACAGGTTTGCAGAAACGACGAATGCGGAGCTCGACACTGCGCTGGTAAAATTGAAAGCTGAGGGGATGAAGGAGCTGATCCTCGACCTCCGCGACAACCCGGGCGGTCTGCTTGAACAAGCCGTGGACGTCGCCAGTGACTTCATACCGAAGGGAAAAACGATCGTCTTCACGAAAGGTCGGATACCGCAGGCAAACGAGGTGTTCCCGTCGATCGGTGGAAGCTATCAGAAACTTCCCCTGATTGTCCTGGTAAACGGCGGCTCTGCCTCTGCAAGCGAGATAGTGTCAGGTGCACTTCAGGACTATGACCGTGGCCTGATAGTCGGCGAAACGACCTTCGGGAAGGGTCTGGTACAGCGGCAGTTCAGTCTAAGTGACGGTTCGGCGGTCAGGATAACGATTGCAAGGTACTACACGCCAAGCGGCCGGCTCATCCAGAGACCTTACGGGAAAAACCGCGCGAACTATTTCAATGCCCCCGAAGAAATAGACAGCGCCGAAACTTCAGGTGCAAATTACATGCACACGATGGATGCCAAAAGTGATTCAGGGCGGCCCGTTTTCCATACAGCGTCGGGAAGGAAAGTTTATGGCGGCGGCGGAATAACTCCGGACTACATCGTGAAAATGGAAACTGCTCCCGGTTTTATCTACCAGTTCAGAGTAAAGCAGGTTTTCCTCGAATACGTCGACAGTCATGTCAGCAAGATTCAGGACGAATTGCACAAGGAATACCAAACTTCGGAGAACTTCGAGCAGAAGTACCAGGTGAGCGACAAAGTGCTCGATGCAGTGTACGATCAGGCTGAAAAGGATGGGATAAAGGTAAAGAAGTCGGACTACGATAAGGCGAGCAAGTATATCACCGCACTCCTCAAAGCACAAATTGCGCGAAATATTTGGGGAAACAACGGTTGGTACAGAGTCATGCTAACGATAGATAATCAGTTCCAGAAAGCTTTGACCCTTTTCCCGGAAGCTGAAAGGATATCTGATCTGAAATAACCCTCTGTTCTCCCGCGCTGGGCCCGCATGGTGACCCTGCGCGCGGTTTTGGGGCAAGGGCCGGACGTCCGATCGATATCGCAGCGAAATCTTCATCGATATTGAAATCCGATCGTAAAACGCGAGTTGTCCATTTTCAGTTGAATGGTATGCCGGGGGTTCCGGTTCGAATCTGACGTTTTACTTACTAAGCAGAAATCACTTCACGAGATGACAACGCGAATTAGTTGCTGCTTTCCCGAAAGCACGGGCAAGCCGTTCATCTTGGAAGAATCCACTCGATAGGATAGCAAATATGAAGTCGAACAAACGAAATGTTATTCAAAGGATAATCAGAAATATTTCTTTAATCGCAGCAGCTTTTGTCGTATCGGTCCTGGTGTTGCGATCCGTGTATGCAATTTCCATGTTTCACGGCCTGACGGGTGAAATGGAAAAATCGGGCTGGGTCCGTGCGGGAGCCGATTCCGTGGTGCAGACCGGAGAGGAGCTGACTTACGAAGCAAGCTATCTTTTTTTCAAGATTGGAGCGGTTAAGTTTCACGTTCTCGGTAGAACTGTGTATGACAGCATCCCTGTTTATAAGCTCCGGGCTGAAATAAATTCCTACAGCGGCATCCCGTTCGTGAACCTTCACGCAATTTATGATACATATGCAGACGCGAAGACGCTCATGTGCGTCTACACATCGAACAGCCAGAGAGAAGGCAAAGGATGGATATTCACCGGCCTGAACATGCGGTATGCCCATGACAAGGCAGAATGGAGCCAGTCAAAAGACGGAGTCTTGCTGAGAAAGGTGGAGTACCCCCTGGACAAGAGTTACACAGACGGCTTGAGCTTTTTCTACTATTTGCGGGAGGCGAGCAGGATGGCTAACGGCAAGGAAACAAAACTCAACATTCCCATTGTGATAGATACGATACGTTCGTCAGTGGACATGACAATAAATGAGAAAAGAGAGGACTGCTCGACAGACGCATTCAAGTATCCTATAGAGTCTTACCGAATGTCGGGGCATATAAATTTTACCGGTTTCTTCGGCGTTACCGGTGGTTTCACGGGATGGATAAGCGACGATAGTGCGGAAGTTCCGCTAAAAGGGGATGTAAATGTGATATTGGGAAGCGTCGTCGTCAAACTGAAAGAAGCGAAGAGATACGGCTGGAATCCGCCGAGGAGCAAGTAAGGATGATACTCAGCTATATGGACAAGACCCCGAAGCTGCACGAATCTGTATTCATGGCCGAGGGTGCACAAGTAATCGGAGACGTGACGATCGGAAAGGACGCAAGTATCTGGTTCAATGCCGTTGTGCGCGGCGACGTGAATTATATCACAATCGGAGAGCGGACGAACGTTCAGGACAACAGTGTGATTCACGTTACACACAAAAAGCACCCGACAATTGTAGCTTCCAATGTAACCATCGGTCACGCTGCCGTTATTCACGGTTGTACCATAGAGGATTTCTGTCTTATCGGTATGGGAGCCGTTCTACTTGACGGCTGCCGGATCGGGAATCACAGCATCGTGGCGGCAGGCGCACTGGTCCGCGAAGGATTCACGGTACCCCCGAGGACTCTCGTCGCCGGCCTGCCTGCGAGAATCGTAAAGGAGCTGTCTGAAAACGAGATTACAAGGCTGCAAGATTCGGCACAGCATTATGTGGACTATGTTTCCAATTACAGACGGGTTTCCGCTTCGTGATACGGAGGATGACGGGTGAGGGTGAAATTCTGGGGAGTGCGCGGATCGATTGCCACACCCGGACAGCTTACTGCCCGGTACGGCGGAAATACTTCCTGTGTCGAACTGAACCTCGACAATAACGGATTGATAATTCTGGATGCCGGAACCGGCATCAGGAATCTGGGTGAAGATCTGAGCGAAAGGGGGGCAAGAATTCAGGCATTCATACTGATCACTCATCCTCACTGGGACCATATTCATGGTCTCCCCTTTTTCAGACCAGCCTTTTTCGAAGGGAACGAATTCACCATCGCCGGTCCGGAGGAGGACGGCGTGCCGCTCGATGAAATAATTTCGCAGCAGATGAATAAAATCCATTTCCCCGTCAGGTTCTCCGAGTTGAAGGCTAAGATGAGATTCCTGCCTCTGAAGCAGGGCTCGATTGAAGCATTCGGTGCAGAGGTAAGGGCTATTCTCGTGAATCATCCGGGTTTTACCCTCGGGTATAGAATTAATCAGAACGGCAAAAGCCTGGTATACATAAGCGACAACGAGCCATATTCAGCTCAGTCGGTCCCGTTCTTCGATCATCACGAAAAGGAGGTATTGCGTCTCTACGAGGATTACGGGCTCTATCCGAACGAGCGAATAGTCGATTTTGCTAGAGATGCCGACGTGTTGATTCACGACTCTGCCTATTCTCCGGAGCTCTATGAAAAGCACATCGGTTGGGGGCATTCAGATTTTATGTTTCCTCTACAGATAGCTGCCGAGGCGAATGTGAAGGACCTTTTCCTTTTTCATTATGATCCGTCGTTCAGCGATGCCGCAATAACCGGGATCGTGGAGCGTTGCAGGGGAGAGATGAAGAGGGCGCACTACTCCTTCCGGCTGCACGCGGCCGCGGAGGGGCTCGAACTCCAATTCTAACGGATCGCACCTGCAGGCAGAGACAATGCCGGTCAACTGGTTCTTCCATCAAATCTTGAATTTGGCCCCGAACATTGGTATGTTCCCGTGGAGGTTGAGTCAGTGAACGCGATTAAGAAAGCCGTGCTAATCGCAGCGTTCTTCACGACAGCTGCGAGCTATGCCCAGTCGGACGATTTTGGAAAGAACAAAGTCCAATACCGATCGTTCGATTGGTATTTCATCCAGTCCAAACATTTCGACATTTTCTTCTATCCGCAGGAATATTACCTGGCTGAATTTACGGCGAGGGCCGCGGAGTCGGCTTACAATTCCATAAGCTCACATATCCGCTATGAAATAACGAACCGGATTCCGATCGTTGTCTATTCTTCGCATAACGACTGGCAGCAGACGAATGTCGTTTCAGCATACATGGAGGAAGGGGTCGGCGGCGTCACGGAGTTGTTCAAGAACCGGGTTGTCGTACCTTTCGAAGGATCGTATCAATTGTTCCGACATGTCATCCACCACGAGCTGGTCCACGCCGTCCTCAACGACATGTACTATGGCGGGTCCATCCAGTCGGTTATCGCAAACAACATCACACTTCAGCTCCCGATGTGGTTTAACGAAGGACTCGCTGAGTACGAATCTCTTCGCTGGAATACGAACTCGGATATGTTCATGCTCGATGCGACGATAAATGAGAATTTGGTCCCGATTGAGCGGCTGAACGGATACTATGCCTATCGCGGCGGGCAATCGGTATGGTGGTACATAGCCAACAAATACGGGGACCAGAAGATATCCGAGATTCTCAGCCGCATAAGAACCACCAGAAGCGTGGAGCAGGGATTCCGGAGCGCACTCGGAATAAACATCAAGGAGCTTTCCAAGCGGTGGGAGCACGAGCAGAAAGTCCTGTACTGGCCCCAGATTGCCGAACGCAGGCGTCCGGAAGATTTCGCGAAACGTATGACGGACCACAAGGAAATCGGAGACTTCTACAATACAAGCCCTGCAATTTCGCCGCAGGGAGACAAGATCGTATTCATATCGGACCGCGACGATTACATGAGCATATACCTGATGGATGCTTCCGACGGAAAAATAATCAGGAAACTGGTAGACGGCCAGTCGAGCAGAAGTTTCGAGGAGCTGCACTTACTCACGCCGGGTTTGACATGGTCCCCGGACGGGAAGGAAATCGCCATCGCCGTCAAGAGCGGCTCGAAGGATGCAATTGCAGTCATAGAAGCCGAAACCGGAAAGGTGCGCGAAATCTCCTTTGAAAAGCTCAACGGTATTTTCTCCGTATCGTGGTCGCCGGACGGCGGGAGACTCGTGTTCGTCGGAAATACGGCGAATCAGTCCGACATCTATCTGTATGATATGAAAACAAATGCCCTGGCGAACCTTACAAACGATGTGTTCAGCGACTCGGATCCCAGCTGGTCTCCGGACGGCAACAAGATCTATTTCGCGAGTGACCGCGGGAAATATCTGATGAAGACCGATCTCCCCGAGGGATTCAAGATATGGAACCATGATTTCAATCAGTCACATGTCTATTCCGTCGACATTGCGTCCGGAATGATTGAGAAGATGACTGGCTCCGAGATGGGGGAAGAGACATACCCGGTCGCGGCGCCGGACGGTAAGCATCTGTATTATGTCTCCGACGAAAGTGGAGTTTCCAATCTCTACCGGATGGATTTGAAAACCAAGGAAAGCCGGCCGCTGACGAATTCTATTGCAGGAATTTATCAATACTCGGTATCGGCCGACGGTTCGAAGATGGCGTTTTCGAGTCTTGACAACGGCGGATTCGATATTTTCCTCATTAAAGCTCCCGAAGACCACCTGCTTACGGATGACAAAGTTCCGCTGACCCAGTATGCCAGGATGGAATTGGCCGAGGTGAAGGCATCAAAAGCCGGAAATCTTCGTTTGGAGCAGCAAAAGGAACTGGTGGTCGAGAAAAAGATCGCAAGCGACTCCACTGCCGCCGATACGACTCAAGTAAAAAGCCTTTACGGGAAAGACATCCAGGTCGATTTAAGCAACTACGTATTTGGTGCGAAGTCCAGAGCCGACAGTCTTTTCTCGATGCCCAACTTCAACGAAAACTTCAACGTGGAAGGAAATGTGGACAGCTCGGGCAATTTCCTTGCACAGAAGTACAGGATCTCATTTACACCCGACATAGTTTACGGTAATGCGGGTTACAACACTTTCTTCGGAGTGCAGGGAACCACCCTGATGGCGTTCAGCGATATGCTGGGAGACCACCAGATCTTCTTGTACACCGACCTGGTGATCGACCTGAAGAACAGCGACTTTGCCTTCCAGTACAATTATCTCCCTTCGCGAATGGGGTATTCCATAACCGGATCGCACATTGCCCGGTTCCTGTATCTCAGCTCTCCGTATTATTCGGGTTACTATGATCTGTACAGATTCCAGAGCTATGGCATCTCGCTGGCTGCCAATTATCCGCTCGACAGGTTCAACAGACTTGAGACCGGGGTCAGCTGGCTGAGCCTGACGCGGGAGAACCTGGACGAGACATATGAACCATCGCAGAACAGAATATTGTTTGTGCCCACATTACGTTTCGTCCACGACAACTCGTTCTTCGGATATATAGCTCCTATTAACGGGTCGCGCTTCTACGCGTATCTTTACGGCACGCCGAAGGTAGGTGAACAGGGGGTAAGCTTCGTCTCGGGGATTCTCGACTACCGCAACTACCTCAGACTGTCGGGGACATTCTATACATTTGCATGGCGATTATTTGCAGGGTCATCCACAGGATCGAATCCGCAGAAGTTCTTCATAGGCGGGACTGATAACTGGATCAACGCGCGGTTCGACGGCGACTTCATACCGATCAAGAACGCTGAGGATCTGGAGTTCCTGACACCGGTGGTGCCGATGCGGGGATACGACTACAACGCCAAATTCGGAAATAACTTCGCCCTGCTGAATATGGAGCTCAGGTTTCCGATGTTCGGATTTCTTAGCGCGGGTCCGATTCCACTCTTCCAGACTTTCTTCGGGACTGCTTTCGCCGACATCGGGTCTGCCTGGGGGTACGACTGGAACGACAACTACGTCAAGTTTCAGGCGTTCGATCATGACAATTTCGGAAACCTGAAGACAAGAGACCTGC
The DNA here is from genome assembly GCA_046706365.1 of Candidatus Kryptoniota bacterium. Taxonomy (GTDB): domain Bacteria; phylum Bacteroidota; class Ignavibacteria; order Kryptoniales; family JAKASW01; genus JAKASW01. The sequence continues at coordinate 13,113 of JBJKPN010000177.1, read as the reverse complement.
TGATAGGGACGGGCTTCGGTGCGAGAATGGTTGTTCTGTATTTTCTCCTGAGGCTCGACGTTGCGTGGAACTACAACCTGCAGCACTTCTCGAAACCTCAGTACTACTTCTCACTCGGATACGATTATTAGAGAATTGAAGGGAAGAGGTGCGCTCGGGGCGGAGATCAGGCCGTTTGGCCATTAGGCAGACTTCATCTGGTCGTTGCAGAGGGGGAAGAACCCGAATACGTTTTGCTCCGGTTATGAGTCTACGCTTTTCGTGCTTCACGGGTCCTGGCTGAGTGCCAGTAGAGATACGCCGGTATTCCAAGTAGTACGAGGCCCAGTCCGAAAAGTGAATCTCGAGGGTCAGTGACCACCGTATTTATTACAAACCATACGGCGACGACGACGAAGATAATCGGAACGAAGGGATAACCGAGGGTCTTGTACGGGCGCGGGGCATCGGGACGCTTTTTTCGAAGGACGAAGATTCCGAAGGTACCTATCGCGTAGAAGAGCCAGGACGCAAAAATGACGTAAGTGAACAGCTGGTCATAGGTCCCGGTGAGCGTGAGGACGGAGGCCCAGAAACCCTGGACCAGCAGCGACACGTGAGGCGTCTTGTATCTGGGGTGGACGGAAGAAATGCGTTTGAAGAACAGCCCGTCTTTTGCCATTGCAAAGTAAACTCTTGCTGTTGTCATAGTAGTCGCGTTGACAGTGCCGAAGGTCGAGATCATCACGGCAATTGCGATGAGGGCGGCGCCGTTGGACCCGAAAAACGTCGAAATAGCGTCAGATGCCACTAACTGAGAATGCGCCATCTGGTGAATCGGGAGAACGTACATATAAGCCAGGTTTGCGAATACATATATAACGATGACGGATATAGTTCCGGCTATGAGCGCGATGGGAATGTTCCTCTGCGCGTTTTTGACTTCCCCCGAAAGGTAAGTAACGCTGTTCCAGCCGTCGTACGCCCAGAGGACTGCCACCAATGCAATGCCGAATGCGCTGAGGAGACCGCCGGAAGATGAGTGGAAAGCGCCGAAAAATGGTGTGTACAAATGTCCCGCATGGGTACCGAACGCGAAGCAGGTCACGACGATCCCGGCGATTGCAAGAACTTTGAGAGTCGTGAAAAGTTGCTGGACGAAACCGCCGAACTGCACACCGAAGTAGTTCACCGTCATTACAAAAACTATTGCCCCGATCGCCACTAGTTTGATCCCGACCTCCGGCATTACGAAGAGTCCGAAGTTTAGCTGAAGCGCATTCAACCCGGGAAAGAAGAAGCCCAGATATTTTGCGAATGCCACGGCAATGGCCGCGATGGAGCCGGTCTGATATACGATGAAAGTAGTCCAGCCGTAGAGAAATGCTATGAAGTCATTGTATATCTCGCGGAAATAAACGTACTGTCCGCCGGCAGCCGGGATCATTCCGGCGATTTCGGCATTTGTCAAAGCCCCTGCGAGCGAAAGGAGCCCTCCGAAGACCCACACTGCTATAATCCACCCCGCATCTCCCAGCGTCAACGCTATCTTCTGGGGAACAAGGAATATTCCGGAACCGATAATGGAGCCGATGACCACCGCAATCGCGGTCGGAAGTCCCAGCCTGTCGGCAAGTTTCGGTTGCTCTGCTTCGTTCATGTGGCCCCTCGCCGGTTTCATTCCTGATTCGTTGAGACAGCAAGTCGGTACGTCGTCTCCAGATTCAGGGTAGAGACGATGATGCGGATTGGATTGAAGTGGACTGAAACGGAGTGGCGATTTGGCCCGGTCGTCAAGACGCCAACCCCACCCGACAGTGGATCGGGAATTTCATCGCAATGAATGCGGTAACTGTTCTATTCATTAACCTCGGCAAAAAAGAGCTGCACCGTATCCCTCGCAAACCCCATGAGATCCTTTGCTGCAGCCATCCCTTCCAGAGAAATGATGGCCGAGTTCAGCGCGCTCTGATTTTCGAAATACATCTCGGCCATTCTGTAAAACTGCGGCTGAGACATCGGCGCCCCGCTTACCTTTGACAGCTCGATTCGCTTCATGCCCGGCATCCTGGAGATCAAAGGCAGGTGTACCTTCTCGTAATGTTCTTCGAAAGAACTCACATCGGATGGTTTCTTAAAAAGTGCAACTAGCTTTACCACGAGCGCCTCCTGTTTTTGAGTTTTGAGAATATAGAGCCGTTGTTTGCAAAACGCAACAAGTATCACTTCGGGTCTTTCGGCCTGCGGTCGTAGTTGCCGCTCTTGAGGCTGCGGCATGCCGCACCATCCCGTACTTTGATTTTTATCTCCCTGTTGAGTAGATTTTTTAAAACGAGATTGAAATGTTGACAAATTACATCCCGATTTTTCTGCTGATCGCGGTCGCTGCTATTCTGGGGATCGTCATGGCGAATATAAACCGTCTTCTGGGGCCCCATGCACCGACACGGGAGAAACTCTCTACCTATGAGAGCGGAATGGAGCCGATAAAGACCGCGCGTGAACGATTCACTGTAAGGTTTTATCTCGTTGCAATTCTCTTCATTTTATTCGATGTGGAAATTGTCTTTATGTATCCCTGGGCGGTGAACTTTATGTCTCTGGGATGGTTTGGATTTATAGAGATGTTGACATTTATAGTCATACTTTTGATCGGATATTATTACGTGATTAGGAAAGGAGCTTTGCAATGGCAGTAAATAGAACAAACGAGAACGAGGGCTTTCTGACGACTCGTGTCGATGCTCTTTTCAATTGGTCCCTTAAGAATTCCCTTTGGCCGATGCCGCTTGGCATTTCGTGCTGCGCTATAGAAATGATGGCTTTTGCCGGTCCACGCTACGATGTGAGCCGCTTTGGTGCGGAGGTATTCAGATTTTCCCCCAGACAGAGCGACCTGCTTATAGTCGCGGGAACGACTACATACAAAATGTCCAAAGTAGTACGGAAGATATATGATCAGATGCCTGAGCCGAAATGGGTCATCTCGATGGGCGTTTGCGCATCGAGCGGCGGAATGTATCGATCCTACTCGGTTGTACAGGGTATAGACCAGTTTGTCCCGGTCGACATTTACGTCGCAGGATGTCCTCCGCGTCCGGATTCTCTGTTGAAGGCGCTGATGGAGATTCAAAGGAAGATACAGTCCGGCGAAACCCGAGTTGCAGATCGCGAACGCGAAAAAATCCTGGTGGAATAATCCCATATGAAAGAAAAAATCGAGGAGAAACTTCGCGCGGCCTTCGGAGAAGACATTCTGGCCGTCGTCGAGTTCAAAGGTGAATTGACAGTAGAGGTCAAGCGAGAAAGAATCGCCGACGTCTGCAAATTGCTCAAGGAAGACGAGGAACTGAGCTTCAACTACCTGTCGGATGTGTGCGGCGCGGACATGCTGGATTTCGAGGACGTTTCCTCGCGTAAATCGTACCTTGCCGTCGAGCACGAGTTCAGGCCGGAGGAGGTTCCTGTTTCGGAAAGATTCCAGGTTATTTACAATATGATCTCTCTGAAAAACAAGTACAGAATCAGGCTGAAGGTAAAGGTCGATGGGGAGAACCCCGTCTGTCCGAGCGTTACATCCGTTTTCAAATCTGCCGACTGGTACGAAAGGGAGACTTACGACATGTTCGGAATTACCTTCGAAGGCCATCCCGATATGAGACGTATATACATGCCTGAGGAATACGAGTATTACCCGCTCCGGAAGGACTTCCCGCTCATGGGGATTCCGGGCTCAATTCCCCTTCCGAGAAAATAAGGCTTGAAAATGAGTACAACTTCTGAAAATAAGAGAGAGATATCGCAGATACTCAAGACTCTTGAAGATAGAGATACGAATGTAGTAGTGGAGGATCCGCTCGAGAACTATATGGTTCTCAATATGGGTCCGCAGCATCCTGCGACACACGGTGTTCTCAGGCTGCTTGTCAAGCTGGATGGAGAGACTGTTGTCGACTGCATCCCGGAGATGGGCTACCTTCACCGCGGATACGAGAAGATTGCGGAAGCTTCCACGTACATGGAATTCATCCCGCATACAGACCGCCTCGACTACATATCGCCTGTTGCGAACAATGTCGGCATCGCCCTGGCGATCGAGAAGTTGGGTGGTATCGAGGCCCCGCCGCGTGCCCAGTACATTCGGGTTATCGGCGCCGAGCTCGCCCGGATTTCCTCGCACCTGATGGCCATCGGCGCAATGGCGATGGACGTCGGGGCGATGACGGTCTTCCTGTGGGCCTTCCGCGAGCGGGAGAAACTCTACGACATATTCGACCTCCTGACGGGGGTCCGCTTCACCACCAGTTACACGCGCATCGGCGGCGTTGCCCAGGACATGACCGACGAGACCAAGCACGCTATAGAGAAATTTATAGATGAATTCCCGACTCATCAGGCAGAAATCACCAAGATGCTGAACAAGAACAGGATATTCCTCGACCGGACGGTCGGCGTCGGAGTGATGGACGGCGAGACGGGGCTGGAAATAGGAATGACCGGCGCGACTCTGCGTGCCTCCGGTGTTGACCACGACTTGCGCATCTTCTCGCCGTATCTCGTCTACGACCAGCTTTCGTTCGACGTGATCACGGAGCAGGAAGGCGATTGTTTTGCCCGTTACATGGTGAGAATGCGGGAGATGCTCGAAAGCGTGAAGATTATACGTCAGGCGCTCGAGAAGATTCCGCAGGGACCGGTAAAGGCGGATTTACCGAAAAAAGTTCTTCCGAAAAAAGAGAACGTGTATACAAAGATGGAAGAGCTTATTCACGATTTTGTAATAGTGAACGACGGCATACATCCCGAACCCGGCGAGATCTATTCGGCGATAGAAGGCTCCAAAGGAGAGCTCGGCTTCTACATCAAGAGCAACGGAGGCGGGCGGCCGTGGAGACTTAAGATCCGTTCCCCTTCATTTTGCAATCTGCAGGCTCTGCCTCTCCTCGTTAAGGGACAGATGATCTCTGACGTCGTCGCGATAATCGGGAGTATCGATCCGATCATGGGCGAAGCGGACAAGTGATTCGAGTGAATCGCCGTTCGCACTCGATTTGAATTTCCAAATAAGAAATAAGAAAACAGGATAATGTTCACAGAAGAAAATCTTCGAAAAGTAGAAGAGATCAAAAAGCGCTATCCGAAACCGATGGCCGCGCTCTTGCCGGTCCTCTGGCTGGCGCAGGAGCAGTTCGGCTGGATCTCTGAAGATGTCATGCATTACATCGCCGATCTCCTCGGCATTCCCTTCAACCATGTCCTCGGCGTGGTAACCTTCTATACGATGTACAACAGGAAGCCTGTGGGGAAGTATCACATCCAGGTTTGCGCAAACGTCTCCTGCATGCTGCGCGGCTCCGACAACCTTATCGAGCATATCGAACACAGGCTCGGCGTGAAGGTCGGAGAGACTACGCCGGACAAGATGTTCACCCTGAGCGAGGTGGAGTGTCTTGGTTCGTGCGGGACGGCTCCAATGATGCAGGTCAACAACGATTATTACGACAACCTTACGGCAGAGAGAATCGACAATCTACTCGAAGAATTCAAAAAACAGGCAGATCACTGATGTCCGAGACTACGACCACAACAAAATTGTATGCGCAGGGCGGCGACGCTGCCTTTCCCAAGATTGTACTTCCGGAAATCCCCGATCTTGCAAAGATCGAAGTCTACGAGAGCAACGGCGGCTACGGGGCCTTGAAAAAGGCTATCGCAATGCAGCCGGACGCAGTAACGGATGAAGTCAAGAAGTCCGGGTTGCGCGGGCGGGGTGGAGCGGCATTTCCGACGGGTTTGAAATGGACGTTCATGCCGAAGCAAACCGAGAAGGCCAAATACCTCGCGATCAATGCGGACGAAAGCGAGCCGGGTTCCTTCAAGGACCGGCAGATACTCGAATACAATCCGCATCAGCTGGTCGAAGGGATCCTGATAGCCTCTTACGCTATGGGAATAAAGACGGCGTACGTCTACATCCGCGGAGAATACTACAAGTGGACTCAGATATTGCAGAAAGCGGTCGATGAAGCCTATTCGCACGGATACATCGGTGAGAATATTATGGGCTCGGGATACTCGGTTAACATTTACTTACACCGCGGCGCGGGCGCATACATTTGCGGCGAGGAATCCGGCCTGATGGAGTCGATCGAGGGAAAACGCGGCTACCCGAGAGTGAAGCCTCCTTTCCCGGCACAAAACGGTCTCTGGGGAAACCCGACGACAATCAACAATGTCGAGACGATAGCGAATGTGCCCGCCATAATATGGAACGGCGCAGAATGGTTTTCGAAAATCGGGGCACAGAAGCATCCCGGCACGCTCCTGTTCGGCGTAAGCGGGCACGTAAATAAGCCGGGGGTGTTCGAGCTCCCGAGCGGAACACTGCTGACCGACATCATTTACAATTATGCCGGAGGGGTGACGGGCGGAAAGAATATCAAGATGGTTATCCCCGGCGGAAGCTCCATGCCGCCGCTTCGCGGAGATCAGCTGGAGGGAGTGCGGATGGATGCCGATTCGCTCAAGGCCGTGGGAAGCGCCATCGGGACCGGAGGCGTCATGGTCATGGACGAAGATACGAACCTGGTCAAAGTGCTCCTCCGCGTCACGAAGTTCTACTGGCACGAGTCGTGCGGACAATGTACGCCGTGCCGTGAGGGTACCGGATGGATGCGGAAGATATTGCAGCGCATGGCCGACGGCAGCGGGAAAGTGGAAGATCTGGACTTGCTTGTCCGCGTGGCAAATAACATCGAGGGCAACACCATATGCGCGCTCGGAGATGCCGCTGCCTGGCCGGTCAAATTCACCATCCAGCGATTCAGGAAGGAACTTGAAGAAGAGATCCTGAAACAGACCAGGAGTGCGGCCTAGACTCCCTCGGCGCCGGCAACAGCTCGGCCGAGCAGATTTACATCGACAATTGAGTGCAAAACCACACCAACTCCGGGAGAGGGAGTTGTCAGTTTGCGGGTTCTCACCCGTAGGGAGCATGAGTGAGCGACTTACCTGTAAGAATTTTCAGAATTTCCGACGAGTTTAAAGACCTTCCACTGCCGGCCTACATGACCGAAGGTTCCGCCGGTATGGACGTCTATGCAGCGGTGAGTGAAACGGTTGTCATCGAGCCGATGGCCACTGCACTCGTGCCGACCAACCTCAAAATCGAACTCCCTCCTGGATATGAAGCGCAGATCCGACCGAGGAGCGGACTTGCGATTCGCAACAAGATAATTCTCCCAAACTCTCCAGGTACGATCGATACGGATTACCGTGGCGAGATAAAAGTAATCATGCTGAATCTGAGTGAGACCCCATTCGAAGTGAACCGCGGCGACAGAATTGCCCAGATGGTAATTTCCCATTACGACAGAGTGAAGTGGGAAGAATCCGACTCGCTCGGGACGACGTCGCGCGGGGAAGGCGGATTCGGATCAACGGGTAAGTGATGGCCGTTCTAGCCTACCACAAAGTCGACAACAGGTTCGAGTTCGGCGCCACTACGGTTACGCCCAAAAGATTTTCAGAACAAATCGACGAACTCAAAAGGCTTGCCTGCGAAATAATTCCTCTGCCCGGCGATGAAGTAGGTAGCGGCAGAGACGTCTGCCTGACGTTCGACGACGGGTACGATTGCTTTTACAGGAATGTCGTGCCGCAGTTGACTGCACTTAACGTCAGCGCCACTGTGTTTGTCATTACGGACTTCATCGGAAAGACCAACGATTGGGACATAAGGTTGTCGTACAGGCCGTTCGTACACATGAACGAGAAGCAGATAAGGGAGGTTGCGGAACTCGGCTTTGAGGTCGGAAGCCACTCTTGCTCGCACAGGGATTTGACACGGCTGGACGATGCCGCCCTATCGGCTGAACTGGTGAACTCGAAGAGGCGACTCGAGGACATTATCGGAAAGGAAGTGAGGACATTTTCATTTCCATTCGGCAGACACAACCGGGAGATAGTTTCGGCCTCCCGTGAAGCCGGATACAAGCTGCTCTTCGGACTCGGCTCTTCTGTGGAAGCGGGGGTCATACCGAGAATGCCGGTGTACCGGTTCGACGGGGCCGCGTCGGTCCGGCGGAAGCTTGCGCGGAACAAATTGGAGATAATGAAAGGTGATTTAATCCACTCGTTTGCATATCTTTCGGCGATGCTTTCAGTGAGGCGTGCCGGAGAAAACGCCCAGAATCACACAAAAACAGCGCTATGACAATTCAGGAAGACGAGCTGAAATCGACGGAAACGCACGAGAAGGAAATCCAGACTTTGTCCGGGCTGCTGTCGGGGAGGCGGGAATGGCTTCTGTTCATAGTCGCAATTTTGCTCCTCGTAGTCCTCGGTTATACGGTGCGCGAAATCTTCAGCCCCATCATGGTTTTCGTGGTCTTCCTCGTAGCCACCTATCCTCTGAGGCGTGAACCTATAGTCCGCCATCTCATTCTTGTTGCAACACTTCTGTTCGGTGTATGGTTCGTCGTAGAAGTCGCCGGTGCGGTGCTGCCGTTCCTGATAGCGTTTCTCATAAGCTTCATATTTTCACCCGTGGTCGAAATGCTGGCGAACAAGAGAATTCCCCGGCCTCTGTCGATCATAGCAATCCTGCTGACTCTTTTCGGCGCGCTGGTGACACTCACGATTGTGCTCCTTCCGATGGTGTTTCAGCAATTTCAGAATTTCCTCACTTCGATTCCTACGCTGACCGGCGAGGTTAGCAATTCACTGAACAGTCTGATTAACCGCGGCTTCCTCGGCTTCAGCCCTGAAAATCAGAACCTGCAGCAGGCCGTTATAGCCGAGATATCCACCAGGATAGAAGATGTCACAAGGGCAATTCCCAATGGGATATTGAACTTCGTGGCACAGTCCGCTTCGGCTTTGACGAAGATGCTCAACCTTGTTCTCGTTCCGTTCCTGAGTTTCTATATCCTGAAGGATTTTGAACTGATAAAGTACAGAGTGAAGATGCTCGTTCCGCGCAGGTATCGTGACAGGGCATCCGAAATTTATTTGATCGTCGACAGAATTCTGGGAAGCTACCTGCGTGGTGCGTTGACAGTCGCTTTCATAAACTCGATAGTGATCACCTCTCTGATGTCGATATGGGGAGTGAAATACCCACTCGTCATTGGGATAATCTCCGGACTTCTCGACATGATACCTTATTTCGGAATCATCGTCAGCATGTCAGTCGCAATCCTGATCGCGCTGTTCGGAGACAGTCCGGGCTTCCAGGTGGCGATGGTAATTATATCATTCCTCGGAATGAACCTGACAGAGACTACGATCCTGTATCCCAAGATAATCGGGTCGAAGATAGGCGTGCACCCCGTCCTGCTGATTCTCGCCCTGCTTGTATTCGGTTACTTTATGGGATTCCTCGGACTGCTGGTTGCTGTTCCGACGACGGCGATCCTCATCGGACTGAGGAAGTACTACGAACGGAATCTCAGGCCCGCGCATTGAGTTCTACTCTCTACATTGTTTCCACCCCCATAGGTAATTATGACGATATCACACTCCGGGCACTCAACGTCCTGAAAGCGGTGGACTTCGTAATCTGCGAGGAATTCAAGCTCGGCAATCGTCTCCTCAGGTACTACGGCATTGACAGGCCTCTTGAATCTCTCAACGAACACAATGAAGTCAGGGACGCGGAAGTGATTGCGAACCGTATAAAAGAAGGCGCGGACGCGGCGCTGATCTGCGACGCCGGCACTCCTGTGCTCGCCGACCCCGGAGGGACTCTCGTCCACCTTTGCCTCAGATCGGGTGTCAAAGTAGTTCCGGTTCCGGGAGCGTCGTCCATACTCGCTGCAATCGTCGTGTCGGATTTCGAGATCGGCCGGTTCCACTATGCCGGCTTTTTACCGCGAAAGAGAGACGAACGCATGAGGGCACTCGAGGAGCTTAGGGCTTTGAGCAGTGTCTCCGTCATAATGGAGGCTCCGTATCGTTTTGCTCCGCTCATCGAAGACTGCGTCGCCGTGTTCGGAAAGGACAGGCGCGCAATTGCGGCGATCGACCTGACGCTGCCAGGTGAGAAGGTGCTGCGCGGTACTCTCGGTAACATCAAAAAAGAGTTCAACAAAACGCCGTTCAAGGCAGAATTCGTACTCGTGGTTGATGGACCTAAGAAAGACTAGCCTTTTAGCCCTGATGCTGCTCATCCTGCCGTCGTGCTCGGAGAAGGTTCCATTCTCGCAGAAGAAGTTCGTCGATTTCTACGTGCAGCTGCAAATGGTGGATGTGCAATATGGCAGGCAACCGCAACTCCACAAGGAGAAAGTGGATTCGCTGATGCGCGTTTACGAATTGAACGACAGTCTCGTGAACAGGGCATTATCCTGGTACGCTGAAAAACCCGACAGGTGGGAAAAGTTCGTGGCACAGGTTCAGCAGCGCGTGAGCGAACTGAGAAAGATCTACATCAAGCCGAAAACCCGATGAGCTCCGAGACGAGCATCACCTCCGCCAGTTCACAGTCCTGGACTGCCCTGTGTGCCGACACGATGTCGCGTGTCTCTCTCAGCTCGTTTTCTATCTGAGCAAATTTGTCCTTCTTCACGAGCCGGCGCATGTTTACATCGAAGCCGCTTCTCTTCAGGTTTCCGAGAATCTCGATTACTCCCTGAACTGATAATGAAAGAGCTGCAGAAATCTCTGCAGCTGTCAAACCTTCCAGATAAAACTCATATACCTTTCTGTCTGCCTCTGAGAGGTTCGCAGTGTCGACTCGTTTGAAATCGATACAGACCTGCAAGAGCCTGCCGGCGATCAATCCTGTGTGTTCGCCCTTTTCGGGAAAGAATCCTGAGATTTCGCGGCTGTTTGATGGGTTGTCATTTGCAATTCTTATCAGGCTGGCATCTGAACAGACGTTGAAGATGGGCAACCGCAGTTCGCTGGCGATATTTCTTCTCTCGTCCCTTAAAGCTTTGTACAGTGGTTTCCTGAACGGATAGGGCCTCGGCACTGGCTTAGCGAAGCCTTCTCTAAGATAAGCCTTGCCGTCCTGCGTAATCGAAATGGTCGAGTACAACAGGTTCGACTTGACAAGCAGTTTCCTGGAGAGCAGCAGGTCGAATGCCGAGTAGACGGCCTGAGGCGGGAGGTCTTTCAGTGATCCGGCGAACTTCTTGCGGAGTTTTTCGGCAAGGTCTTCTTTGAAGTCGTCTTCCAGAAGGATCTTGCAGTAAGTGGTTCTTCCGTACCTGCCGCCGGTGGCCTCGACAAGGGAAAGGATAGCCCGGTTAATCTCGTGAACGTCGGGGATGTCCGCCGCCTTCAGACCCTCGCGAAGATATGTCGATTCGACGGTGCAGTTGTCACAGTTTCCGCATCCTCCTTCGATCTCTTCCGCGCCAAAATATGTGAGGATGAAACTTGTGCGGCAGGTGGTTGTTTTTGCGAAGTCCACGACGGCCTGCACCCGCTGGTGCGCCCTCTCTGCCAGAAGCTCGATCTGCCTGAAGTCCACCGGCAGCCGCTCCGCTTCATACCGCCCCGTAAGCATTTTGAAACTGACGCCTTCGGCCGGGGGCTTGTATTCAAGCACGCCCGACTTCTGTAGAATTGACAGCGTGCGATTTACAGACGACGCGCTGAGGCCGGACTTATGTGCAATCTCTTCGACGGTCACCGGCTGCGCTCCGCCGAAGATGGAAGTGCCGTAGAGCCGCAACAGGGCGTCCAGTACTCCTTTTGTATCATGTGAAGAAGTCTTTTCTAACGCGCGCCGATAAGTCTGAACGTCCACCACAGAGCGGAGGCTCGCTCTCCCTGAAACACTGGGAACGAGGGTTATCATGCCGTTCTGAGACATGATTCGCAGGACGGAGTCGATGGTTCGAACGTCCAGTTTCGTAAGCTCAGAGATGCCCTGGAGCGAAACCGTCTGGTACTCTTCGGCCCTGAATCCGACAGACATCGAAAGCGAATCGAAAATTGCAGAGTATATTCTGATGAACGAGTCCTTGACGGGGTAGAGCGTCTTTATGAAATACTCCTGGACCATCAAGTCCCTCTTGTTGAATAGAAGGACGCAGTCAGCCGCTTTGCCGTCACGACCGGCGCGGCCCGCTTCCTGGTAGTAGGCCTCCAGAGTCCCGGGGACTTCGTAATGGATCACGTACCTGACGTCGGGCTTGTTAATCCCCATCCCGAAAGAGTTTGTCGCGACCATCACCTTTTCGTTCTTCAGGAATGCCGTCTGCGAATTCGTTCGCTCAGTCTCCGTCAGCCCGGCATGATATCGAAGTGCATTTATTCCTTTCGAATTCAACAGCCCGTGTATTTCATCGACGCTTTTCCTTGTGGCGGCATAAATGATCCCCGAGCCCTTGTGGCTGTTAATGTAACTCAGAAGGGAGTGCGTCTTGCTGGATTCCATCACGACACTGAACGAAAGGTTTTCACGCGCAAAGCCGCTGACGTAAACACGGGGGGACCGCATTTTCAGCTGAGCGACAATATCATCCTGAACGTCCGGCGTCGCGGTCGCGGTGAGAGCGAGAAGTGTCGGGTTGCCGACGGCAGTCGAGAAATCGGAGATGCGCGTGTAATGCGGGCGGAAGTCGTGCCCCCACTGACTGATGCAGTGGGCTTCGTCGACCGCAAGTATTGATACCCTCACCCTGGAAATTGCGTCGACGAATCTCGAGCTCTCGAGCCGCTCTGGCGCGACGTAAAGAAGTTTGATCTTCCGCGAGATGACAAGCTGCAGCCTCGACCGTATCTCGTCAAGCTCAAGCGTGCTGTCGAGCTGGGTTGCGACGACACCATTTCTGTTTACCTGTGCGACCTGGTCCTTCATAAGGCTGATCAGCGGGGTCACCACGATCGTGAGTCCGTCCGAGAGAAACGCAGGCAGCTGGTAACACACGGATTTTCCTCCGCCGGTGGGCATTACCGCCAGCGTATCGAACCCGTTCATGACGGAAGTGATAATCTCGAGTTGTCCCGGACGAAATTCCTTCAATCCGAAGGACTTCTCGAGGCCCTTTTGAAGTCGTTCAGTGGAAATCATCTGTTGAAATTTAACAAGGGTTGCTCAAATAGAGAATACTGATGGCGCTCGGGAAAAGATAGGACACTGATTATACGGAATTTACTGATGAGCGCGGATCGGAG
>JBJKPN010000176.1:0-32194 GCA_046706365.1 Candidatus Kryptoniota bacterium | reverse complement strand
GAATCGAGCTTGAAAGTCACCTCACCGCTTTCTATGAAGTTACCTATCGCGTCCGGCAGCTTTCTCGTCCCGGTTTCGTAGGTAAGGTACGCCGATCCGAAAAAGTGCGTGAGCTTATCGCTGTCCCCCCATTTATCGTCAGGTGAATCAGCAAGAAAGTATCTGGGAATCTTGCGAATTCTGGCCGCGGCATCGGCTGAGTCCTCTGCGGGGAGGGGAAGGGTGACAAATCCGAACAATGGAAAACTGGGTCTTATGTCGGTTCGGTTTAAAACTGCAATCGCGCTTGCCAGCAATGCTGTGGCTACCCCGTTGTTGGAAAGCTCCATGGCCTTCATGAAAATCATGTCGACATGCCTGAGCTCTTCCTGTCTGTCATGCGACACAGGTGGAAGGTCGTCACGCACGTAGGCCCGCAACTTGTCGGTCACCTTGAATATCTTAGGCTCAAAGAATTTGGCGATAAAATCAAGCTGGGCTGAAGCCTGTCCCGTGAAACACAGGATTAAAATAAGGGCTGGGAATATTCTGCCGTTATGCTTCCTCAAGTCTGAATCACGCCAATATTGAACTGAGTCTCTATGGGACTATTGTTCGCGGCCTCAATACCCCGCGAGACTGCCTCCCTCGTTTGAAGAGGATCGATTATCTCATCCACCCAAAGCCGTGCCGCCGCATAGACCGGATCCATTTCAGTTTCATATCGTTGCTTTATTTCTGTCAGAAGATTCGATTGTTCTTCTTCGCTGATCTTCCTCCCGTCCCGCTCCATTTGCTGAAGCCTGATACTGAGTAGTGTCTGGCTCGCCTGATCGCCTCCCATTACTGCAATTCTCGCGGACGGCCAGGCATAGATCAGACGGGGTTCGTAGGCCTTGCCGCACATCGCATAATTACCCGCGCCAAAACTATTTCCTACAATGAACGTAAACCGCGGAACCGTCGAATTTGAAACCGCATTTACCATTTTTGCGCCATCTTTGATGATACCTCCCCTTTCAGCTCGTGTTCCTACCATGAAACCGGTGACATCTTGCAAGAATACGAGGGGAATCCGTTTTTGGTTACAGTTCATGATGAACCTCGCAGCTTTGTCTGCGCTCTCGGAGTAGATCACGCCGCCTATTTGCATCTCACTGGAATTGTCGGGTTTCTTCGACTTGACCGTCGTTCGCTGATTCGCGACGATTCCCACAGCCCACCCATCGATTCTGGCATAGGCACAAATGACCGATTTACCGTACGACGCCTTGTACTCATTGATCTCGCTCCCATCGACAATCCTTGCCAATATCTCGTACATGTCGTATGGCTTGGACCGGTCATTCGGAATGATTCCGTAGATCTCGCCCGGATCGAATTTCGGAGGCCGGGACTCGGTCCGGTCAAATCCTGCCTTATCCCGCTGGCCCGTTTTTGATATCAGGTCCCTGATCAAAGAAAGGGCCTCACTGTCATTCTTGACCTTGTAGTCGGTTATTCCGGATATCGATGAGTGAGTCTCCGCTCCTCCAAGTTTCTCGACATCAGTCTCCTCGCCGATGGCGGCCTTCACCAGATACGGGCCGGCCAGGAAGACACTTCCCGTTCCCTCGACGATTATCGACTCGTCACTCATTATGGGAAGGTAGGCTCCGCCCGCGACGCACGGCCCCATAACTGCGGCAATCTGAATCACCCCTTGGGAACTCAGAATTGCATTGTTGTAGAATATTCTTCCGAAATCCCACTTGTCAGGAAATATCTCGGATTGCATTGGTAGGAACACGCCTGCCGAATCGACAAGGTAGATTATTGGGATCCTGTTCTGGAGCGAAATTTCCTGGGCACGAAGATGCTTCTTTATAGTGAGAGGAAAATAGGCTCCGGCCTTGACTGTGGAATCGTTTGCGACAATAACCGCATCGCGGCCGCAGATCTTGCCGATCCCGGTAACGATGCCGGCAGAAGGTGCTCCACCATGTTCCTCGTAGAGTCCCGCGGCAGTCAGTGTGCCGACCTCCTGAAAAGTGGTATTCACATCTACCAGGGAACGGATCCGATCCCGTGCCAGAAGCTTTCCCCGTTTTTTCTGACGCTTTGCGGATTCCTCCCCGCCGCCTTTGCGAATCGTATCCTGCACCGCCTTCAATTTCCTGAGCAGATTTTTGTAGTTGTCCTCGTTAATCAGGTAGGCGGAGTCGTGTTGAACAGAAGAACCACATACTTTCATTTGTATTTCCTCGGCATTATTGAAATGAGAAAACTCCGGCTCTCAACTCACTAAGCGTCCTTGCCGACGCTGAAATGGAGAGAGGCCTACGGCAGAGTAGGGCTGGGGATCTCAGGGCTTCAGGTAGCCTGGCGCGTGTGACATGCATAATTGCCTTTCTTCTTTAATGAAGATTATTCAATATGGGGCGATATTTCAAGAAAGCTAACTTGCAGGGCCATGGAATCGGCATCAGGTTGTGAGAAGTGAAGCATGGATGGCGATAAGCCCCGCAATTGAAGCTTTTCATTGACATTATGACCGCCTATTTTTATATTATTGGACCTTGAGATGCAACATAAATCACCGCATGCGAAGACACCGTCAACCAAACTGACGTTTGTCGTAATCTCTGACACCGAAAAGCCGTCGCGGACTTTCAAGGCGTCAAAATTTCAGTTAGGATTTTTTGTTCTTTTTGGATTTGTTGTAATAGGTGCGCTGAGTGTTGTAGCATTGATATACACGCCTGTTGGAAGACTGGTGCTTCCGGGCTACTTCAGTACCCAGAAAGAACAACTGGAGAAAGTCCAGAAACTCGAGTCGGAAGTTGGCCAGGTGCAGAAGCAAATGACATATCTTTCCGCTTACAACGATAGACTCCGCAAGATACTCGGGAGCAACGACTTAACAGACACGGCCGGGAGTGAGGATACTCAGCAATCGGCTGGTACACAGTCTGTGGCAGTCTCGCAGCCGCAGGCCGAGAAGGATGTGCCCGAGGAATACGGTGCTGTCAATGAGACAGTTGCGGAGAAAGGCTACGCTCCAACTTCAGCTGCAAACGACATCGGTTCCATACTTCCCCTGATAATGCCGGTAAACGGTTATATTACCAGGGGTGTCAATTACCAGATACAACACTACGGAGTCGATATCTCAGCACCTGTGGGTTCTCCCGTCGTGGCAGCTGCCCCCGGCGAAGTCATATTCGTCGATTGGACGCTGACAGGGGGGAACACCTTGATGATAGCTCACTCAGGAAACTTCATCACTGTATATAAACACTGCGAACGAATATTGGTAAGTGTCGGTGCAAAGGTTTCCAGGGGAGAAGTCGTGGCGCTTGTCGGCTCGACAGGAGTTACAAGCACGGGACCTCATCTTCATTTCGAACTTTGGCAGGACGGCAAGAATCTGAACCCTGAAAATTACTTACTAACGAAGAACTGACATGGCAAAAGAAGACGGACAAATCAATATCGTTTCGCAGGGATCTCGCTTTGAAGGGAAGATTACAAGTTCGGGTAGTCTTCGCGTAGACGGGCAGGTAAATGGAGACATTACGCTGAACGGGGATCTGGTGATAGGATTGAGCGGCGAAATCACAGGGAACGTTGACGCCCAGGGAGTGACCGTTAGCGGCAAGATTTCCGGCAACATCAACGTCAAGAACAAGTTAGTGTTGGAATCGAAGGCCAGGATCAAGGGCGACATTCGTGCGTCGAAGCTCGTCATCGACGAAGGAGCTGTGTTCGATGGCAAGTGCGACATGAGTGGTGAAAAGAGACCTGACCAGAAGAGCGAGTTATTCAGATGACTCGTGGCTCATTTGAAGAAGAAACAGAGTTTTGGAGAAAGTCTGGCTGAGGCGTACAGGCAGGTAGCGCCTTTCATGGGACTCGGAACGGAATTGGCCGCTTCGGTCGCAGGAATGACGTTGGTCGGCTATTTCTTGGACGAACATTTCGGCACATCTCCATGGTTGATATTAACAGGGGCCGGAGTAGGGCTGGTCGGCGGCTTTTACAACTTTTTTAAAGAAGTGCAGAAAATAGGTAAGAGTGGTACGCGAAAGAAGAGTTGATCCTCTGATCCGCTTGATGCGCAGCAGCACGATACGAACTCTCGTCATTTCCCTTGCAGCTATGGGGATAATCTCTTATCTGCTGATATGGAAATTTGCCGGCACCCATTTTGCCGGGGCTTATTTTCTGGGTGCTTTAATCGGAATATTGAGCGGCGGAGTCGGTTTCTACACGATTGAAATGTTCATCGACAAAAGCAGCATTGTATTTTTGAGGGGAATCTCGCTGGGAATGGGAATCAGGCTGGTCCTGCTCCTGGGCATATTCGTCCTTTTGATGGAAGTGTTTCATGTCGAAATAATTCCGCTGGTAACGGGTCTTTTAATCTTCTACTTCACCATAAGCGTTTTTGAAGTGATATATCTCAACAAGAGAATGGCGCTCAGGAAAACGGGCAAAGGTACAGGACAATGATTCTTGGATCCGCGATTCTAACATCAGCCGGCACGTTGGCGGCTAAAGTCGGGAAAGCCGTTTCCGATACGGCAGCGGCCGCTTCCGCACATGCAGCGAATGCGTCGAGCGGCAACTGGGTAATTGAGCACGTCACGGACTCCCATACCCTTGACTTTCTCCCATTCGGGGAAATTCATCTCCCGCGGTTCGCACCAATCCATCTCGGCGGATTGACGATTGATATGTCGCTGACAAAACATGTCGTCATGATGTGGATAGCTGCAATACTGGTTTATCTTGTCGTGAAGAAGGCCGCCAACAGTTACAGGAAGTCGCTGATCCCCGGACGGTTTGCAAATGCCATTGAGATGATAGTCCTTTTCATCAGGGATGACGTCGTTTTGCCGGCAACCGGAGATAAGGGGCGCAGGCTTCTCCCATATTTCCTTACGCTCTTCTTCTTTATCCTCTTCTCGAACATCTTCGAGTTGATACCGTATGCCTCGACACCGTCCGGAGACATAAACTTCACCGCGGCGCTCGCTGTAATAGCCTTCTTTGTGATCCAGGTATCGGGAATTGTTAACCACGGAGTCTTCGGGTATTTCAAGGGGCTGATACCCAAAGGAGTCCCCGCTTTCGCATTGCCAATTTTCATCGTCGTCGAGACTCTCGGCCTCTTTACGAAACCCTTCGCGCTGTGCGTTCGTCTTTTCGCCAACCTGATTGCAGGGGATATCGCCATATTCTCGTTCATCGGACTGATATTCGTCTTCGGCACCGTACTAATAGCCCCGGTTGCAATCGGTTTTGCACTTTTCATAGAGCTCTTGGAAGTATTAGTAGCATTTATTCAGGCTTACATATTCACAATCCTGACGGCACTCTTTGTCGGGATGGCAATTCATCAAGAACACTAAATGAGAATCACAGGAGGTTTTAAATGCCACCAGTAGAAACTTTTCACGTAGGGCTAATCCATTTGGCAGCCGGTATTGCAGCCGGGCTTGCAGTCATCGGCGGCGGTCTGGGCATCGGCAAACTGGCCGCGGCAGCCCTCGAGGCAAGCGGACGTCAGCCGGAAGCGCAGGGTGACCTGAGAACGACCATGATTATCGCAGCAGCCCTGATCGAAGGCGTCACGCTTTTTGCAGAGGTCATCGCAATAATCATGGCACTCAAGCCCTGATCGTTTTGCTACCTTCCTGTTTTCCATCCTGTAAGGAAAACGGGGCAAATTTTAATTCGAATGGAGATTAGAGTATGCTGTTGCAACTGAATCCAGGCGTCATAATCTGGACCGCGCTGACTTTCGGACTCCTGCTGTTGATCCTGAAAACGACGGCGTGGAAGCCGATACTCAAGGCTTTGGACACCCGTGAGGAGTCTATCCGGCAATCGATTGAACGTGCTGAGGAGGCCAAGAAGGAAGCTGAAGAGATTCTCGAGGAGAACAGGAAGAACCTCGAAGCCGCCGAAGAAAGGGCACAGAAACTCATAAGAGAAGCGAAGGAGCTTGCCGACAAGGTTAGGTCCGAGGCAATGTCAAAAGCCCATTCCGAGGCGAACGGCATCCTGGACAAGGCCAGGGAGGAAATCGAGCGGGATAAGCAGCAGGCCATATCTCAACTCCACGGACTAGTGGCGGAGCTTGCCGTTCAAGCGGCGGAGAAGATCCTCCATGAGACTATTGACGAGACGAGACAGAAGAAACTGGTCGAGAATTTTCTTAATTCTCTGCCAAAGAATTAAGGCTGGTAATGAAGGAAACCAGAGCTGCAAAAAGATATGCCGGCGCACTCCTGGAGTTGTGCTCGGAGATGAAGAAGGTCGATGAGGTTGCCTCTGATATGAGGTTGATTCATGACGCGATTTCGTCTTCTCATGAGCTATCAATGTTTTTCAGGAGCCCCGTCGTCAATCACTTCAAAAAGAAAGATGCAGTAAAGGGACTGTTTTCTGCAAAGGTGAACAAGCTGTCGCTCGACTTCCTGCTTCTTCTTATAGACAAAGGAAGGGAAGCGTTGGCGTATGAAATTACGGTCCAGTTCGCATCCCTACTCGACGAAATGCTCGGCATCGTCAATGCCGAGCTGCGGGCCCCATTTGAACTGGACGAGACCGCCAGATCGCGCATGAAGAAGACTCTGGAGGGGGTCGCACGGAAGAGCGTGCGTATTTCATTTTCACCTGACGGGAGCCTTCTGGGCGGGTTCCTCGTCAGGATCGGGGATACTGTCTATGATGGAAGTGTCCGACGCCAGCTTGAGATATTGAAGCAGCAGCTCTCGGAGGAAAGTTCTCTCCGGAGTTGAGTTTATGAAAGACTAATTCAAAGAGGTTGTTATGCCTGAAGTAAGACCTGACGAGATTACCGCGATCCTGAGAAAACAGATATCGGGTTTCGAACGAGAGGTCGACGTTTATGATGTGGGTACCGTTCTGCAAGTTGGCGATGGGATCGCCAGGGTCTACGGACTGCAGCAGGTGATGTCGAGTGAGCTGGTCGAGTTTCCGAACGGAGTTTTCGGAATGGCCCTTAATCTCGAGGAAGATAATGTGGGCTGCATTCTGTTCGGGAACGACACTCTTGTGAAAGAGGGAGACCAGGTGCGCAGAACCGGCAAAGTCATGTCGATGCCGGTCGGGGAGGCTATGCTCGGCCGCGTGGTGAATCCGCTCGGCCAGCCGATCGACGGCAGGGGCGTGATTGAGACCGAGAAGGTGCTGCCTGTGGAAAGGAAGGCCCTCGGCGTGATTTCCAGGAGTCCTGTGAAGCAGCCACTGAATACGGGGCTGAAGGCAATCGACTCCATGATCCCCATCGGCCGGGGACAGCGCGAGCTTATAATCGGAGATCGGCAGACAGGAAAGACCGCTGTGGCGGTCGATGCAATTCTCAACCAGAAATATACTCATACTGAGGAAGCGAAAAGCAGGGGCATCAAGCCTGTTTATTGCGTTTATGTCGCCATCGGGCAGAAGGCATCTACTGTCGCACAGGTTGTCGCCAAACTCGAAGACGAAGGGGCCATGGCGTACACCACAGTCGTTTCGGCAACGGCGGGAACCCCGTCTCCCATGCAGTTTATCGCCCCATACTCGGGATGTACTCTCGGGGAGTTCTTCCGCGACAGCGGGCGCGATTCACTTGTCGTTTATGACGATCTTTCCAAGCATGCGTGGGCGTACAGGCAGGTGTCCTTGCTGCTTCGCAGACCGCCCGGTCGTGAAGCTTACCCCGGAGACGTTTTTTACCTCCACAGCAGGCTGCTGGAGCGTGCCTCGAAACTGAGCGACCAGGAAGGAGGCGGAAGTCTTACGGCGTTGCCGATAATTGAGACTCAAGCCAACGACGTTTCTGCATACATTCCGACTAATGTCATATCCATTACGGACGGTCAGATCTACCTGGAACCAGGCCTCTTCAACTCGGGAGTCCGGCCCGCGATCAACGTGGGCATATCTGTCTCCCGCGTCGGCGGCAATGCGCAAACCAAGGCTATGAGAAGAGTTGCCGGCCGTCTGAGGCTGGACCTGGCGCAGTTCAGAGCTCTGGAGGCTTTCATAAAATTCGGTTCGGACCTGGACAAGGTGACGCAGGCTCAAATCCGAAGGGGCCAAAGGCTCGTCGAACTCCTGAAACAGGGGCAATACTCGCCGATGCCGGTAGAGAAGCAGGTTGCCGTGATCTACACCGGAACGAACGGCTTCCTTGATGAGCTGCCGGTCGAGAGTGTGCGCAGGTTCGAGTCGGAATTTCTCGAGATGATGGAGCTTAAACATCAGGACATTCTCGACAAGATAGCCGATACAAAAGATATCGACCAGGAGACAGATAAAAAGCTTCATGATATTACCAAAGAGTTCGTGTCCTCCTTCAAAGCCTCCATCAAGGAGTAAGAATTGGCTACTTTGCGCGAAATAAGGCGCCGGATATCAGGCGTCAAGAACACGGAAAAAATCACGAAGGCTATGAAAATGGTGGCGGCGGCAAAACTGCGCCGTGCACAGTCGGCCGTCTTTGCTGCGAGGCCCTACTCCCGCAAACTTAGTGACCTCATGAAACACATGGCAAGCAGTCCTGATTTCAGTGAAAACAAGCTTGTGGTCAAAAGGGACCTCTCAAAGGTCGCCATCATTGCCGTTACTGCCGACAGGGGATTCTGCGGCGCCTTTAATTCGAACATCATCAAGTCATCCAACGAGCTCATCCGGACAGAATACGCAAACCTCGATGCACTCGGCAGAGTGTCCCTTTTTACGGTCGGAAAGAAAGGCTATGATTTTTTCTCAAAGAGGAAGTTCAACGTCGTCGGCAACTACTCCGGAATTTTCCATCAGCTGACGGTCGCGATCGCAAGAAATCTCGTCACCGACGTGGTAAATGGGTATCTCGATGGTTCCTACGACAGGGTTGACGTAGTCTACAACGAATTCAAGAGCGTTATCCAGCAGCGATTGGTCATCGAACAGTTTCTCCCGATACCTACCGATGAGCTGATGCAGCAGAAGAAGCACGTAGAATTAAACTACATCTACGAGCCCGACAGAGCTTCTATTGTCGAAGCACTCGTCCCCAGATACCTCGAATACCAAATCTGGAGGATACTACTGGAAAGCAATGCTGCTGCCGAGGGAGCGAGAATGGCGGCAATGGACAATGCGAGCGAGAATGCCTACGAACTCATACAAGCGCTTTCGCTGCAGTACAACAAAGCCAGGCAGGGTGCGATCACGAAGGAACTCCTCGAAGTAGTCTCCGGTGCCGAAGCCTTGACCGCTTCCGGCGGCTGACGCTGATCTTATTTACCACGTATGAAAAGAAAAGCCCCGTCCTTGAGACGGGGCTTTTTCATGAACGGGGAATTTATATGCGGATCAGGGGAGAAGGATACCGGCCGCCACCACAGTCGTCCAGATCCCTCTCTTATCTCCTTCGGCGGACTGCGTGATGTTAAATGTCCTCACTATCTTTCCGCTCATTTTGTAGACTTTTTCTCGTTCATCCCAATCTGCGTCGGGATCGAATTCGATTCCGAGTGTCGTCGCGAGCATCGTAGCAGCGAGATCTTCAGCGTACTCGCCGGCTTTTTCGTCAGTCTCGCCGAACGGATGGTGCTCTGACAGATATCCGTATTGCGAAGAATCGTTCGGCGTTGCGACACCTATCGAAGCGGCGACAAGCCTGTTGGGTTCGTTCGTCGAATTCCGTGCCATCACGCAAAACGTAATCTGGCCCGGCTCGAGCTGTTTGACTCCCTCGTCCAGCGGGATACGTTTGCACCCCGCAGGATATATGCTGGACACGGTGACGAGGTTGCATTTTTCTATTTTTGCATCTCTGAGAGCCAGCTCAAATGACTGCAGGTAGTCGCGATGTCGGCCTACCCCTTTGGTAAAGAATATCTTTGATGGGACATACAATTTTACATCTCCTTATTCGCTAAAGCGATTCTTGTTGTCTGATCTTATAGAATTTCCGTTTTCCCACCTTGAGGATTACGGGGTGATTTAGTGTGACTGATGTGTTAGGGTCGGCGACCTTAGTGCTGTCGACCGATACACCGCCCTGAGTGACCAGCCGCCGGGCTTCACTATTGGATTTCGCAGCGCCGATTTCGACGAGGAGCTGCAGCAGCGGCATGCCGCCGTTGCCGATCACCATGCTGATTTCTTCCATTTCGTTCGGCGTTTCTTTTCGAACAAAAATCTTGTCGAAATTATCCTCGGCCTGTGCTGCAGCAGTGGCGTCGTGATAGAGCGTCACAATCTCACGGGCAAGTCTTCGTTTGAGATCGCGCGGATTTGTTTTTCCCGCCTCAAGGGCGGCTTTGATTCCGTCGAGTTCCGGGGCAAGGACATCGGTAGTCAGCACGAAATAGTCGTAGATCAGGCTATCCGGTATCGACAGTGTTTTCCCGAAAATTTCGTCGGGCGTGTCCGTAATCGCGATGTAGTTTCCGAGCGACTTCGACATTTTTTCGACGCCGTCGGTGCCGACGAGAAGCGGCATGGTAAGTATTATCTGCGGCTCGAGGCCGTATTCGCGCTGTATGTCTCTGCCTACCAGAAGATTGAATTTCTGGTCGGTCCCGCCGAGCTCTATGTCCGCCTTTATTGCGACGGAATCCATCGCCTGAGCCAGGGGGTAGAGGAACTCGTGAACACTTATCGGCTCTCCTGCGCGGTAACGCTTCTCAAAGTCGTCTCGCTCGAGCATCCTCGCAACGGTATGCTTGCTTGCAAGTTTTATCACATCCTGGAAGCTCATCTTCCCGAGCCAATCGGAATTATAGACGATCCTGAGATTGGACGGTGACAAGATCTTCGACGCCTGTTGGAAATAAGTCTTGCCATTCTGACGGGTCTCCTCCAGAGTCATCGAAGGCCGGGCCTTGTTTCTCCCCGAGGGATCTCCGATCATGCCGGTGAAATCGCCGACGATGAGAGTAGCCGTATGCCCCAGGTCCTGAAACTGCCTTAACTTCCTCAACACAACCGAGTGACCCAGATGCAAATCCGGTCTGCTCGGATCACAACCCAGCTTCACATTGAGAGGCCGACCATTCTTAATGGACCTCTCAAGTTTCTGGGTTAGTTCTTCTAAGGGAATTATCTCAGCGGTTCCACGCTGAATCAGATCTAGTTGCTCATTGATTGGTGGAAACAACCCTAACTATCTTTCTCCTGGTAGGTGTATTGAATGTCCATTGAACTTATGCATCACGCATCGGCGCTGCGGCGCCGCATCTCGCGTTCCTGATCCCTCTGCTTTATGCTCTCACGCTTATCGAAAACTTGTTTGCCCTTGGCAATAGCAAGTTCGACTTTTGCAAGGCCATGCTTCCAGTACAGCCTTATTGGAACCAGTGATAGCCCCTTCTGCTTTGTCTTGCCGATGAGCTTTCTTATCTCTCTCTTGTGAAGGAGCAACTTCCTGGTCCGCCGCGGGTTGTGCCCGAAAGCTCCCGCGTTTTGATAGACTGCCACATGCATGTTGTGCAGCCAAACTTCGCCGTCCTTGACGGATGCAAAACAATCGGTTATGTCAACCTTTCCCTGTCTGACCGACTTTACCTCGCTTCCCTTAAGGACGATTCCGGCCTCGGTAGTCTCGAGTATTTGAAACTCAAACCGTGCCCGACGATTCTGCGCTACCGTTTTTTCCTCAGGTTCCATTTAACCTTTCCAGCTTTATGACCGCAGTCGGCTCCTAACCCTACTTTTTCCATCCGAATGCTTTGGAGATTATCCCGATTGCCACTTAAAATGCGAAATTTCACCTTTCAAAGTCAAGAATAAAGACAAAGATTTTTGTGCTGCATGGGGGCGAACTGTTCGTTGACCGACGTCAGCCGGGCTTCCCATGTCAGTGATCCGAGCGTGCTTTTTCAATTCGGCGCGGTTCTTTATATTGCTTGAAAAAAGCGCAAAAAGATGACACAACCTGTAAAATCCGAATTGACCATCGATAAAATTGTTTCACTCGCCAAAAGAAGAGGCTTCGTATTTCAGTCGAGTGAGATTTATGGAGGACTGAACGGCTGCTGGGACTACGGCCCGCTCGGGGTGGAATTGCTCCGGAACGTGAAGGATGAATGGTGGAAAGCCATGACTCTCAGGGAGAATATCGAGGGAATAGATGCATCGATATTGATGCACCCGAGAGTGTGGGAGGCCTCCGGCCATGTTGAGAACTTCACCGACCCCATGATTGATTGCAGGCAATGTAAAGCGCGCTACAGGCTGGACACGCTTTCTGACGAAATATCCGTGAAGAAGATATGGGAAGCCGTGGAAAAAGTAGTCAGCGGGGACGGAACCGTCCTGGCCGAAGAATGGAAAAAATCGTCGCCCGCACTCGTGTCTCTGGACAAGAAGCAGCCTGAGGAAGTAATCCGCGGCGAGTTTGCTGCAACGCTGGAGAAATTCCCCCTTTTGATACTGAAATACCTGACCTGTCCCAACTGCGGAAATAAAGGCACGTTCACTGAAGCGCGCAAATTCAATCTCATGTTCAAGACTTTTGTCGGGCCTGTCGAGGATTCGTCTGCCGCAGTCTATTTGCGCCCGGAAACCGCTCAAGGAATCTACGTGAACTACCAAAACGTCCTGGCTTCTTCGAGACAGAAGCTCCCATTCGGCATCGCGCAGATCGGCAAAGCATTTCGCAACGAAATCAACACGAAGAATTGGCTCTTCAGGACGAGGGAATTTGAGCAGATGGAGATGCAGTTTTTCGTGAAGCCCGGCACCGATGATGAGTGGTTCGAGAAATGGCGGCACGAGCGCATCGAATGGTTCACGAACCTGGGCATCAAGAAAGATAAGCTCCATTTCCACCGTCATGAGAAGGATAAGCTGGCACACTATGCCAAGGATGCCTACGATATCGAGTATCAGTTCCCGTTCGGATGGGGAGAGATCGAAGGGATACACAACCGAACTAACTATGACCTTACTCGCCATCAGGAGTTCTCCGGAAAGAGCATGGAATATTTCGATGATGCCTCCAAGGAAAAATATATCCCCTACATAATCGAGACATCTGCGGGAGCAAGCCGCTCATTCATGGCATTCCTCGTCGATGCCTACGCGGAAGAAGATACCGGGAAAGAAATGCGTTCGGTTCTCAAATTTCATCCACGCTTGGCGCCGATTAAAGTTGCCGTCCTGCCCCTTGTCAATCGGGAAAATATGCCGGACGTTGCCAGGAAGATATTCGAAGATCTCAGGAAGCGACACAGGGCATTCTACGACGATGCGGGTTCCGTGGGGAGGCGCTATCGCCGCCAGGATGAGGCCGGAACGCCATTCTGCGTGACTGTCGATTCCCAGACGCTTCAGGACCAGACAGTCACCGTTCGCGACCGCGATTCCATGGCGCAGGAGCGCGTCGCATCGGAAAAATTGTCCGAATATCTTGAAAACAAACTCAGACAAGAGTAGAAGTGAATTCCAAAATAGAGAAGAAGAAGGCCGTCGCCGGCCGAAGTAGCGGTCGGTCCGGAAACCGTTTGGCCGTTTCAAAATCCAATGGGCGGGGCGCAGAATCAAAAGGATACATCGAAGATTTTACAGGCTTTTCCAAAGGAACATTCGATTTTCTGGCACAGCTTTATAAGCACAACTCCGTCACCTGGTTCAGAAAGCACAGGGCCGAATACGAGGAATTTCTCCTTGCACCGGCGAGGTCGTTCGTCGTGTCGATCGGTCCGTTCATCAAGTTCATCAATCCAACCCTGGATACCGAGCCGAAGTTCAACCGCACGCTCGTGCGCATCAACCGAGACATGCGCTTCGCAAAGAAGCCATACAAGGACTTCATGCTGATTCGCTTTGGAAAGTCCAAATGGGATTCGGAGCTATTTCTATACATAGACCGCAACGGGATGGAAATGGGGACTTTCATAAACAATGAGAAGGTGGAAGGTCGAAGGAGATTTGAAGAAAACCTTTCGGCATTTAAAGAGTTGTTTTTGGAAGCCTGCAAGAAATATAAAATCGGAAGTGAGTTTTCTGCCTACGAGCTTCACTACGGAACAGAACCGATCTCGGAGAGATTCCGGCCTGTTCGCGATCACCTGAAATTCAAGGGCGTCAATCACATCATCTTCGGAAGGGAAATTAAGAAGTCCGATCCTGCCGCTTCGTCCGCGAAGCTGCTCGCAATGGCGATGAAGACATTCAATAGATTATACCCGCTCTATATCTTCTCCACTTCCGAGAACCCGGCTGCAGATCTGGAATCGTACAACAGCCGGATCGGTTTGTTAAAGATCTCCAGCAAATGAGTCCTTCAGGACAGAGTTCCGCAGAGATTCTTCTGCAGAAGATTGTGCAAAATTCCGTTCGCGCCGTTAAGCCGTCAACATTGTTTGAAAATCATTTCAAGCTCAGCGGCGAAAGCCTGAATGCTTTCGGCCACAACGTCGACTTGAAGAATCGAGCGGCGGTCAAATGCGTCGGAATCGGAAAGTCGGCCGAAGCGATGTCGTACGAAGTACGAAAAAGATTGGGCGGGAAGGTCTCCGGGATAATCGCGACTCCCGTCGAACGGCACATAGGCGTCGAGGGTTTCGAGTTCTTCAAGACGGGGCATCCTTATCCCGATGAAATCAGCGTTGAAGCAGGGAAGCGGGTTGAACAGTTCGTCAAATCATGTCATTCAACGGACCTTCTTCTCTTTCTCGTCTCCGGAGGCGGAAGCGCATCGGTCTTCGTTCCCGTTGAGGGGGTAAGCCTGAATGACTGCGCGCACCTTATCCGGACTTCTCTGGATGCGGGGATTCCTATCGACCAGCTCAATTTACTTAGAAGGCATCTCTCGAGGCTTGGAGGTGGAAAATTGGCGGGCATGACTAAGAAATCGGAAAAGTTGTCTTTGATACTCTCCGATGTTGTGGGAGACGATCTGCCGTCAATTGCGAGCGGGCCCACTGTGCCTGACATCACGACGCCGGCGGATGCTTATCGTTTCTTGATTGAAAGCGACATAGCGGACAGGATCCCGAATACAATTCCCGCCGTTCTGCAATCTTTGTCTCAAAAGTTTGCGAGTCCGCAGCTCTCGAACAATTTTGTTCGTATTATCGCCTCGAACTCGAACGCCATAACGGCTGCCGACAACGAAGCTATCGAAAACGGATTCAACTCAATTATCCTGACCCGCTTTTTGGAAATGGATGCGGAAGCCGCGGCGCCCTTCCTCGTTTCAATTGCCCGGATGGTCGAACAGGATGGCATTCCCGTCCCGACGCCGGCCGTGATTCTCTTTGGCGGCGAGACCACTGTTAAGGTGACAGGCGGGGGAAAGGGGGGGCGAAATCAGCACTTTATGCTGACCGCTCTCCGGGAATTGGTCGGTCTCAGGAAAAAAGGTACCAGCCTCAACAGGACGACGATCTTTTCCTTCGGCACGGATGGAAAGGATGGGAACAGCAATGCGGCCGGAGCGTACATTTCGCCCGAGCTCACATCCCGCTTCGCGGACAGGCCGGAAACTGTAAGAGAATATCTGGGCAACAACGATTCGAACACTTTCTTCGCACAAAACGGAGGCCTCATAACTACGGGGCCTACCGATACGAATGTGATGGACATCTCGGGTATAATAGTAGCATGATTTCAGTCGATGAAATAGTGGAATTGAAAATCGATTCGGTTGGATTCGAAGGGAAAGCCGTTGCCAGGCTAAATGGCTACGTGATCTTCGTAGCAGGGGGAGTGCCGGGTGACGTGGTCAGAGCGAAGGTGTTCAAGCGAAAACGAGACTACGCAGAAGCGAAAGTTGTAGAAATCATGTCTGCTTCTCCCCACCGTGTCGACCCGCCGTGCCGGTATTTCGGTGTCTGTGGAGGATGTCGATGGCAGCATCTCGACTACGCTGAACAGCTCGCATCAAAGCGGCGAACTGTGGTCGATGCCCTCGAGCGGACCGCAGGACTTAAACTGGAAGTTCCCCAAACGACGGGCGCGGACCGAACCTACGAATACAGGAATAAGCTGGAATTCACATTCTCGGAGAACCCGTTCAGGATTCTTGAGAACGATCCCGTGAAGGTAGCCCTTGGGTTTCATGCGCCCGGGAGGTACGATAAGACAATCGATATAGCCGCGTGTTATCTCGCAGATGAAAAGATCAATCTCATACTGAATTGGTTTCGCGACGTTATCTCTCCCGAGTCGAGATTCCGGAAGGATAAAGGTATCACCATATACAATCCGCAGACGCATGCCGGCCTGTTGAGATTCCTGACTGTAAGGAAATCGTTTACATCGGATGAATACATGGTCAACCTGTTTGTCCTTAATGAGGACAATACACTGGATGATATTGCCGACAAGTTGAAGCATGACCTTCCGTTCGTTTCCACGTTCGCGAGCGTGATCAACGAGACACGAGCGCAGGTGGCTTCGGGTAACGTCTGGCGGGTTCATTTCGGCAGAGGCTTCATAACGGAGCAAATAGGGAATTACTCTTTCAAGATTTCGCCGCTCTCCTTCTTCCAGACGAACACCTTGCAGACTGAGAAACTGTATTCGGCGGCGACAGCCGGAATCGGGCGGAAGCGGGGTGTAGTCTACGATTTCTACAGCGGAACAGGAAGCATCTCGATTTACATTTCGGAATTGGCAGACCGCATATATGGATTCGAGCTTGCGGAATCATCGGTAAGAGATGCGGAGGAAAACGCGCAGCTGAACGGAATAAACAATGTGAGCTTCGTGAGGACGGACGTGGCGGAGTTGTTCAAGGGACGCGATCCTTTGGAGAATTTCCGCGCACTGAATCTGCCCAAACCCGACGTCATCGTTCTCGATCCGCCCCGGAGCGGATTACACCCGAAGATTTCTGCAAACATCCACCTGCTTCAGCCTGACAGGATCGTGTACGTGAGCTGTAATCCTATGACGCAGGCGAGAGACGTGAAGGAAATAGTCGCTCACGGGTACGCGCCTGTTTCCGCTCAGCCTGTCGACATGTTCCCTCAGACATACCACATTGAAAACGTATTGACTCTTGAAAGGAAGTAACGTCCGGCAATCTCATCCGGGGTTGCAGTGCCGGTCGAGGATCTTCGGAAGGTGGGGCCCTATTTTAACCGCATGGCTTTTTCGAGTGAAAGCTCGTGATAATAATCCATTGCAGCCGAATGCATCTTATCGAGGTCAATCATTTTAATGCATTCCAGGTCGTAAGGACAGGCCTTCTTCCAGCACGGCGAACAGAACAATCCCTCGGGGATGAATTTCGTTCCTCTGTCATATAAGTCTATTTCTGTCCAGCAACTGACCCCGAACCATGCGAGCACATGCTTCTTCAAGGCAATGGCCAAGTGCATGCCGTAGCTGTCGCCCGTTATTACTATGTCCGCGGCATTTTCATACACCATACCCTTGCGTGCCCCCTCCGTTGCCGGGGTGTTGAACAGTCGGGTCACCAGGTCCGGGTTTCTCCCGATTGCCTTCGAGTATATCTCTTCATTCCGGCCGGCGTCACTTCGTCCGCCGAGCAGGATCATCTTGACGTTTGCATCTTCCGTAAAGAATTCAATCAGTTTCAGATGCTGGGCAACCGTCATTTTTTTGTTGGGATAAAGATCGGAACATCCGGTATTGAATCCGATAACCACTTCTTTCCGGCTGATCCCTTTCGATGTTCTGTACAATTCCGTTTCTCGCTTCTCAGCCTCCGTTAGTTCAAGGACATATTCATCACGTTCATAAGGAAGATTGAACGTCTCGGCCAGAATGTCCTGACCCGTTCTTTTGTTCATTCTGAACTTCATGTAATCATCGACGCCTAACTTGTAATTGTAGACCGCCTCCTTGTTGAGTGGAATTATCTGTCCTCTATCGTTCAGTCCGAATCCCAGTTTGTCCTTCGCTTTGAGCCTCATGGTGAGGGCCGCAGACCTTCTCGACTTGTCGGCGTTCAATATTAAGTCGAACTGCATCTGCTCGAGGACCAGCCAGCTTTCCGCATCCCAGGGGAAGATGTCGTCGATATACGGGTTCTGCTGCAGGAGTGGAACCGCCGAATTCAAAGTGATCCACGCAATATAACTCTGAGGATACTTTCGCTTGATCGACTTCAGCTGGGCGGTAGTCATGAGGACGTCCCCCATTGCGTCGAGGTTGATGATGAGGATCTTCTTTCCGAACGGATCGTCCGGTCGGGCACACTCTTCATAACATGTCTTGTAAGGAAAGCAAGGTTTATACCCATTGAACCTTTTGCAGTCCGGTGTTTCAAATTCAAACTGTTTCATTTGGTAATCCGATCCCTCCGGCAGCATTGGATTTGGTAGAAAGCTGTTCCTGCTGAATCCGTGAAATGAGGACCAGCAGTTTTTCTAATACGGTTTCCGGCTCGAGCTGGGTCATACAAAGGTTGCCGATAGAGCATCTGGTCAAATTGCATTCAAGGCAATCCAGCTTTTCATTCCTGACGACCTCAGATTTGTTGCCGTAGGGTCCCTGAAGTCGTGGGCTTGTAGGACCAAAAATCGCCAGCGTCGGTATGTCCAGGGCCGCGGCGATGTGCATCGGCCCCGAGTCGTTTGTGACCAGGAGAAGCGATGACTTCATCACCGCTCCCATTTCATGTAGGGAAGTAGGAGGCGCTAGAATTACACCGTGAGCCCGGGCAATTTCAGCGGCCTCTGCGGCCTCGGACGGTCCGTAAAGCACTACTACGGGCAGTCCCGGGCGACGACTGATTAGCTCGGAAAGTCGCCGAAAATTAGAAGCGCCCCATCTCTTTATCTGCCAGCCGCCGCCGATGTTTACGGTTATAAATTTATTTGACTTTAGATTGTGTTCCGCGACGAAACGGGCGGCAAATTTCTTCGAGTTTTCGTCGAGGTAAAAAAGCGGCCTGGAATAGCGGACGGGGATTCCCAGTCTGCGGAGAGCATCAAGATTAAACTCCACATTGTGAACGATTCCGCTTCTGGGCTCTACCAGAATATTGTACGCGACCTTTCTCCATTTGAAGGGAAAGCCGACTCTGAATTTCGCCCCGCTGAGGGCCGTTATGATAGCAGTCCTGGGATTCGCGAACAAGTCGATGATCAGATCGTACTTGTTTTTCCTGACGCGCGAAATGATGGAGACGGAAGATTCAGTACGGACGTCGTAAGTCAGTACGTTATCAAGAAACGGGTTGTTGTTCAGCACGGGAGCGGCAAATCTCTCCACCAGAAAATCTATTCTGCAATCGGGTGCCCAGTCGCGCAGATTCGGCAACACTGGCGTTGACAGCAGGACGTCGCCGATCGCGCGAGGCTTTATAACTAACACGCTGTGAATTTCTGGTTTTCTGGACTGGAAATCGATCATGAATTTGTGAGAAAATATAATCAAAACACGTGGTCTTGAAAAATAGAATAATGGCGGGTACATTCTCAAAATGAAAATTCTCTGCTTCGTAGTTGTTCTGGCGGCATCGAGTCCCATCTTCGGCCAATCTGCTTACGAGTTTTTGAACCTCGACGTCGGTGCGAGAGAGGCAGCACTTGCGGGGAGTGCTATGGCGAGAATAGACGATCCAACTGCCTTCTACTACAACCCTGCACTTTCTGTCTCGTCGACGAATCGGGCGGTCACTTTCGGTTTCCTCAAACATGTGCTGGATATAAATGCAGGATACCTGTTCTCCACATTTCAGCTTCCCAAAGAAGGATATTTCGGCGTCGGGATCGGATATATAAATTACGGGAAGTTTCCCCAAACGGACGAGCTCGGCAACCAGTATGGGACTTTCAGTGCCGGCGATGCAATGCTGACATTGAACTATTCGAACTACCTGTCGAAGGATTTAAGTTATGGAGTCAGCGTGAAGGGGATTTACTCTTCGATCTCTTCATATTCCTCTTCGGCTCTGGGTATGGATGTGGGTCTCTATTATGATTTTCCAACCGACCTCTTTGGAGTCGGTTTTTCGATATTGAACATCGGAAAGCAGGTCAGCACTTACAATGGAATCACCGAGGCCCTTCCGCTTGACGTAAGGATCGGTTTCTCGAAGCAGCTTGAACATTTGCCGCTCGTACTCAGTGTCGCGTTCCAGAGGCTCGGAGATTCGAACCTCAGTCTTACAGACAAGCTCAGGTCCTTCGTGGTGGGCGGCGAGTTCCTTCTTTCGGACAATTTCCATCTGCGGGTGGGATACGATAATTTGGAGCATACACAGATGAAAGTCGGCTTGAGCTCGGGCCTGGAGGGCCTTTCCTTCGGGGTGGGGGTGAAGTTCTATGGCTACGGATTTGACTATTCGTATACATCATGGGGGAAGATCGGCGCGCTCAATCGCGTAAATCTGACCACAGCTTTCTAATATAGAGTCTTTTCATTATCCTGACGCCGATTGTCTGAATACAGCCGATACGTACGGCGGGACGATCAATCGGTACAGCCTGCAAATTGCCTGGTGACTTGTCTCGAAAGGGAGCTGCTTATGCAAGAATCGAATGCGGACTTTGTCATCTACGTCATAAATACGGGTTCCACCTCTACAAAGCTCTCCTTGTTCAGGAATTCGAACATGATTTCAACGGAAACATTCAGGCATGGCGTAGAAGAGATGGAGAAATTGGAAAATATATGGGACCAATACGATTTCAGATCCCGGATCGCCCTGGAATGGATAGGAAGATTCAACGAAACGCTATCTGCAGTAGTCGGAATCGGGGGGCTTCTCAAGCCTGTCGAAGGCGGTACGTATAGGGTAAGCGAATCCATGATATCCGACGCTCGGGCCAATCTTCAAGGAGAGCATGCATCCAATCTCGGCTGTGCAGTTGCACAGAGGGTGGCTCAAGAATACGACTGTCCGTCGTTCGTAGTTGACCCGGTATCGGTGGACGAGTTTGATTCCGTCGCCAGATATTCAGGGCACCCGTGGATTAAACGAAGGAGTCTCTCTCATGCTCTCAGTATCCACGCCGTTGCCCGCATCGCGGCGGAGCAGACCGGCGCGCAAATCAATGATACGAATTTCATCGTAGCTCATCTCGGCGGTGGAATATCCGTGGCTCCGGTAAAGGCAGGGAGGATCATCGATGCGAATGACGCTTCGAGCGATGGGCCATTTTCACCTGATCGAACCGGAGGATTACCGCTCCAACAATTTATGGATGTATGTTTCTCCGGGGAACATACCCAAACTGAAATTCGCAGAATGGTTATGGGTAAGGGTGGATTGCTGGCATATCTGGGGACAAACTCGGCAGAAGATGTGGAAAAGCTCATTAACAATGGTAACGAAAAGGCCCGCGAGATATACGCAGCCATGGCCTATCAGATAGCGAAGGAAATAGGCGCAATGTCGACAGTCCTGAACGGCCGGGTGGACTCAATAATTTTAACAGGAGGTCTCGCCGCTTCCTCACTGTTAACTGACTGGATCAGAGAGAGGGTCGGCTTCATTGCCCCGGTACGTATCGTTTCTTCGGAAGACGAGATGAAAAGTCTTGCACTGGGTGCGTTCCGCGTTTTGCAGGGGAAAGAAAATGCATCGGAGTACTGAATGAGGACTAAGCAAATCTGCAATTTCCAGGAGCTGATGGCATACGCCGGCTCGCTGGAGAAGAAAACCGTCGCTGTGGTGAATCCGAACAACAAGGAGACATTTTCGGCGATTGCCGACGCGGCCGACAAATTGAAAACGAAGTTCATGCTATTCGGAAACCGGAGTGAGATTTCGGCGGGGCTCGATACGCGCTCCCTCGAGGATGAACATTTTAGCGTAGAGGACTGTCACGATATTCCTTCCGCACTGAATGCCGCCATTGCAGCAGCCTCCAAAGGGCACGCAGACATCCTGATGAAAGGCGGCATTGACACCGCAACCATGATGAAGGCAGTATTGCAGGAAGGAAGCGGCCTCAAAACCGGCAGGTTATTGAGCGACATCTTCATTCTCGAATATCCCGAAAGGCCGGAGAACCAGTTCGTTATGATTACCGACGGCGGCATGACGCTGCTGCCCGATCTCCAGAACAAGGTTGAACTCGTGACTAATGCTGTCGATGTAGCCCACGCGCTGGGAAATCAAAACCCGAAAGTTGCAGTTCTGTCCGCGACCGAATTCGTGATGCCGAACCTGCAGTCCACGATCGACGCCGCTGCCCTGGCGAAGATGAACGACAGGGGACAGATCAAAGGGTGTTTGGTGGATGGGCCTTTTGCGCTCGATAACGCCCTATCAACCGAAGCGGCCGACGAAAAGGGTATAGTATCTCCTGTCGCGGGGCATGCAGAAATCCTCGTGGCGGCAAATATAGAATCGGCAAACAGCCTCGCGAAGAGTACCACCTATTTCGCAAACCTCAAACTTGCCCACGTAATAGTTGGCGCAAAGGTTCCGATTCTTATCCCTTCCCGGTCTGATAAGAGCGACGCAAAGCTTTTCTCGATTGCCCTTGGATCCATTGTGAGCGAGCATCTGAAAAGGGTGTGACGTAGTTCACTCGCCCTCGTTGCGTTTCCTGATTTTTCTTTATCTTATCTGAAAGCAGTGCTGAACATGGCTGCGCGTAAGAGTAAGCAATGCTTATTCAGGCTGCACGGGAGAGTTTTGGCATTACCCGGATAAGCCATCGACATTACGTGATATTGGAGAATCTGCGGCTGTGGGATAGTGCAGAGACTCTGACACCGGACGGACAGTGTTAATTGCCCGGGCAGCTCCGGCGGACCGTTCCGGTATGTCAAACTACCCGGTTATTTGGGCTGATAGCGGGCAATCTGTCAGGGATTGCCGCAGACCAAGAAGATGAATTGACATAACAAGTTATGTGGGGGCGGAAGCCGGTGGCCCCAGCGCAGAACTTTGTGGTTCGGGAAGTGGCGAACGCCGCCGCCTCGATCATGAGGCCTCAGTTCACCGAGGCGCGATTGAACCAGCGACGGATGTTCTCCAGGCAATCCGTTCAGCAACACTAATGGGAACACAAGGACGCCCCATCATGACTGCAGAAACGATGAGATAGCACTGAAGTGAAATGCCTGGTGCTGGAAGAAAAGGAGGCTGTAAGAATGAGGCTGCCAAGCACGACAGTTGAGGGGAGGCAGTTCTCCAAGACCATTATCGAAGCGGTATGGGAGAAGGCACCTAAGGTTTCCGGATATGACCCGGACCTGTGGCGGCGAGACCAATGCGGAGCGTTGATAAGACGAGCTCATTACGGCGACACTGAATCGAGATTCGGATGGGAAATCGACCACGTGAGACCGGTCTCTGAAGGGGGAAGCGATGCTTTGATTAATCTCGAGCCAATGCAGTGGGAAAACAACCGTCACAAAGGGGACAACTATCCCAGTTGGGAATGCGTCGTAAAGGGTTGAGTGCCGGCTTGACGGGAATGGTTGCTGGGCATTTCTGACTATCCCTGGACTTTAGACGCGGCGGTGCCGTACTGAGACGACGCGTTGGCAGGCCGCTCTCCACTTTGTATTTCCGTATTGGGTAAATATTGAAATCGGCAAGCACCAGCTCGACAGAGGAATCTTGAAAATCATCTGCGTAATGGATAGATTCTATCCATCGAATGACTAGAAGAAGAAATTTCCTCTTTCGCCTGCTTTGGTCAAACCTCGCACGCAAATTCTATTTGTGGGTTCTTGCTTTCATCGTCTTATTCTGCATTATGAATTGGATTGTGATGCCGTGGTACGTCAATGACGGTGGCACGGTCACTGTGCCCGAACTTGTCGGGCTTCAGGCAACGAGTGCGAGAAGTGCTCTCGACTCGGTCGGTCTGCAGTTCGAAATAGGCGGCCGAAAGGCAAGCAAGCTTCCTCCCAACACTGTATTATCCCAAAACCCTGACGGAGGATCTGTCGTAAAGCATGGCCGACGGATTTACTTTATCTTGAGCGGGGGAGTTGAGAAAGTGACAGTGCCTAATCTTACGGGGCATTCTCAGCGGGAAGCGCAATTCATGCTTCAACGCGCAGGCTTCGTCACGGGACAGGTGACTTTCGATTCCTCGATGAGCTTCCCTCAAAACGTCGTGATGTCTCAATCCCTTCCTGCGAACTCAATGGCCCCGTCGGGTTCCGCAATTTCAATAGTAGTATCGGCTGGGGCACCGACCTCCGGCGAAGTCTCCGTCCCGAATCTTGTCGGGCTTCCTCTGGCTGACGCACAAAAAGCCATATTAAACGGCGGACTTCTGCTGGGGAACATAACGTTTCAGCCCAGCAAGAAGCTCGTGCCCAATACCGTAGTTGAACAATATCCCCGCTCACAGGAAATCGTGCCTAAGGGAACAAAAGTGAATCTTTTTGTCTCCTCGATCGAAAACCAGCAGCAGGGTCCGGAGCAGTAATGGCGATCGTCGCACCATCGATACTCGCTGCTGATTTCACAAAACTGGAGCAGCAGATTCGGCTCGCCGAGAAGGGGGGAGCGGAATGGATTCATCTGGACGTCATGGATGGACACTTCGTTCCCAATTTGACTTTCGGTCCGAAGATAGCGGCTGCCGTTCGAAACATGACGGACCTTGTACTGGATGCTCATCTGATGATCGAGAATCCCGAGCAATACATCGATCGTTTTGCCTCGGCGGGTGCAGATTCCATAACGGTTCACTACGAAGCGGACATACATTT
Source organism: Candidatus Kryptoniota bacterium (assembly GCA_046706365.1). Classification (GTDB taxonomy): domain Bacteria; phylum Bacteroidota; class Ignavibacteria; order Kryptoniales; family JAKASW01; genus JAKASW01. Next base: position 7,609 of record JBJKPN010000176.1, on the reverse strand, counting down.
AAACAGGACCCTGAATGCGATAAAGGATCTGGGTGCAAAAGCCGGTGTCGCGATAAACCCTTCCACTCCTGTGAACGCCCTTGCTGAGATCGTTCACGATGCCGACCTTATACTCATTATGTCCGTCAACCCGGGTTTCGGCGGGCAGGTCTTCCTGGAGAGCGCCTACAGGAAGCTCGAAGAAGTCAGGAAGCTTATACCTGCCGGCAAAAAGACCCTCGTTGAAGTTGACGGTGGAGTCGGACCTGAAAACGCGGCGCGGCTCGTTCGGGCCGGTGCAGACGTTTTAGTGGCAGGGACTTCAATCTTCAAATCGGCGGATATCGCTGCTACAGTTGGCAAAATGAAGGCTGCCCGATAAGGGCTTAACCAGGGGGCAGTGCCCCCGAAACCATTCACGTACTAAAGCCATCGAAAGAAAACAATCAGGTAAGATGAAATATACCCTAACGGGAGGAGCGGTTGTCACTCCTCTTTCAACCATAGAGGGAGGCAACGTTGCCGTTGAAGGCGAGAAGATTGTGGCAGTCTCCGGAAAAGAATCCGCGAAGCTTGACAACGACAACCGGATTATTGACTGCACCGGCAAGGTTGTCATGCCCGGGTTTATCGACGTTCACACGCACGGAGCGCTCGGCAGCGATTTTACGGACGATGATCCCGAGACGTTTACAAAGCTCTCCGATCATTACTACGCTCACGGAGTGACCACGCTTCTGGCAACTCTATCGCCGCTGTCTCATCCGTTGCTGTTGCCTGCCGTTAGACGCCTGGCAAGATTCTGCGAAGATAACGGCGCCGCCTCGAATATTCTCGGTATTCATCTCGAAGGCCCTTACCTTAATCGCGCCATGAAGGGGGGAAACAGGGAAGAGTATTTCGAAACGCCTGATTTGAATAAATGGCACGAGGTTTTCAATGCTGGTCGAGGCTTTATCAGGCTGATGACAGTCGCTCCCGAGTTGCCCGGCATCGGGCCGATTATTGAGGATGCGGTCAAGCGGGGCGTAGTAATAGCTCTCGGACATACAGCCGCCGATGGCGCGGCCACTTCCCGGGCGATAACTCTTGGAGCCCGGCAGATAACGCACCTTTTCAACAGTATGCCTCAGCTTCACCACCGCGAATCAGGTTTCCTGGCAGAGGCTCTTTTGAGCGACCATCTCGAAGGGCAATTAATTGCCGACGGAGCTCATGTCCATCCCACTTTCATCAAACTCGCGGTGAAGGTGAAAGGACTCGACCATATCATGCTTATCACCGATTCGATACGTGCGACTAATGTTGGTGACGGAGAATATTATTCGGCGGGCGAAAAGGTGATAGTCCGCAACGGAATAGTGCACCTTGAAAGTGGAACGCTGGCAGGAAGCACGCTGGTGCTCGAAAAAGCCCTTCGCCTCATCGTCAAAGAAGCACGTGTGGATTTGTCTGGCGCATCACGTATGCTTTCGCTCAATGCAGCGAGGTCGCTGGGAATTGACGATATGACAGGCAGCCTGGCACCGGGGAAAAGGGCGGACATCGTCGTTCTTGACCGTGACTTCAACGTCGAAATGACCATGAGAGCCGGCAAGATGGAATACGCAAAATCGCCGCCTCCGAAAGCTAATTGATTCCGAATGCGGCATCGCCGACCGGGCTACAGCTTTTTCAATTCTCCTCTACAGATCTTCCGTTGATTTCCTGAGCGCAAGACACGTGTCGTAGAATTCCTGCAAGTTCATCAGTTTGGCAAATACCAGACCCCTTGTCGCGCGAATGAGTGGGCTTGGATGCTCATTGAAATATTCCCTTCCGAGACAGGTCTTGATCTTTTGATACTGTCGGACCTGAATCCGCTGGGCCAACTCGGAAAACGGGCCGTCATGTTCGTAACTCGGGAACGACGCCCCGCGCTGCGAGGCAAAAGCATTGTTGAATGAATTTTGGAGTATCGCAAACATGTTGAGCGAAACGGGGATGAACATGTTAGCCTCGGCCGGATGAAAGCGGTACCAGATGTTGCGATAGCCGACCACTTTTATGTCGGACCGGCCAGACTCACCCTCATACATTTTCAATGCTTCGGACATTACCTGCAGAACCTTGTAATGTGTGTCGGGGCCGCTTGCTTCCGGATCGAGTGCGACGCCCACAACCGTAGGCTTGACCTTCCGAAGTATGTTCAAAACAGGCAGGACATCGCGTTCTATTTTGGGCTCTTCAGTGAAGATATCGCCTTTGTAAAACCCGAGCCTAGCGTGGAGTATCGAATGGCTGCTGAATCCGAAGTATCCCCAAAGGCAGTCCGCTTCCCATTCCCGCATCATTCCTTTCAGTCTCTGGATGTGGGGCAGATCCTTCTTGCCCGGATACTGGGTGTTGAAATAATTGGCCAGCTCGTCTATTCTGTTCTTCAGGTTTTGTATGTTGTCGTCTTCGAAGAGGAAAACCAGATTTCTGAGCAGCCTTCTCGCTTCTCCTTCGGCTTTTGTACGAGGATTATTTTCTGCAACTCCGTCGAGGTATTGCCACACATCACGGTTTCTCTTCGTCTCATCATTGGGGTTGAAGTAGCCCTCATTGATCAGTTTGCTGAATGAACCGTCTTCCAGGAATCTTTTCAAGTTTCCCAGGAGGTCAAGCATGTGCGAATTTGTGACGGCGTTGAATCCGCTCGTCAGCGTAAGAAAAGTGTGATGGTTTGAGGCGTCCCTTGCATTCCGGACTATATAGGGAAGATATCCAAGCATCAGGTCGTCGTGATGCGGTTCCGTATGGAGGAAGGCCTCGTTGGAATGAGGGGTGCGTCCGAGCTCGACCTTTGCGGCCAATTGTTTCTCTGTTTCATTCGAAAGCTGCTGAACATTTTCTTTGCGTTTAGTAAGCAACAGGGCGCTGAAACGGTCGCTTTCGAAATCCTTAATTGTCAAATCACGCACTCTCTTCCGCTTAGCGAAAGCAAGATCGATAATTATCCTCTCCATGTGCTCGTCCGCTATTGTCTCCTGTGCCGCCAGAATCTCGTAGCTTCTTTCTGAAAGGAGCTTGGCAGCGCCTTTCGTAAGGTAAAATCTGGAATTCGGAAGTTGCTGGAGAACCGTGGCGGGATAACGGACATGCATCTTCTTCTGGACGGCATCGCCCACAACTTCAGCTTTCGCCTCTCCGGCGGCCATGATAATGGCAGTGCAGGACGGGTTGTATGAGATCGTACCCAGTCCAATCGTGATGACAAGCCGATTCCGGGAAACTTCGATACCGCCCAGGTCCGTGGCAGCAGCGGCCTGAGTTTCGTAGTTAGTAGCCGTGAGTCGAGTGGTCGAATTGAGATCAGACCCTCTGACGTTAAAACCTATGTGGCCATCGGGGCCTATTCCGCCAAGAAAGAATCCGATGCCGCCGAGCGACCGGATGCGTTCTTCGTACTCCGAGCACCACTGGTCAATCTCCTCCAGAACGGACTTCTGAAGTCGTTCCTCGCGCGTCTTCGGCTGCCTGTAGCGAAGGGAAAGATCTACTGTCTGTTCTGGCCAGACATCTGTTATTCGTTTCCCGGCGGGAAGGCCGATCTTGCTGTCGTCGATAAGCAGAGACTTTGACCGATCGAACCCAAATCCATGCATGTAGTATTTATTAACGTAGTAGTAGAAACTGTTCTGTTGCTTCGGATGAATCGGATAGAACTCGTCTATCTGGACGAAGTGGAGGCTTCCGATGTCCGGCCTTTCATTCGATATGATTCCACCCTCCTCCAAATCCTTCCTGACAGAAGCGGTGGTCCATTGGTCCACGTAATGAGTGACCCATCTTATGAAGTGCTCCGGTGTCTTGCCCGTGGGTAGGGATACGACACCGCCAGGGTTCTGCTGAACCCACTCAAGAAATCTCAATGCAGTCAATTTACCCAGGGAAGGGAAGTTATCGACAACAATAACACCTGTCTTCTCTGAAGGGGCGTATTGAAGTTTTTGTCTGGATTTTTCTATCGCGATTTGTTCGACTTTTGTTGTAGTAGTTTTCATTTTCAGGACTAATCCTCGTGATTTATCTTAAGAAAAATTGCCGGGCATCGGGATAAATTAAGCCGATGCGGCAATATGTTTCAAGTTTGTGATCGTTGAAGGTGACTCAGGGAACACCCAATTGCGGCCGGAAGACTGGAGTGTCAGCGGCACTGTAAGCTTGTATCGATGGGGCCGAGGCAAGAATAGCCTTGACAACGACGATTGACTTTTATAATATAGCTTAGTTGGTTTAAGCAACCAACTAATATTCGCTGTCGTTGACGATTGGTTGTAACGTTATTTTGTCAGCTTTGCTGAATAGGTCTTTGCTTCAATTCAAGCTACAGTAACTAAATCAAACCAAAGGAGATCAGAACATGCTAGTAGTTGTGCATGACGATTATGACGCGATGAGCAAAAAGGGGGCTGAGATAGTTGCCTCCCGGATTCGACGCAAACCCAATCTCGTACTTGGACTGGCAACCGGAAGCACGCCGCTCGGACTTTACAAAGAATTGATCAGGCTCCACAAGAACGAAGGTCTCGATTTTTCGAAAGTGACCACCTTCAACCTCGATGAATATGTTGGGCTACCACCTGAGCACGATCAAAGCTATCACTATTTCATGTGGGAGAATTTGTTCAAGCATATCAACATTGAACGCTCGCACGTTCATGTACCCCAGGGGATGTACGGAGATCTGAAAATATCGTCCTTCGAGACCGATCCGAAGATTCAACAATTCTGCACGTGGTACGAAAATGAAATGTTGAGATATGGCGGACTGGACATTCAGGTTCTCGGCATTGGCGGGAATGGTCATATCGCATTCAACGAACCGGGTTCTTCTCTTGGGTCCCGCACCCGAATCAAGACCCTTACCGAGAAAACGGTGAAGGACAATGCCAGGTTCTTCAAGAGCGCCAACGACGTACCCCGATATGCCATAACTATGGGGATCGGTACTATAATGGAAGCAAAGGAACTTCTTTTGCTCGCCAATGGTGACGGCAAGGCTGACGCTGTGAAAGCCGCTGTCGAAGGTCCGATCACTGCGATGTGCCCCGCCTCGGCACTTCAGCTGCACAGGAAGGCCATCATACTGACAGACAAGAAGGCTGCTACTAAGTTGGCTGCCGAGTTTGTCACTTACGGATGACCATCCGCCAAGGCGCATTTTTACCGGAATCGTATGTAACCTTTAACTACATGAAAAAGGAATAACATGCACATTTGCATTTTTGAGGATGAGTACTACAAGAAGCTGATGCCCCTTGTTCATTTTCGTCCGGTGTATGATTTGAAGTGCGGCATTACGTCGCTGCGAGAGAAGATTGCCCGGGTATTTCCTGGCGATGTTGTTGTGCTGCACGTCCGCGACTACCTCAAGGAGGTTGTTAAAGAAAAGTACCCCCGGGTTTCAGTGAACGAAATTCCGGCAGCAGCAGACCGTGTTCTGTTTGCCAACGGCAGACTTCTTTTTGACGCGGCCCTGGCCAAAAATCTAGAGTATACAGGGAGCGACGTACAATTTGTCAGCGGAGACACGGTAGTCGCTGCCTGGGTATCCGGCAAAGTTCTAGAGGCTCTGAAGAAATCCATCGCCAAGAAGGTCCTCTCAGCCGGTGATTTTGCAGGGATCAAAAAGGAAGATATGACCAACGTGGCCATAGTTAAGTATCCGTGGGAGCTGATCCATCACAACGGATCCCAGTTGGTCACGGATTTCCAGATCCTTACAAACGGCAAGCCTCAGATTCTTGGAAAGGTATATGATGGAGTTCACCTTATGAACCCTTCCCAGATTCACATCGCAGAAGGGGCAAAGGTGAAACCCGGTGTTGTCCTCGACGCAGAAGGCGGACCTATCTACATCGACAAGAACGCCAAAGTGATGCCGAACGCCGTCATCGAAGGTCCCGCATACCTGGGTGAGAACAGCCTTGTCAAGGTTGCGGCAAAGATCTACGAGAATACCACGATAGGCGAGACATGCAAAGTCGGTGGCGAGGTAGAGGAGTCGATCATACACGCATTTTCCAACAAGCAGCACGAGGGTTTCATCGGGCATGCTTACCTGGGAGAATGGGTAAACATCGGTGCGGATTCGAACAACAGCGATTTGAAGAACGACTACGGCAATGTCAAAGTGTACAACGACGGAAGCCTTGTCGACACAGGATCGCAGTTCGTCGGGCTGACAATGGGCGACCACTCGAAGTGCGGCATCAATTCAATGTTCAATACCGGAACGGTAGTGAGCGTCTGCTGCAACGTTTACGGCGCCGGATTGCCGCCAAAATATGTTCCGGCCTTTGCGTGGGGCGGAGGCCTCGACGGGCTGACAACCTACAGGATTCCTAAGGCAGTGGAAGTCGCCAAGCGCGTCATGGCGCGCCGAAAGGTTACGCTGAGCGAAGCGGCTGAGAAGCTCTTCAATCTGGTATTCGAAATGACAAAGGAAGAAAGGACTGCGGCAGGTATCAAGGAAGGTGTGTAACACTTCCGCTGCTTTCGCGCTTGTGCAGGTGTGGTGAACTGATTTCCTCCACACCCTCCTCTCAAGTGGGTTCAAAGGTCAAACGTGCAAAAGCCCGCGCTAAAAACGCGGGCTTTTGTTATGCCGGTTTCCCCCGTGAAACAAACTGGCTCTCTGGTTTCTCCTTGCTGGCCAAGCCCGATCTCTTAGGAAATCCCCGTGCCAACTGTTAAATTTTTGACGAATTATAAGCCTTTCCTTATCAAAACCGAGGGAGTACGTGAAAACAGCTTTGGAAAGTATATCACGGTCGGAAGAGAAACCAATTCGGATTGCTTCGGGGCAAGGGTATTGGGGAGATCTCCCGCAAGCCCCTTACTGGCAGGTGAGCAAAGGTCCTGTCGACTATCTCGTTATGGATTACCTCGCCGAGGTAACGATGTCCATACTTCAGAAGCAAAAATCTCGCGACCCGAAACTCGGATACGCGAAGGACCTTATTCCGGTAATTGAAAAGATTCTTCCGTTTGTCGTGGAGAAGAATATCAAAGTCATTACGAACGGAGGGGGAGTAAATCCGGTGGCATGCCGGGACGCTATCTATGAGATCGCGAGAAAATCTGGAGTGAAGGGACTTAAGATAGGTGTTGTACTCGGGGATGACATATTCGGACAGATCGACGGACTGATGAAGCAGGGAACAGAACTTCGTAATATGGACACGGGCGACCGACTTGAATTGGTACGGAATCGCCTGCAAAGCGCAAATGTGTATTTCGGAGCTTTTCCTATTGCGGCGGCCTTGAGAGACGGCGCTCAAATAGTGCTCACCGGTCGTGCGACCGACACCGGTCTCACTCTTGCTCCGATGATATACGAGTTCGGATGGAAGGAGAGTGACTACGACAAACTGGCGGCCGGTATTGTGGCCGGCCATATACTTGAATGCGGAGGACAGTCATCGGGAGGGAATTACCTGAAGGACTGGAAAAGTGTCCCTGATCTCGCAAACATAGGGTTCCCAATCGCCGAAGCTCACTCCGACGGTACGGTTTACATCACCAAGCATAATGGTACAGGCGGGCTGGTTTCTGTCGACACGATCAAGGAACAGCTCGTATATGAAATCGGCGACCCGAC